>LSKJ01000410.1 GCA_001557035.1 Rhodospirillaceae bacterium CCH5-H10 | reverse complement strand
GATCAAGGTCGGGTAGTCATTCATCCTCCTCTCCCCCGATAGGGGGAGAGGAGGATGAATGACTACCCGACCTTGATCTGCCTGGCCGACGCCATCGCCTTGCGGCGGGCGTCCTTGACGGTGCGGCCGGTCGCCAGTGCGACCGCCATGCGGCGATGGCCCTTCACCTCGGGCTTGCCGAAGATTCGCACCGACGTTCCCGGTGCAGCGAGCGCCTTGGCGATGCCGGTGTAGGTTGGGTCCTTGAGATTGCCGTCGCCGAGCACTGGAACAGAAGCGCCGGGCTGGCAGGTGATCTCGGGGATCGGCAGGCCGAGGATGGCGCGCACGTGCAGCTCCATCTCGCTCATGTTCTGCGAGACCATCGTCACCATGCCGGTGTCGTGCGGGCGCGGCGACAGTTCGGAGAACCACACCGTGTCGCCCTTCACGAACATCTCGACGCCGAACAGGCCGCGTCCCCTGGCGCCACACAGTTCGTTCACGACCTTCTTCGCAATGTCGCGCGCCTTGCGCAGCGCCGTCTTCGACATGGCGTGCGGCTGCCAGCTTTCGCGATAGTCGCCGTCGACCTGGATGTGGCCGATCGGCTCGCAGAAGCCGAAGCCGCCGTCGTGACGTACGGTGAGCAACGTGATCTCGTAGTCGAAGTCGATGGCGCCCTCGACGATGACGAGGCCGGTGCTGGCGCGCGTGCCTTCCATCGCGATCTTCCAGCTCCTGGCCACGTCGGCCGGCTTGCGCGCGACGCTCTGCCCATGACCGGACGACGACATGGTGGGCTTGATGAAGCAGGGAAAGCCCACCGCCGCCGCGCCCGCCTGCAGCTCCTCGAGGCTGGCGGCGAAGCGATACGGCGAGGTCGGCAGCTTGAGCTTCTCGGCGGCGAGCTTGCGGATGCCGCGGCGGTCCATGGTGAGCTGGGCGGCACGCGCCGTCGGGATGACGGTCCAGCCCTCCTTCTCCAGCTCGACCAGCGTGTCGGTGGCGATGGCCTCGATCTCGGGGACGATAAAGTCGGGCTTCACCGTCTCGACGACGTAGCGCATCGCCTCGCCGTCGCGCATGTCGAACACATAGGCGCTGTTGGCGACCAGCATGGCAGGCGCATCGGCGTAGCGGTCGCAGGCGATGACCTCGATGCCGAAGCGCATCGCTTCGATGACGACTTCCTTGCCGAGCTCGCCCGAGCCCAGCATCATCAGCTTCACGGCAGAGCGCTTGAGCGGCGTGCCGAATTTCTTGATCTTCATCGGCGGATGATAGCAGGCGAAAATGCCGGTCGTCCTGAGCGAAGCGAAGGACCTTGCCGAGCGAGCAGACGACTCCGTTGCCGGCGCGAGATCCTTCGCTTCGCTCAGGATGACAAATAGCGCTAAGGCTTCGCTTCCGGTGGCTTCACCCCGTCTTTGCGACCCCGCGTCAGCAGGCGGAAGAAGAGCGGGACGAAGAGGATGGCGATGAAGGTCGCGGCCAGCATGCCGCCGATCACGCCGGTGCCAATGGAATGGCGGCTGGCCGAGCCCGCGCCGCTGCTGATGGCGAGCGGCACTACACCCAGGATGAAGGCGAGCGAGGTCATGATGATCGGCCGGAAACGCAGCCTGGCCGCCTCCATTGCCGCGTCATAGGCAGAGAGGCCCTGCCGGTGGCGCTGGGACGCGAATTCGACGATCAGGATGGCATTCTTGGCGGCGAGGCCGATCAGGGTGATGAGGCCGATCTGGAAGTAGACGTCGTTCTCGAGGCCGCGGATCCAGACCGCCAGCAGCGCGCCGAACACCGCGAAGGGTACGGCGGTCAGGACGGCAAGCGGCAACGACCAGCGCTCGTACTGCGCCGCCAGGATCAGAAAGACCATCACCAGGCCGAACACGAAGCCCAGGCCTCCCGTGCCCTGGGTGGCGAGTTCCTGGTAGGCCGAACCGGTCCAGCCGATCGTGTAGTCGCCGGGCAGCGTTTCGGCCACGACCTTCTGCATGGCCGCGATCGCCTGGCCCGAGGAATAGCCCGGCGCCGGACCACCCAGAATCTTGGCGGCGGGAAAGATGTTGAAGCGGTCGACCGTGTCGGGGCCGACGATGCGCGTGACCGTCACCAGCTCGTTCAGCGGCACCATGACGTTCTTGTCGGATTTGACGAAGACGTGCCGCAGGTCTTCCGGCCGCTCGCGGAAGTCGGGCTCGGACGACAGGCTGACGCGGTAGGTGCGGCCAAACAGGGTGAAGTCGTTGACGTAGAGATTGCCGAACGAACTCTGCATCGTGTCGAAGATCGAGTTGATCGGAATGCCGAGGGCCTTCGCCTTGTCGCGGTCGACGTCGATCCGGTACTGCGGCACGCTCGTGGAGAATGTCGTGGAGACGCCCGCCAGCTCGGGATGCTTCGCCGCCGCGGCCACGACCTTGTTGGCCGCCTCCGCGAGGCTCGCCAGCGAACCGCCGGACCGGTCCTGCAGGTAGAATTCGAAGCCGCCGGTCGTGCTCATGCCCTGGATGGGCGGCGGGTTGAAGCCGATGACGACGCCATCTCGGAAGTGCGTGTTCAGGCCGGCGAGCGACGGCGCGAGATTACGGGCATCCTGCGCCGGCTCTTTGCGCTCGGACCAGTCCTTCAGCGTTACGAAGGAGATTCCCGAATTCGTCTTCTGCGCGCCGGAGAGCAGGTCGAAGCCCGAGAATGTGACGACATTCGCGACGGCCGGGTTCTTGCCCAGCTCCTCGGTGGCCTTGGCCGTCACCGCGCGCGTACGCGTGAGCGAGGCGGCGGGCGGCAGGGCGGTCACCAGGAAGACATAGCCCTGGTCCTCGTTGGGCACGAGCCCGCCCGGCACCTTCTGAAACAGGTACACGGTCGCGCCGATGATGACCGCGACCCCCGCGAGGCCGACGACGACCCTCTTCAGCAGGAACGAAACGCCGCCCGTGTAACGCTCGGTCACCCAGTCGAAGCCCCTGTTGAACCTGGAGAAGAACCATCCGGGCTTCTCGTGGCCGGGCTTCAGGATAAGCGCCGCGAGCGCCGGCGTGAGCGTGAGCGCCACGATGCCCGAGATCACCACCGACACGGCGATGGTCACCGCGAACTGGCGATAGAGCTCACCCGCCAGTCCGCCCAGGAAGGATACCGGGATGAAGACGGCGCAGAGGACCAGCACGATGGCGATGACCGGACCGGTCACCTCCTGCATCGCCTGGACCGCCGCGTCGCGCGGGCTCTTGCCCTCGGTGGACATGATCCGCTCGACATTCTCCAGCACCACGATCGCGTCATCCACGACGATGCCGATCGCCAGCACCAGCCCGAACAGGGTCAGCAGGTTGATGGAGAAGCCCAGCAGGTACATGCCGGCGAAGGTACCGACGATCGATACCGGGATGGCGATGACCGGAATGATCGTCGCCCGCACGTTCTGCAGGAACAGGAACACGACCAGCACCACGAGGACGATGGCCTCGATGAAGGTGATGACCACCTCCTCGATCGAGACCTCGACGAAGCGCGTGGTGTTGAACGGCACGTCGTAACGCAGTCCCTCGGGAAAGCGCTTAGAAATGCGCTGCATCGTGTCCTGCACCGACTGCGCGACCTGCAGTGCGTTGGCGCCGGGCTGCAGGTAGACACCGATCGGCACCGCGGGGGCGCCGTTGAAGATCGCGGAGAAACCGTAGGTCAGCGCGCCCAGCTCCACCCTCGCAACGTCCTTGAGGCGCAGCGCACCGCCGATCTCGTCGGAGCGGATGATGATGTTCTGGAACTGGGTGGGATCGACCAGCCGCGCCGGCGTCGTCACCGAATAGGTGAACTCCTGCGGGTTCTTCATCGGCTCCTCACCGAACCGTCCCGCCGCGAACTGCGAGTTCTGTTCGCGGATCGCGGCCGCGACGTCGCCCGGCGTCAGATTGTACTGCGCGAGCTTGTCGGGTCGCAGCCAGACGCGCATCGAATAGTCCGAGGCGCCGAACAGGGCGGCGTCGCCGACGCCCGGCAGGCGGCGCAGTTCGTCGATCACGTTGACCAGCGCGTAGTTGCTGATGAACACCGTGTCGTACCGCCGGTCGGGCGACGACATGGTCATCACCATCAGGATCGACGACGACCGCTTCTGGACGACGACGCCCTGCCGCGCGACCTCGGCCGGCAGCAGCGGCAGCGCGCGCTGCACGCGATTGTTGACGTTGATGGCGTTCTGGTCGGGATCGGTACCGATCTCGAAGCTGACGGTCAGGCTCATCGTGCCGGAGCCGGTCGAGGTCGAGCGCATGTAGATCATCCGCTCGACGCCGTTGATCTGCTGCTCGAGCGGCGCCGCGACGGTCGAGGAGATGGTCTCCGCCGTCGCGCCGGGGTAGCTCGCCGTCACCACCACGTCGGGCGGCACGATCTGCGGATACTGCGAGATCGGCAGCGCCCGCATGGCCACGAGACCGGCAAGCACGATCACGATCGACAGGACGCTGGCGAAGACCGGCCTGTCGATGAAGAACTTCGAGATCACGGCCTGGTCCCGCCCGCGCCAGGCGCCGCCGCCGGGGCGGCGGGCGCCGTCGATGCGTCGACCGGCTTTACCTTGACGCCGGGCCGGACGCGGATGACGCCGTCGATGACGACCCGCTCCCCGGCCTTGAGGCCGCTCTTCACGATCCACCCCTTCTCGACCTCGCGGTCCAGCTGGACGGGGCGGGCCTGCGCCACGTCGCTGGCATCGAGCACGTAGACGGCCGCTCCCTGCGGTCCCTGCACGATCGCCGTCTTCGGAACGAGCACCGCATTCGGCATGGTCACGCCGATGATCTCGACCCGCACGAACTGGCCGGGCAGCAAGCCGCGCTTCTCGTTGGGAAAGACGGCGCGGATCTGGACCGTACCGGTGCGGGGATCGACGATGCTGGAGCTGATGTCGACCCGGCCATCGAACGGGTAGACGTCGCCATTGCCGAAGCGCAGCTTCACGGTGACGTCATCCTCGGTCAGCGGCTTGGCGCGCTGGCGGTTGATTTCCGTCAGTTCACGCAATTCGCCGTCGGTGGTCGTGAAATAGACGTAGGCGGGATCGAGCTGGGTGATCCGCGTCAGCACGGTCTGCTGCGGCTGGACGAGCGTGCCCTCGGGCGGCGAGGCCTCGATGCTGGTGAGGCCCGCGATCGGCGCCTTGATCACGGTGTATTCGAGATTGAGTTCGGCGGTCTGGACATCGGCCTTGGCCGACGCCAGCGCCGCGGTTGCCTGCTCGCGCGCGGCCGTCGCATCCTCGAGCGCCTTCTGCGTGGAGACCTGCCGCGCGGCCAGGCCCTCGACCCGGCTGAAGTTCTCGGTCGCCTGGGTCAGTGTCGCCTGCGCTTGGGCCACCTGCGCCTTGGCGCGCGCCAGGGCGGCCTCATAGCCGCGCGGATCGATGCGAAAGAGAACATCGCCCGCCTTGACCGCCTCGCCATCGGTGAACTCGCGCTTCAGCAGAAATCCACCGACCTGCGATCTGATCTCGACCACGCGGAAGCCGGTTACGCGACCAGCATAGAGGAGAGGCAGGGGCACATCGGCGGATACCAGGGTCGCAATGCCGACTTCAGCCGGCGGCGGGGCCGCTGCCGTGGGCGGTGACTTGGGGTCGCGAAGGACCAACCCGTAGACGGCGATCGCCGCGATCGCGACGAGAATGACAGCAATGACGGCAATGCGAGCCGGAGATGCCTTGGCGAACGTCAACAAGAAGCCGGCCCCCTCTACATACGCGCAAGCCGACACGCGACCACGCGCTCGCCACCAAGCTCAACGCACGGAGCCTTCCTGTGTTCCGCAGCGAACATTCCGCCATCTTCGCCCGTCCGCCGGCACTGAATGCCGCTTTACCCTACAAAGGCTGGTGAAAAGGGCGTTCCCTGGAAGTGTGTCGGTTACTCCGGGAGCAATTGACACCGCCCAATGAGGCAACCACATGTCGACTTCGCGACGCAGAATTGTTCGCGGGGGAGTCCAAGTGTCCGTACGTCGCCGCCTGCTGGCTTTCGCCAGCCTCAGCCTCTTGGCATTTTCATCCGCAGCTTTCGCCCAGGGCGGCCCCCCGGCCATGCCGGTCGGGGTTTCCGAACCGGTCGCCAAGCGGGTGACCCAGTGGGACGAATATTCCGGCCGCTTCGAGGCCGTCGCTTCCGTGGAAGTCCGCGCGCGCGTCTCGGGCTTCATCGACAAGATCGATTTCCGCGACGGCCAGATCGTCAAGGTCGGCGATCCGCTCTTCACCATCGACAAGCGTCCCTACGAGATCGCGGTCGAATCGGCGGAGGCGGAGGTCGCGCGCAACAAGGCCCAGGTCGATCTTGCTGAGCTGCAGGTCGGCCGCGGCGCGTCGCTGATCGCCTCGCGCACCATCACCGAGGCGGAACAGGATTCGCGCAAGTCGACGCTCGCCGTCGCCCGCGCCCAGCTGAAGTCGGCCGAGGCCGCGCTGCGCAACGCCCAGCTGAACCTCGAGTGGACGAATGTGACGGCGCCGATCGCCGGCCGCATTTCCGACCGCAAGGTCGATGCCGGCAACCTGATCTCGGGGGGGCAGACCGGCGCCACCCTGCTCGCCACGATCGTGACGCTCGACCCCATCCGCTTCGTCTTCGACATCTCGGAGGCCGACCATCTCCGCTACAGCCGCCTGATCCTGTCGGGAGCGCTCGCCTCCTCGCGCGACGGCGCCAATCCCGTCCGCATCCGGCTTTCCGACGAGACCGAGTGGAAGCGCACCGGCAAGGTCGACTTCGTGGACAACGCGATGACCGCGCGCTCCGGCACGATCCGCGTCCGCGCCCTGGTCGACAACAAGGACCAGCTCCTGACGCCCGGCATCTTCGGCCGCCTGCAACTGTTCGGCGGCGAGTACGACGCGCTGCTGATTCCCGACTCGGCCATCATCTCCGACCAGGCGCGCAAGATCGTGTTCGTCGTGGGCCCGGGCGACGTCGTGCAGGCCAAGCCCGTGACCCTGGGCACGCTGGTCGACGGCCTGCGCGTGATCCGCACCGGCCTCACGCCCACCGACAAGGTGGTACTCGACGGCCTCGCCAATCCCATGGTCCGGCCAGGCGCCAAGGTCGTGCCTCAGAAGGCCGAGATCACTGCGAAGGCCGGGTAAGGGCCCGTCATGCGTTTTTCCCATTTCTTCATCGACCGGCCGATCTTCGCGTCGGTCCTCTCGGTCATCATCGTGATCGTGGGCTTCATCGCCCAGCGCGGGCTTCCCGTGGCGGAATATCCCGAGATCGCGCCGCCGACCGTCAACATCACCGCGACCTATCCCGGCGCGTCCGCCGAGGTGATCGCCGAGACGGTTGCCACCCCGATCGAGCTCGAGGTCAACGGCGTCGACGACATGCTCTACATCGAGTCGCAGTCGACCGGTGACGGGCGCCTCTCGATCAACGTCGTGTTCAAGCCCGGCGTGGACATCGACCAGGCCCAGGTGCTGGTGCAGAACCGCGTCGCGGTGGCCCAGCCGCGCCTGCCCGAGGACGTGCAGCGTCTCGGCATCGTGGTCCGCAAGGCCTCGCCCGACCTGATGATGGTCGTGCACATGGTCTCGCCGGACGGCAGCCGCGACCAGCAGTACATCTCCAACTACGCCACGCTTTACGTGAAGGACGTGCTGACCCGCGTCGACGGCGTCGGCAACGTGCTCGTGTTCGGCGGCCGCGACTACTCGATGCGAATCTGGCTCGACCCGGCCCGCGTCGCCGCGCGCAACCTGACGGCCGGCGAGGTCGTGCTGGCGCTGCGGGCGGCGAACCTCCAGGTCGCCGCCGGCGCGGTCAACCAGGCCCCGGCCGTGTCGCCGGGCGGGTTCACCCTGTCGGTGCGCACGCTGGGGCGGCTGAGCTCGCCCGACCAGTTCGAGAACATCGTGATCCGCGCCGAGCCCGACGGATCGGTGACCCGCCTCCGCGACATCGCCCGCGTCGAGCTGGGCGCGCAGGACTACACACTGAACGCCTATCTCGACAACAAGACGGCGACCGCGCTCGGCATCTTCCAGCGGCCGGGATCCAACGCGCTCGCCACCTCGGACGCCATCATCGCGGAGATGGAGCGGCTGAAGAAGAGCTTCCCGTCCGGCCTCGACTATACGATCGTCTACAATCCCACGACCTTCATCCAGGCCTCGGTCGACGCCGTCATCACGACTCTGTTCGAGGCCGTGATCCTCGTCGTCATCGTCGTCATCCTGTTCCTGCAGACCTGGCGCGCGGCGATCATCCCGATCCTCGCCATTCCGGTCTCGCTGATCGGCTCGTTCGCCGTGATGGCCGCGGTGGGAATCTCCTTCAACACGCTGTCGCTGTTCGGCCTTGTGCTGGCGATCGGCATCGTCGTGGATGACGCCATCGTCGTGGTCGAGAACGTGGAGCGCTACCTGACCCAGGGCATGTCGCCCAAGGAGGCGGCGCACAAGACGATGGACGAGGTCGGCGGCGCGCTGATCGCGATCTCGCTGGTCCTGATCGCGGTGTTCCTGCCGACCGCCTTCATCACCGGCCTGCAGGGCACCTTCTACAAGCAGTTCGCCATCACCATCGCCGCCTCGACCGCGATCTCGGCCTTCGTGTCGCTGACGCTGTCGCCCGCGATGGCCGCGCTGCTGCTCAAGACGCATGCCCTGTCGCATGTCGAGAAGCCCAAGCCCGGTCTGCTGGAACGGCTCGCCTGGCCGGTCCACTGGTTCTTCCGCCAGTTCAACCGCGGCTTCGACGCGCTGTCGAACTTCTACGGCCGCATGACGGCGCGGTTGATCCGCATGGGCTTCATCATGCTGGTGATCTATGCCGGCCTGCTGGCGCTCACCCAGAACCGCCTCGTGTCGACCCCGACCGGCCTGGTACCGCAGCTCGACCGTTCCTACCTGATCGCGGCCATGCAGCTTCCCGCCGGCTCGACGCTCGAGCGGTCGGACGCCCTCGTGCGCAAGGCGAGCGAAATCATCATGTCGCGGCCGGGTGTGGCGAACGCGGTCTCGTTCGTCGGCTTCGACGGCGCGACCTTCACCAACGCGCCCAACACGGGCGTGATCTTCGTGACCCTGAAGCCCTTCAAGGAGCGGCCGGGCATCACCAAGGACATGATCCTGGCCGACCTCCGCGGACAGATGTTCGCGCTGCGCGAGGCCTTCGTGTTCGTCCTCGAGCCGCCCTCCGTGCCCGGCATCGGCACGGGCGGCGGCCTCAAGGGCTACGTGCAGGACCGCGCTTCGCGCGGGTTGACGGCGCTGGAGGGCGCCACCTGGGCGCTCGCCGGGGCGGCAGGGCAGGCGCCGGGCCTGACCCAGGCCTTCACGCTCTACAACACGCGCACGCCGCAGATCTTCGCCGACATCGACCGGACCAAGGCCGAGCAGCTGGGTGTGCCGATCGCGCGCGTGTTCGAGACGCTGTCGGCCTACATGGGCTCGGCCTACGTCAACGACTTCAACATTCTGGGCCGCACCTACCGCGTGACGGTGCAGGCCGACAATCCCTATCGCCTCACCTTGCGCGACGTCGAGAATCTCAAGACGCGCAGCGTCTCGGGCGAGATGGTGCCGATCGGCGCCGTCGCGACCTTCGAGGACATCACCGGCCCCTATCGCGTGGCGCGCTACAACCTCTATCCGGCGGCCGAGGTGCAGGTCGCCCTGCAACGCGGCTTCTCGTCGGGCCAGGGCATTGCCACGATGGAAGGGCTGGCGGAGAAGGTGCTGCCGTCGGGTTTCGGCTTCGAATGGACCGAGATCGCGCTGCAGGAGAAGTTGGCCGGCAACACCGCGATCCTGGCTTTCGGCCTCGCGGTGCTCTTCGTCTTCCTGCTGCTGGCGGCGCTCTACGAAAGCTGGCTGCTGCCGCTGGCCGTCATCCTGATCGTGCCGATGTGCATCCTCGCAGCCATGATCGGCGTGAACATCCGCGGACTCGACCGCAACGTCCTGGTCGAGATCGGCCTGGTCGTGCTGGTCGGCCTCGCGGCCAAGAACGCCATCCTGATCGTGGAGTTCGCCAAGCAGGCGCACGAGCAGGGCATGAACCGCTTCGATGCGGCGGTGACCGCGTCGAAGACGCGCCTGCGGCCCATCCTGATGACGTCGCTGGCCTTCATCCTGGGCGTGGTGCCGCTGGTCATCAGCACCGGCGCCGGCGCGGAGATGCGCCAGTCGCTGGGCACCGCGGTGTTCTCCGGCATGCTGGGCGTGACGATCTTCGGCCTGATCTTCACGCCGGTCTTCTACGTGCTGAGCGTCGGGCTGGCCGAGCTGCGGTTCAAGTGGCGCAAGCAGGACATCAAACCGGAGTTCAAACCAGAATAGGTCTCGGCGCGGGTGGCGGGCGCATCAGGGCGAACGTCACCTGCACCAGACCGGCGGTGAGGCCCAGCGCGACGCCGAGGCGCCAGGCGAGGTCGTAGGAGCCCAGCGCGTCGAACAGCAGACCGCCGCCCAGGGCACCCACGAAGCTGCCGACCTGATGGCTCATGAAGGCAACGCCCTGGATCATTGCCTGCCAGCGCAGGCCGAACATCTCGACCACCGATCCCGCGACCAGCGGGCCGACGCCCAGCCACAGGAATCCCATGGCCGAGGCGAAGACCAGCGTGCTGGCCGGCGTCGGCGGCATCACGAAGTAGCAGGCAAGCACGATCGAGCGGGCGATGTAGATGCCGCCCAGCAGGCCGAGCTTCGACCAATGGCCGCCGGCCCAGCCGAAGAAGAGGCTGCCGAACACGTTGAACAGGGCGATGGCGCCCAGCGCACCGGCGCTGAGCGACGGGTCCATGCCGCAGATCGCGAGATAGGACGGCAGGTGCGTGGTGATGAACAGGAGCTGCATGCCGCAGACGAAGTAGGCGGCCGTCATCACCAGGAACGACGGATTGCGCAGCGCGGCCGCGAGCGCCACGCGCGGCGAAGCGGCGCTGATGTCGCCCGTCGCGGGCGTCGGCGGACTCAGGCGATCGACGCGGCCGGCGATCCAGGCCGCCGGCAGCATGAACACGGTGAGAGCTAGAAAACCCAGCAGCCCGGCGCGCCAGCCATGCTCGGTCGTGAGCATCTGGCCGAGCGGAGCCGACAGCAGTGCGCCCAGCGAGCCGGTGGCGGTGATGGCGCCCAGCACGAGGCTGCGCATCTTGGCCGGAACGGCGCGGGCACCGACGGCCAGCGAGATCGCCGAGGCGGTGCAGGCCAGCGCCATGCCGATCAGCACGCCGCCGCCCAGCATCACGCCGGTCATGCCGCCGGCCATCGCAAACACGGCAAGCCCTGCCACGTAGAGCGCGGCCCCTGAAACCATGATGATTCGGAAGCCGAGCCGCACCGCCAGCGCGCCAGCGACCGGCTGCAGGAAGCCCCAGGCGAGGTTCTGGACCGACATGGCCAGGGCGAAATCGGAGACGGTCAGGGCGATGTCGCGCGTCAGCGACGGCATCACCAGCCCGAAACTCTGGCGCACGCCCATGCCGAGGCTCAGCATGACCGAGGCCCCGATCAGGATCGGCATGACCGGGCGCAATTCCTTTAGGATAGCCACGGCGCGCCTCCACCTTGATTACACAGACCTGTGTACCTTAAGGTCGGCGCCGGAAGAGGGTCAAGGCATCATGGCGAGAGCGGCCAGCAGGGCAGCGATGCAGGAGCGCATCCTCGATACGGCAGACCGGCTGTTCTACGGCCAGGGTATCCGCGCCGTGGGCGTCGACACGATCGCGGCCGAGATCGGCATCAGCAAGCGCACGCTCTACAATCACTTTCCGTCGAAGGACGACCTGATCGTGGCCTACCTGTCGCGGCGGCTGCGGCCCGCGCCGCCGTCGGACCGGCCGCCGATGGAGCAGATCCTGGGCGCCTTCGACCGGTTGGAGCGCACCATCGCGACCGGCGTGTTCCGCGGCTGTCCCTTCGTGAATGCCGTCGCCGAGCTCAAGGAGCCGGCTCATGCCGCCAACAAGATCGCGCTCGCGTTCAAGGAGCAGCGGCGGGCCTGGTTTCAGGAACTTCTCGAACGGATCGGCATCAAGGACGCCGCACCGCTGTCGATGCAGCTGCAGATCCTGATCGACGGCGCCATCGCCGCCGCCATCGTGCGCGGCGATCCGAAGGTCGCGGCGGCCGCGCGGGAAGCGGCGACGGTGTTGTTGAAGGCGGCGGGCGCCTCCCTCTCCAGGCCACGACACTAGCCTTGGAGCGCGCCACTCCAGTGGCGCTCATGTCTCGTCGACACCGAAGAGCGCCACTGGAGTGGCGCTCTCCAATGAGGCTCATGCCGCCTCACGTCGGATCGGGCCGCAACACCCGATGCAGATCCAGCACCGGCGGCTTGTGGCCCAGTTGCGAGAGCAGCGTATGGACCTGGGCGCGGTGATGGGTCTGGTGATTGAAGAAATGCGGCAGGATCACCGACCACGGATCCTCGGTGTCGAAGCCCGAATTGTTGACGTAGCGAACGCTGCCCCGCTCGAAGCCCGCCGGCAGGTTCGCGAAGAAATGCTCGATGTGGCGGTCGAGACGCTCGCGCTCGGCGCGGAGCGCTTCGAACTCCTCGAACTGGGGTGCGCCCAGGTTGGTCGAGACGTGCTCGCCGCCCTCGAACCGCGTCATCCAGATTCGATCGCCCAGCAGCAGATGGTTCAGCGTGCCGTGGACACTGCCGAAGAAGGCGCCGAGGTCGCGGCGGTATTCCGCGCCGGAGAGCCCGGCGCAGACCGCGTAAAGCGTCTCGTTGGCCAGCCGGTTGTAGCGGGCGTACTGGCCCCAGAGGCCACCGGGAGCCCCAGGCATACCTGCCTTAGCGGGCGGCTGCCGAGACCCAGCGGGCGATGTTGCGCATCAGGCCGGCCACGGCTGCCCCGCGCATGCGCAGCGCACGGGCTTCGAAAGCCTGACGTTCGGCGATGGTGGGATAGGGCGTCGTGAACATGGCAAGAACCTCCAAAGGAATGAAAGGAACATAATTCCGTTCTTCCCGGCGATTAATACGGAGTGTATGACGAACACTAGTGAACAAAATTCATTAATGGCGCAATGATCGACCACGCAAGCGAGATGGCGGCCTTCGTCCGGGTCGTTGATTCAAAAGGCTTTTCCGCCGCGGCACCCAGCCTGGGGCTGAGCCCGTCGGCCGTCAGCAAGCTCGTCACCCGACTGGAGAGCCGGTTGGGCGTCCGGCTTTTGCAGCGCACGACCCGGGCGCTCCACCTCACCGAGGAGGGGGAGGCCTTCTATGCCACGGCGCGGCGTATCGTGGGCGAGATCGAGACGCTGGAGAACCAGATCAGCGGCCAGAGCGGTACGCCGCACGGCCTGCTGAAGGTCACGACGTCGCTCGCCTTCTCCACCCACCAGCTCGCGCCGGTCATCTCGGAATTCCTGGAGCGCTACCCGCTGCTGCAGCTCGAACTCATGCCGACCGACCGCGTCGTCGACATGATCGAGGAGGGTGTCGACATCGCCATCCGCATCGGGCGCCTGGCCGACACCAGTTTCATGGCGCGCAAGATCGGCGAGGACGTGCGGCTGGTCTGCGCCTCGCCCGCCTATCTGGCGAAGCGTCGCGTGCCCCAGCGCCCCGAGGAACTGACCCGCCACAACTGCATCGTCTCGCGCGACCGCACCTATCTCAACCGCTGGCCGTTCCGCATCGACGGCGAGGTGCGCGAAATCGAGGTCGGCGGACGGGTCGCCGTCACCGAGGGCGAGGCGCAGATGCGGCTGGCGCTGCAGGGGCTCGGCATCGTGCGCCTGACCCGCCTCACGGTGGCGACCGCCATCAAGAACGGCGAGCTGGTCTCGCTGCTGGAAGAGTTCCGCGCCGAGCAGCCGATCCCGATCCATGCGGTCTACCCGCACCGCCGCCATCTCGCGCCCAAGGTGACGGCCTTCATCGACTTCATCGTCGAGAAATTCTCGCCGCCGCCGTGGGAGGTGCTAGGGTCGGCTCCAAGCAAGGACGCCAAACCACAGGGAGAGACAATGGACGCCGAGACGGATCTTTTCGTGCAGGCCTTCTGGGTCAAGTGCCGCGACGTCGTTCGGCCGGAGCTGGACGAAGCCGTCAAGGCGCTGCGCGGCGCCGGCCACGAGGCCAACATTTCCACGCAGGAATTCTCGCCCGACAAGAAGGACCTGCCTGAAGGCTCGCCCGAGCTCGTCCTCACGATTCATCCTGCCGGTTCGGCCGCGCGCGAGCTTCGCTATCGCGGTGACGTGCCGGCGCGCGAGATCGAAGTCACGGCGACCGACTGCAAGACGGCGCGGTCCGATCTCTCGCTCGTCACCGATGCCAGCGTGAAGAACGATATCGCGCTCTGCTTCGGCTCGCTGCTCAAGTAAACCAGGGAGTACCCAATGCCCGACGCCATCGACGACCTGTTCCGCCGCTTCGGCAAGGCCTTCAACAAGGCCGATGTCGATGCGATCGCCGACTGCGTGACCGAAGACTTCGAATGGCGCCTCAATGCCGGCGGCGGACCGACTGGACGCGTGCTGAAGGGCAAGGAAGCGCTGCGCGCGCACTTCGCCGACAAGAGCACGGCGCATCGCGAGGTCCGTTTCTCGGAGGCGAGCATCCATCGCGCCGGCGACAAGCTGTTCGGCACCTTCCGCTCCACCGGCATCGACCATGCCGGCAAGCCGTTCGATCGCTACGGCATCGACCTCTACGAGGTGAAGGACGGCAAGATCGCTCTCAAGGACAGCTACCTGAAGGTCGAGTAGGCCGATGGCCAACGATACGGTTCTCTGGGAGATCGATCGCCGCGGCGTGGCCACCGTCACGCTGAACCGCCCCAGGGTGAACAACGCCTACAACGGCGATCTCATCCAGGGCCTGCACGATGCGATGGATTCGCTGGGCGCCGAGGGCGGGCTGCGCATCGTCGTGCTGCGGGGCAACGGCAAGCACTTCCAGGCCGGCGCCGATCTGTCGTGGATCACCGGCGTCGCCAGCCAGTCGCCTGCCGAGAACGAGAAAGTGAGCCGTCTCACCGCCGAGGCCGTGAAGCGGCTCGATACGTGCCCGGTCCCGACGCTGGCGCTGATCCAGGGCGGCTGCTTCGGTGGCGGCACCGGCATTGCCGCGGCCTGCGACGTCGTCGTGGCGCAGGAGGATGCGCTCTTCTCGATCAGCGAGACGCGCTGGGGCCTGATGGCCGGCATCATCCTGCCGCAGCTCTGCCAGGCGATCGGCCTGCGCCAGACCCGGCGCTACGCGCTGACCGGCGAACGCTTCGGCGCCCACGAAGCGCGGCGCCTCGGCCTGGTACACGAAGTCTGTCCGACGGGTGGCTTGGCGGAAGCCGGTGAGAAGATCGTCGAGTCCGTGCTGATGAACGCGCCGCGCGCGACGACGGCCACCAAGCTTCGCTCGCTCGCTTCGGCGCGTGCCTTCATCGACGAGGGCGAACTGCGCGACCTGATCGACGAACACGCCCGCACCCGCCAGCAGGACGAAGCCACCGAGGGCCTCGCCAGCTTCCGCGAGAAGCGCAAGCCGTCCTGGTATCCGGGCTGACCTTCCGTCGTCTTTTCTTGTCATCCTGAGCGGAGCGAAGGATCTCCCACTCGCAATGTGCGGAGTCCTTTGATCGCGAAGCCAGGTCCTTCGCTTGCGCTCAGGACGACGGATATCTATTCCGCCGCCTGCTTCTGCGCCGTGCGATCCGGCGTCAGCGTGTAGGTCGTGAATGCGCGATTGAGCGCCGGCATCGGGCAGGCTTCGAGATGGCCCTCGGCCGGGCGCATCAGGATCATCGCCGTGGTCGCAGTCGAAACGCCGCGCGAATTGAGGCGCGGCGGGCGGCACACCGAGTAGGGCGTGCCCCAGTCGTCGAAGAAGGCCTGGCGGAAATCCTCCAGCGTGAGCTTGCCGTGCTTGGGCGAGAGCTGGTCGCGCACGCGCTTGTCGCGATAGATCGAGTCCGGCGTCTCGGCGAGGCCGGTGTCCTTCACGCGGGCGCGGGCCGAATCGGAAATCCAGTGATTGGCGTGCACGTAGAGGCCGCGGTCGGGCGCGATCCAGAAGGTCTCGTCGGGCGCGCACTCGAAGCCGAAGGCCTCACCGCCGCAGTGACTCACCGCCATGTGGTTGGAGCCGGGCTTGGGTGTCGACACGATCGTCTGTACCGCCAGCGCGAGGTGGCTGGCTTCCAGCACCTTGCGGCGGATGAACGGCAGCGGCACGCCGGGGCCGCGCTGGTAGTCGCGCTCGCATTCCAGCGCGTTGGCGGTGAGGCCGATGCCGGCCGAGTTGAGGCCCGAGCGCGCGAGACCGCCCGCTTCGGTGAAGGTCAGGATGTCGGGCCCGTCGTCGCGGCGGATGCGCAGCACCACGCCGTTCTCGGCGCATTCCGAACGCCAGTCCCAGTTCTGGCCGTGCAGCAGCACGCCGTCGGCGCTGGCCTCGGGCAGAGCGAGCGCCGCAGTGCAGCCGTCGGGGAAGTGCTTGGCGGCCTGCTGCTTGCGGGCGGCGACCACCATCTCGGTGCGGGCGTTCATCAGCACGACGGCGGCGAAAGGCTCGTTCGCCCCCTCGGCGATGCCGCGCATTTCCTCGGTGTAGGTCGGATCGAACCTGTCGATCAGCGGCACCATCGCCTCGGCGCGCCGCTCCAGTTCCTTCCAGTCGACCCCCGACTTGAGTAGCGACTCGGCGTACATCTTCGCGCCGCGCCGCAGACGATCGGCGGCGGCCTTGCCATGGATCCGACCCCGCTCCCGGGGACCGCCGGAGAGATCGATCAGCGGGAAGGGAGCGTAGTCGGTCATGGGAGCCTCCTAGGGATGACCCAACTTAGGGATGACCCAGCAGGGCCTGGCGGAAACGGTCCTTGAGATGCGCGCCATCCTGCGGCGGCATCACGAACTCCAGCTTCTCTACCATGACCTTCACGAGCCGGAACACCGGGCCCTTCTTGGTGCGCACGTCCTTCACGAGGTCTGCGACCTCGCTCGACTCGCGGACCGTGGTGGCGTCGGGAATGCCGCAGCCGCGCGCGATCATGGCGAGGTCGGTGCCGGCGCCGGAATCGGTCGGGCCGTTGTTGCGCGGGCTGGTGTGCGTGGCCTGGTTGCCGGTCTCGCCGAACTTCTCGTTGTCGAGAACGACGATCGCCAGGTTCTCCGGCATCTGCGTCGCCACGGTGGCGAGCGATCCCAGGCTCATCAGCATGTCGCCGTCGCCGGTGATCACCAGCACGCGCTTCTTCGGCTGCGCCATCGCGAGGCCGAGGCCCATCCCGACCGGTGCGCCCATCGAGCCCCAGAGCGGCATGTTGAGCGGACGGTCGCCGGCGGCGGTGATGTCCCAGTTCGACGAGCCGAGGCCCGCGATGACGAGCAGGTCGTCGCCGGCGTTCTCGAGGAGTTGCTTGACCAGCGGGCGCCGCTGGAGCGTGGCCTTGCTCATGTTACTTCTTCCCGAAATTCTTGATGCCGATCAGCTTCTGGCGCAGCAGCACGGCGACGGCCTGGCCGCCGTTGAAGGCTGAGCGCGCGGCGGCGTCGACCGTGGTCTTCACCTCGTCGGCGGTCTCGACGGAGTAGAGCAGCACGCCCATCGCCTCGAGCACCTTCGGCGTGCCCTGGCCCATCGGGTACTGCCAGGAATTGAACTCGCCGTAGTCGCCGCGCATCGTGATCAGCGTCAGGAACGGGAAGCGCAGTGTCTTCGGCATGCCCATCAGGTTGATGGTGTTGCCGACGCCCGAGCTCTGCATCAGCAGGACCGAGCGCTGGCCGCCCAGCCACGCACCGGCGGCGAGCGGAATGCCCTCCTCCTCGGTCGTGAGCGCCAGGGTGCGGATCGAATTCGACCTCTGGCAGGCCTCGATCAGGCGGCCATGGCCGGCGTCGGGAACGTGATAGACCTGCTTCACGTCGTGGTCCTGGAAGACCTCGAAGATCTGGTCGCGCCAGTCTGGCTTCGTTGCGGCGGTCATGATTCTCCCAATCCGGCTCAGGTTCGGCGGGGACCTTAGCTATAACGGCAGCGAAACTGGACGACTGTTGGGAATGAACAGATATAAAGATATTGTATCGCTCCCATGGAGCTGTCCCAACTTCGCACCCTCATTCACGTCGCCGACCTCGGCAGCCTGAGCAAGGCGGCCGACCGGATCGGCATCGCCCAGCCGGCCCTCAGCCGCCAGATCCGGATGCTGGAAGAGGAACTGTCGGTGCGCCTGTTCACCCGGCACGGCCGTGGCATGGTCCTCACCGAGAAGGGCCGGGAAATCCTCGAACATGCGACGCGGGTGATGGCGGAGCTGGAGGAAATCCGGGCGACCGCCTCGGATCTCGACGCGCCCTTGAAGGGCCGGATCGCCATCGGGTTTCCGCCGACGGTGGCCGACATCCTCTCGCTGCCCCTGGTCGCGGCCTTCGGACAGACCCATCCGCAGGTCGAACTGCGGCTGGTCGGCGCTTACACCGGCCATCTGATCGACTGGCTTCATCGCGGCGAGATCGACGTCGCCATCCTCTACGATCCGCAGTCCGCCCGGTCGCTGCGGTCCGAGCCGTTGCTGCTGGAGAACCTGTTCCTGATCGGGCCGCCCGGCTCGGGGCTTTCCGGCGACCGCTCGATCCCGTTCGCAGACCTTGAGGGCAGACGCATCCTGCTGCCCAGCACGCGCCATGGCCTGCGGACCATCGTCGAGCAATGCGCCATCGAGGCGGGCATCTCGCTGCAGATCGCCGTCGAGGCCGATTCCTACGCCACCCTGAAAGACCTGGTCCGCCACGGCCATGGCTGGACGATCCTGCCGCTGTCGCCCATCCACGACGACATCGCGGCGGGCCGGCTGCTCGCAGCGCCCCTCACCGATCCGGCGCCGGTCCGGCAACTGGTCCTGTCCTATCCGGCCGATCGCCCGGTCTCGCGTCTCACTCGTTTCGCCGGCGACAAGATCGCCGACATCGTCGCCGACCAGGTCGAGCGGAAGATCTGGCCGGGGCAGTTGCTCAGAAAGGCTTGAGCACCACGAGGAAGACGATGGCGATCATCAGCAGGGTCGGGACCTCGTTCCACCAGCGGTAATAGTTGGCGGGCCGAGCGTTCTGGTCGGCCGCGAACTCCTTGCGCCAGCGTCCGTACAGGTGGTGCACGACGGTGAGGCCGCAGACCAAGGCGAACTTGGCCTGCCACCAGGGCGCGTGCCACCAGTCGCCCTGCCAGGCCAAAGCGAGACCGAGGACCCAGGTCAGAATCATCGCCGGGTTCATGATGCCGCGCAGCAGGCGACGCTCCATGGTCTTGAAGGTCTCGCTCTGCACCGAGCCCTTCTCCGCATCGGCGTGATAGACGAACAGGCGCGGCAGGTAGAGCAGTCCCGCCATCCAGGCGATGACCGAAATGATGTGCAGCGCCTTCAGCACCTCGTAGAGCATCAGACAGATCCGGCGATGAGCGGACAGCCGCGATGATTGCCGCTGCAGGGCATCACCGTCGCGCCATGGCAGATCGCGACCTGCGGCTCGGCGAGGATCGCGCGCACGCGATTGGCGAGGCCTTCGATGAAGGCAGGATGCGTTCCCACGGTCGGCACACGGATATAGGCCGGTACACCGCTCTCGTTCGCCAGCTCCCGGTAATCCATGTCGAGCTCGACCAGCGTCTCGGAATGCTCCGACACGAAGGCCAGCGGGTAGAGCACGATCGCCTTGCCGTCCTTGCCTGCACGCCGGATCTCGTCGTCGGTCGCGGGGCCGATCCATTTCAACGGACCGACGCGGCTCTGGTAGCAGACCGACCAGTCGAGACCGCCGATGCGATCGGCAATGGCCTTGGCCGTGCGTTCGACCTGGGCCTGGTAAGGATCGCCGGCCTTGATGACTTTCTCCGGCAGTCCGTGCGCGGAGAACAGCACGCGCGCCGGACGACCCTCCGCTTCGGCCAGCCCCTGCTTCACGAGTTCGACCGAGGCCGCGATGAACCCTTGTTCGTCGGGATAGCAGCAGACGGTTTGCGTCGGCACGTTGAGCTTCGCTGCGGCCGCCACCTCTTTCCATGCCTTCACCGACGAGGCCGTCGTCGTCGTGGAGAATTGCGGATAGAGCGGCAGCAGCACGATGCGATCGGGTGCAAAACGCTTCACCGAGCGCACGACCGCTTCGGTCATTGGATGCCAGTAGCGCATGCAGACATAGCCGCGCCATTCATGGTCCGGTCCCAGCGCCTCTTCCAGCGCACGCGCCTGCGCCTCGGTCTGGCCGAGGATCGGCGAGCTGCCGCCGATTTTGGCGTAGATACCCTGTGCCTTGGCCGTGCGCCGGCTGGCGATGAACCGCGCCAGCGGCAGACGGAAGAAGGACGGCAGCGAGATGATCGCCGGATCGCTGAACAGGTTGCGCAGGAACGGCTGCACCGCCTCGAGCGAATCGGGCCCACCGAGATTGAACATGACGATCGCGATCTTCACGTCAGCTCGGCTTCCAATTTCGCACGATCTCGACCAGTCGCGCGACGTGGTCGGGCGGGGTCTGCGGCACGACGCCGTGGCCGAGATTGAAGACGTAGGAACCGTGGCCGAGCTTGTCGAGGATGCGCGTGGCCTCGCGTTCCATCGCCTCGCCGCCGGCAACCAGCATGATCGGATCGAGATTGCCCTGCACGCAGATGTGCGGCTGGATTTCCTTCGCCGCCCAATGCGCGCCGATGCCGGTGTCGAGCGACAGGGCGCTGAATGTCTCGGGCAGGCGATACATCAGGGCGGCCGGACCGACGGCGCGCGGGAAGGCGATGATCGGCACCTTGGGATGATGCTCGCGCAATCCCTTGGCGATCCGCACCATCGGATCGAGCGACCAGTGGAAGAGCTGTTCTTCCGGAAGCACGCCCGCCCACGAATCGAAGAGCTGTACGGCATCGGCGCCGGCATCGACCTGGTGGCCGAGATGTTCGATCACCGCATCGATGAGAAGGTCGATCAGCAGCTTGAAGGATTCGGGATGGGCATAGGCCCATCTCTTCACCTTGGCGAAGTCCTTGCTGCCGCTGCCTTCGATCATGTAGCAGGCGAGCGTGAACGGCGCGCCGGCAAACCCGAGGAGCGCCGTTTCCTTCGGCAGCTCGGCGCGCGTCCGGCGGATCGCCTCGTAGACCGGTGCCAGGTGCTCCTGCAGGCGCGCCCGTGAGAGCCGGCCGAACTGCGAGGGATCGGTCAGCGCTTCGAGCTTCGGGCCCTCGCCCTCCTCGAACCAGACCTTCTGGCCGAGCGCATCCGGCACGACCAGAATGTCGGAGAAGATGATCGCGGCATCGAGGCCGAACCGGCGGATCGGCTGCAGCGTCACCTCGACGGCCTTGTCGGGCGTGTAGCAGAATTCGAGGAACGACCGCGTCGTCGACCGGACGGCACGGTACTCCGGCAGATAGCGACCGGCCTGTCGCATCAGCCAGATCGGTGGCGTCGGATGTCTCGTTCCGGCCAGCGTCTCCAGGAGTTTTCCGCCGCTCAAATCTCGTCCCTCATGCTTCCTTCTACTCTATTCATAATAGGTAGTAGCAGTAGTAGAGCCTGTGGCATGTGGGGATGCGCCTTATTGGACATCTCTCCCCAGGGGGCTGTGGATCGGAATCCATCGATTCTCTCGGTCAAAAGCCCTGATTCCCGACTCACAGGTCATTCGTCCCAAACTGTACGCAGGGGACGACAAATTGGACGGGTCGGGCGAGTCGTGTCCCGAATCCCGCCCGTGCCGTCGCCCGTCCCGCTTGTCCCCGCAATGCCCACGGCAATCCCGCGTTTCTCCCGGCATCGCCGTGAGGTAAAACGAGGCGTGGCCAACCGTAATTTTCACGTCCATCTCGTGTCCGATTCGACCGGCGAGACCGTGTCGAGCGTCGCCCGTGCCTGCCTCGTCCAGTACGAGGGCATCTTCGTGCAGGAGCATGTCTGGTCGCTGGTGCGGTCGCCGGCGCAGATGGAAAAGGTGATGCAGGCGGTCGAGCGCGACCGCGGCCCCGTCCTCTACACGCTGGTCGATCCCGAACTGCGCGACGTGGTGCGGGACCATTGCCGGCGCCTGCAATTGCCCTGCGTCGGCGTGCTCGACCAGGCGATGAGCGTGCTGGCGGTGCATTTCCATTCCAAGAGCGAGCAGTGGCCGGGCCGACAGCATCAGCTCGACGAGGGCTATTTCGACCGGATCGATGCCATGCACTACACGCTGGCGCACGATGACGGCCAGTCGACGCACGATCTCGACGATGCCGACGTGATCCTGGTCGGACCCTCGCGCACCTCGAAGACCCCGACCTGTGTCTATCTCGCCAACCGCGGCGTGCGCGCGGCCAACGTGCCGCTGGTGCCGCAGGTGCCGCCGCCCACCGAACTCGAGGAGGCCAGGCGGCCGTTGATCGTCGGCCTGATCACCGATCCCGAGCGGCTGGTGCAGATCCGCGTCAACCGGCTCAGGCTCATGCAGCAGGATACCGAGTCGGAATATACCGACATGGACACGGTGCAGAGCGAGATCCAGGAAGCCCGTCGCCTCTATGCCCGCCGCAAATGGGCGACCATCGACGTCACGCGCCGCTCGATCGAGGAGACAGCGGCAGCGATCCTGCAGATGCTGGCCACCCGCCGGGAGCAGCGACTGCAATCGACCTGACCCAGGCTGGAGGCGACCATGAAGACAGTCCTCGTTGCGTTGAGTTTGGCCCTGCCGGCGACGGCGGCCCTTGCCGCCAACGGCATCGACGTCACCCGCGGCAGCGATTCCAACGTCTACGGCAATTGTGTTCCGAGCCTCGTCGTGCAGAACAAGTCGGGCGAGACGATCGACTATCTCCAGGTCGACGTGGTGCTGGCGCTTCGCGACGGCCGCCAGCGCACCGTCGAACTCAAGTCGGGCTACCGGGAGGGCGCGCCCTCGCCCATCGCGCCCGGCGCCAGCACGACGCTGCGGCAGCATCTGGACACGTCGCGCGCCCTCGGCGTGCCCTGCGGCGAGGTCGCCGAGCGCCGGGTTTCCCGGACGATCTGCGAGACGGCTCATGGCACGGCCTGTGCATCTTCTGTTAGTGTGCTCCCCTGAGCTTTTCACTCCGAGGCAATCTCCATGAATCTTCGTCGTAGGACCGTGCTGGGCGCCATGGGCGCCTCGATTCTCGCCGCGCCGGCCCTCGCGCAGGATTATCCGAACAAGCCGCTCAAGATGATCGTGCCGTACCCGCCGGGTGGCGGCACCGACGGACTCGGCCGCATCACCGCGCAGTTCCTGTCGGAAAAGCTCGGCCAGCAGATCGTCATCCAGAATGTCGGCGGCGCCTCCGGCACCATCGGTTCCGAGATGGTCCGCCGCGCCGAGCCCGATGGCTACACCGTCCTGTTCAACGCCAGCCTGTTCGTGCTGGGCAAGACGGTGGTCCCGTCCTGTCCCTACGATCCGCAGACGGACTTCCGCGCCATCGCCCAGGCGGGCGAGGCGCCGCTGGTGATGCTGGCCAACAACAATGTGCCGGGCGACAACTATGCGGCCACGATGGCGGCCGTCGCCAAGGACCCGAAGAAGTTCTTCGTGGCGATCTCCTCCGGCGGCTCGGCCGGCCACATCGCGACCCTGGCCTGGCTGAAGCGCATCGGTATCCCGCTCGACCAGATCCTCTACAAGGGGACCGCGCCGGCCAATACCGACCTGATGGCCGGCAGCGTGCAGTTCTTCATGGACCCCTGGACCGCCTTGCTGCCGCTTGCCACATCGGGCCGCGCCAAGGGCCTGTTCGTGACCTCGAAGGAACGCACGCCGCTCGCGCCGAACATTCCGACCAGCGCAGAAGTCGGCCTGAAGGATTTCAACCTCAGTTCCTGGTACGGCGTCTGGGCTCCCAAGGACACGCCCGAGCCGATCGTGGCCAGGCTCGCCGCCGGCATGGCAGCGGTTTCGAGCGACAAGGGCTTCATCGAAAAGACCACGTCGCTCGGCATCGTCCCGACCGCCCGCGGTCCCAAGGACTTCGCCGCCTTCATCAAGCAGGAGGTCGAAACCAACACCGCGCTCCTGAAGGAAGCCAACTTCAAGCCGGAGTGACGGCGGGAAGGACGTTTCTTTTTTGAACTTTCACCCGTCGTCTCGACCGGAGACTCGCGAAGCGAGGCGAAGCGGAGAGACCTTCTCTCCACCAATGGCCGGCTAATCGTCAAGAGAAGGTCTCTCCGCTTCGCGCCTTCGGCGCTTCGGTCGAGACGACGGACAATTTATTCCGCCGCCTTCGCCATCGGATCGAAGCGGGAGTCGAAGTCGCGGATGGCGGCTTCGACGGTGGCCGAGATCTGCTTCAGCTTGTCGGCATTCACGACCTTCAGGCCGAACAGGTCCTTGACGTAGAAAACGTCGACCGCGCGTTCGCCGTAGGTGGTGACGTGCGCAGTGGCGATCTGCAGGTTGAGGCGTGTGAGTGCGCGCGTGACGACATGCAGGAAGCCCGGCCGGTCGCGGCCGTTGACCTCGATCACGGTGAAGGTGTCCGACGCGTTGTTGTCGATCAGCACGCGGGGCTCGACGGTGAAGACGCGGTCGCGCTTGGGCCAGGAGCCGCGCTGGCTGTCGAGTTCCTTCTGGATATCGAGCCGGTTGGACAGCGCCAGCTCGACGCGGGCGGCAAGGCGCGCCAGCCGCTGCGGCCCGTCGAACGGCTTGCCCTCGAGGTCCTGGATCCAGAACGTGTCGAGCGCCATGCCGTTGGCCAGGGTGAAGATCTTGGCATCGACGATGTTGGCGCCGCTGATCGCCATGGCGCCGGCGAGGCGCGCGAACAGGCCGTGCGTGTCGAGCGTGTAGATCGTGACTTCGGTCACCGAGCGTTCGTCGTCGACCCGGTGTTCGATGGCGAGCGGCTGCTTCGCCCGCTCGGCGCCGCGCACCAGCTCGGCCTGGCGAACCAGCGTGTCGATCGGGAAGGAGAGCCAGTAGGAGGCGTAGCCGCGCGCGAAATGCGCTTCCTTGTCGGCGTCGCTCCAGCCGGCCAGCCGTTTGGAAATCTCGCCCTGTATATGCTTGATCCGCTCGGCACGGCCGCCGCTCAGCGTGCCACCCGAGAGGACCTGCTCCGTCGCATTGTAGAGCTGGCGCAGGAGCGCGGCCTTCCAGTTGTTCCAGACGTTGGGCCCGACCGCGCGGATGTCGCACACCGTCAGGACCAGCAGCAGGCGCAGCCGTTCGGGTGACTGGATCAGCGCGGCGAAGGTGTCGATGGTCTTGGGGTCCATCAGGTCGCGCTGGAACGCGGTCGCCGACATCGCGAGATGATAGCGCACCAGCCAGGCCACGGTTTCCGTCTCGGCAGCCGTCAGGCCGAGGCGCGGCCCAAGCTGCATCGCCACGTCGGCGCCCAGTACCGAATGATCGCCGCCGCGGCCCTTGGCGATGTCGTGCAGCAGCACCGAGAGATAGAGCACCGGGCGCGACAGGATCTTGTGGACCACGTCGGCCGACAGCGGATGGTCTTCCTTCAGCACGCCCGACTCGATCTTCGAGAGGATGCCGATGGCGCGGATCGTGTGCTCGTCGACCGTGTACGTGTGGTACATGTCGTGCTGCGTCTGCGCGACGACCCTTCCGAAGTCGGGCACGAAGCGGCCGAACACGCCGGCCTCGTTGAGGCGCCGTAGCGTCGTCTCCGGGTCGTGGCGCGACGTCAGCATCTCCATGAAGAGCCGGTTGGCCTCAGGATCGTTCCTCAGCCTGTCGACCAGCCGGATGTTCTGCGTGATCAGCCGCAAGGTCGCGGGATGGATGTCGAGATCGTTCTCCTGCGCGACATGGAACAGGCGCAGGATCGCGACCGGATCCCGGGCGAACGCATCGGGCGTCGCCACCGCGAGCCGTTCGCCGTCGAGTCGGAAGCCTTCGAGTTCGCGCGGCCGCAAGGTCTGCCACAGCGCGGCCAGCTTGGGCTTGCGCCGCCGGCTGTCCTCGAGCGCGGCGACGAAAATGCGCGTCAGATCGCCGACCGTCTTGGCATGCAGGTAGTAATGCTTGGTGAAGCGTTCGACGCCCCGGCTGCCCGGCCGGTCCTGGTAACCGAGGCGCGCCGCGATCTCGCGCTGCAGATCGAACGACAGGCGATCGTCGGCGCGGTTCGTCAGGTAGTGGATGTGGCAGCGCACGGTCGAGAGGAAGCGCTCGGCGCGCTCGAAGTGGCGCGCTTCTTCCCGCGTCAGCACGCCCTTGGCGACCAGTTCGCCCGGCTCGCTGACGCGATAGAGATACTTGGCGATCCAGAACAGCAGGTGCAGGTCGCGCAGCCCGCCCTTGCCTTCCTTGACGTTGGGCTCGACGACGTAGCGCGAATCGCCCATGCGGTGATGGCGCTGGTCGCGCTCGGCGAGCTTGGCGTCGACGAAGTCGCGCCCGTCGCCGGTATAGAATTTCTGCGCGAAGCCGCGCTGCATCTCGTCGAACAGCGCGCGATCGCCCCAGAGGTAGCGCGCTTCCAGCAAGGCCGTGCGGATCGTCTGGTCGCGCTCGGCGTAGCGCAGGCTCTCCTCGACCGTGCGGGTCGCGTGGCCGACCTTCAGGCCGAGGTCCCACAGGAGATAGAGCATGAACTCGACGATCTGCTCGCCGCGCGGCGTCTGCTTGTAGGGACGCAGGAACAGGAGATCGATATCGGAAAGCGGCGCCAGCTCGCCGCGGCCATAGCCGCCGGTCGCCACCAGGCCCAGCCGCTCGCCGGCGCTGGGATTGGCTGCCGGGTAGGCGTGCTGGTCGGCGAAGTCGTAGAGAACGCGGATGATCTGGTCCATGAGGTAGGACGTGGCCGCCAGTACTGCCGGCCCGTCGTTCTTCAACGGGCCCGGCTCCTCGAAGCGGCGGCGGATCTCCGCACGGCCCGCGGTCAGGGCGTCGCGCAGCAGTGCCAGGACCGGCGCACGCGGCGGCTCGCCGCCGGGGGGCATGTCCTCGGCGAGACGGGCGAGGCCCTCCTCGAGCTTGCGGCGCCGGACGATGACACGGCGGTCGGGAATGTTGTCGTAGGGCTGGGCCATGGCCGGCGGATACTACAGGGCGCCGCTGGTCTAAAGTAGGCCCATGCACGAGCCTGCGGTCCGCCCTCCGATCCTCGCGGTTTTCACAAAGAACCGTGTAAATCCCGCCTACGATGCGGCGCGGCTGGCCGTCGACAGGGCCGCGGCGCAGGCCGGTGCCCGTACGGTGCACTATGTGCCCGCGACGCCCGACCATGTCGGCGAGCAGAAGGCGCTGGTGGCCGAGGCGCTGGCCGCGCGGCCGGACGCCGTCCTCTTCAACCCGACCGACGATGTCGCGATGGCAGAGGATGTGGCGCGGATCACCGCGGCCGGCATCCCGGTGGGGGTGTTCATCAACCGCATGAATGTGCCCGTCGTGACCTTTGTCGGATCGGACGACGTCCGGGTGGGCGAGACGATCGCCCGTGCCCTGTTCGAGGGTCTGGGCGGGACCGGAAAGGTCGTGGCGCTGGACGGTACGCCGGGCGCCCGCACCGCGCGCGACCGGACCGAAGGTTTGAAGCGGGCGCTGGCGGACCATCCCGGTATCGAGCTGGTGGGATCGCGGGTCGGCTATCTGCAGGAGGCGCCGGCGCGGACCGCGATGGCCGAACTGCTGCAGGCCCATCCGCGGATCGACGGTGTCTGGACGGCCAACGACGTCATGGCTTTCGGGGCGCTCAAGGCGCTGGAGGAAGCCGGGCGGACCGCGACCGTCGTCGGCATCAACGGTCTGCCGGGCGCGATCGATCGCATCGAACGCGGGACGATGCTGGCCAGCGTCGACTTCAGCGCCTTCAACATCGCGTCCATCGCCGCCCAGGCCGTCCTTCGTCATCTCGCCGGCGAGCCCGTTCCGGCCGAGATCATGGTGCCGGCGGAGCTGATCGACCGCTCGAATTGTCACCGCTGGAAAGTGCCCTTCGAGCGGCGGCCCGTCCCGAACTGGGCCGATTTCGTGCGATAATGGCGGGCGTTATGTCTTTCAAAGCCCTCCTCGCAATGGCCGTGGCCCTGACGGGCGCGGCGTCGATCGCCCCTCCGGTCCTGGCCCAGGGCGCGCGTCCCGCGGCGCCTGCTGCGCCCGCGACCGCTGGACAGATCGATATCAACAGCGCCAGCCGCGACGATCTCATGTCGCTCGACGGGATCGGCGAGGTGCGGGCCGACGCGATCATCCGGGCGCGGCCGTTCAAGACCAAAGGCGACCTGGTCGAGCGCCGGCTGATCCCCGAAGCGGTCTATGAGAAGATCGCGGACAAGGTGATGGCGCGTCCGCCGCCCGCCGCACCGCCGGCGCGCCCGGCACAATCCGCACCCCGGCGGACGTGAAAGACGCCACGATCTATGCGCTGGGCACGCCGACGCCCACGCGCGCCCATCCCGGCGCGCTCGCGGTGATCCGGCTGAGCGGCCCGCGCGCGGGCGACGCGCTGGAACAGCTCACCCGCAAGTCCTTGCCGACGCCGCGCCGCATGGCGTTGCGCACCATCCTCGATCCCGTTTCGGGCGAGGCGATCGACAAGGGCCTGGTCGTCTGGTTCGCCGCGCCCCACACCGAGACCGGCGAGCCGATGGTCGAGCTGCATCTTCACGGCGGTCGCGCGGTGGTTGGTGCCGCCCTCGACGCGATTGCCCATCTCGGTTTCTGCCGGCTGGCCGAGCCCGGCGAGTTTACGCGCCGCGCCTTCGAGCACGGCAAGCTCGATCTCACCGAAGCCGAGGGCATCGCCGACCTGGTCGCGGCGGAGACGGCGGCGCAGCGGCGGCTAGCGCTGCAGCAGATGGA
>LSKJ01000409.1 GCA_001557035.1 Rhodospirillaceae bacterium CCH5-H10 | reverse complement strand
TCGCCCACGAACCGGCTGCCGATCACGATGTCGGCTTCGTCGTTCTGCAATTTGGCGATCATCGCGGGCAGGATGGTCTCGTCGTGCTGCAGATCGGCATCCATGACGGCCACGTAGGGCGCCGCGGAACTCAGCGCGCCCTCGATGCAGGCGCCGGCCAGTCCGCGCCGGCCGACACGACGCAGGCAGCGCACGCGCGGATCGTCCCGGGAAAGCTGCTTCGCCACCTTCCAGGTGCCGTCGGGGCTGTTGTCGTCGACGAAGACGACTTCCCAGGGAATGTCGCCCATCGTCTTGTCGAGCAGGGCGACAAGGCGCGGCAGGTTCTGCGACTCGTTGAACGTCGGCGCGACGACGGTAACCGTCGGAGAAATCGATTGCATTCAGGCGCACTATATTGCGGCCGCAGGCACGGTCCTACTGCGATTTCCGCCGCGGATGGTCTAGACTTCGGCCAGGTGTTTCAGCGGCCGGTGGCATTGGATGGTTCGATCGTTGGGGGGAGCGGGCAGGGGCTCCGACCGTCTCATGGCCTGGGTGCCGACGCTGTGCCTGGGGCTCGTCGTCGTCCTGACGCTGGCCTACACGATCGCCGGCGCGATCGTGCGGCCGAACATGTATTCCGACAGCGGCTGGGGCTTCGTCGGCTGGTACACGCAGGCCCGCGCCTCCGCCTTCAACTATTCTCTGGGACCCGACCTTTCCGACATCTCGCGTGAAGTCGAGGCCTTCATGAGCACCTGGACGCCGGGCCAGCATGTGCTGCCCGGGCTGGTCGAGAAGCTCGGCATGAGCCTTGGCCTTGCGATCATCGTCGTGGTCGCGGCCTTCTCCGTGCTGGGCCTGTTCGGCTGGCATGCGCTCTACCAGGCGTTCGGCTTTCCGCCGCTGACGATCTGGGTCGCGCTGGCCGTCATCGTCTGCAACAGGTTCTTCAACCTGTCCTTCACCAACTACTCCGGCGGCGAATCGCTGCTGTTCGGCGTCGCGCCCTGGTTCATCCTCATGGTCTGGCGCCTGCGCGACTTCCGCTGGTTTTCCGTGATCCCCTTCGTGCTGGGGACGGCGGTTCTGGTCTTCGCCAAGCTGAGCGGCATGATCTTCGGCGCGGCCGTCGTGGGCGGCGCGGCGATCTGCGGCGACAGGGCCTGGGCGAAGTGGGACACGCTGCGCAAGCTGGTGGTGGCCGGCATCGCCATCGCGCTGATGGGCGCGATCTTCTATTTCACCTGGTACACGCGCGGCGTCACCGCGGCCTCGATCCCGACGACCCTCCATCCCGACGGGCTGCTCTTCTACGTGTCGCTCGGCGTCACCTGCCTGTGGAGCGCCAGCCTCTCGCTGCTCGACCTCGGCCACTACCTGTTCCTCAATCCCGGGCGGCAGGTCCTGAAGTCGATCGACGCCGTGGTCTACGCCTTCTTTCCGCTGGCCGTCGCGACCTTCACCGTCACCTGGATCCGGCTGCGCCACGATTACGGCGAATACCTGCGCTTCGTCTTTGCGACATGCGGCGCGATCCTCGTCGTGTTCCTCGCGACGTGGATGGCGGCCAAGTCGGTGAGCTTCGACGAGCGCCACTTCCGCATCCCCGCGCTGCTGCTGTTCATCGGCGTGGTCCATGCCTTCATCACAAGCCGGTCGTGGATCCTGCGGCTTTGCTTCGCGGCTGTCGTGGGGCTGGCCTGCCTGTACGGCGTCACCTCGTTCGTGACGCGCACCATCGCCAATTCGCATTACCCGATGGGCGACCGCGGCTTCCGGCAGATGAATGCGACGGCGGAGGCGATTGCCTACATCCGCACCATCGATCTGGCGGGGCCGGACGCGAGGAAGACACTGATCTTCCTCCCGTCGCCGGAGATCGCGCTGGAGGTCCGCAACGCGCGGAACTGGTCCAACCTGGCCGATTTCGATTCGCTCGAGGACCTCAAGGCGATGGCCTATCGCGGCCGCATCGATCGCCTCTACGTGTTCGTCCAGAAGAAGCTGCTGGGCAACGGCAAGGCCGACGCCATCCTGCGTTCCTTCGTCGACTATCCGATCGACGGCTGGACCATGGTGCCGCTCGGCGACATGGTCTGCTTCTACCAGATCCGCAACTAGCGGGCGGTGCTGTACTTGTAGAAGCGCACGATCTCGACCGGCATCAGGTTGCCTTCGGAGTATCGGTTGCTGACGCCGCCGAACAGGCTGTTGACCGGGCAGGCGAAGGAAATCAGGAAGCCCAGGATGGCGATGCCGCGCAGGTCCTTGAGGTCGAGCCGGGCCCACGCCGCGACCGCCATCGACACGTAAACGAGCGGCAGGGTGTAGGCGAGGCTGCGGTCGACATCGAGCACCATGAACGACGCGGCGACGATCGCGCCGGTGACGCCCACGATCGCCAGCAGCGAGAACCACCAGCGGTTCCGTACCAGCAGGATGCAGGCGACGAGCGGCCACAGCCATAGTCCCGCGAGCACGTGCGGCAGTTCGTATTGCAGGTTCGGCAGGTTGATCGGCAGGACGCCGAAGCCGACATCGTTGCCGGCGCCGATCGGAATATGCAGCCCGTAGCCGAACATCAGCACGAGGCGGATGATCCCGGCGACCAGGATCGACGTGCCCACGGTAGTCGTTTGCAGGTTGAACCAGTCGGGCCTGCGTCCGTCGCTGTCGCGCATCGCCCAGTAGATGACGAGCAACGGCGAGACGATGACCGCACGTTCGTCGGTGAAGCAGGCGGCGATGACGGAGGCGAAGATCACCACGGGATTGCGGAACGCCACGGCCACGGTGAGGAAGGCGAAAGCGAACGCGTCGCCCATCCCGCCCAGTTGGAGGAACGCCGCCTTGCCGGCATAGATCGAGGCCACGCCGAAGACGCTGGCCAGCGCCACGATCCGGTCGCGGAACAGGTCCATCGCGATCTTGCCGACCAGGAAGAGCATCAGGATGCCGAGCCCGTACTGGATCGCCAGCAGGCCGCGCCAGTCGATGTGGAGGACCTTCATGGTGAGCGGCAGGGTCAGCCGGAATGCCAGCTTGGCGTCGTGCAGCGCGTGGTCCTTGAACTGGTCGCCCACGGTCGCCAGCGGATTGGCGGCCTGGCGCTCCAGCACCGGCCAGAAATTGACGATCTGGCCGTCTGTGCCGAGGAAGAAGCTGATCCGCGGGAAGGAGATGAACAGCGACACGACGAGCGCCACGGCCACGCCCCAGACCAGCCACAGGCGGCGGCTGGCGAGCAGGCCGAAGGCCCGCTCGAAGGTCGAGATGACCGCGTCGTAGATCTCTTTCAGCATCAGATGTTGAGCCTGTTGAAGATGACGTTCGGCAGGTTGCGCACGACGAACATGATGAGCTGCCACTTGCGTGGCAGGTAGGCGACCGGCGTGCCGCGCGCGATCGCGCGCACGGTGCCTTCGGCCACGGACTCGACCGAGGCCAGCTTCCGGCCCTGCGCCTTGTACTGGGCCGTCATCGGCGTGTCGGTGGGGCCGGGCTTGATCAGGACGACCTTCACGGCCGTGCGCGCAAAGCGGTGCTGCAGGCCCTGGGCGTAGCGATCCATCAGGGCCTTCGAGGCGCCGTAGACGTAGTTGGCGCGGCGGCCGCGATCGCCGGCCACCGAGCCGATCAGGGCGATCGTGCCGTTGCCGGCGCGCTCCATCGCGCCCGCGAACGCCTCGGCGAACAGGACCGGCGAGACGCCGTTGACCTCGATGGCCTCGCGGGTCTGCCCGATATGGTCCTGACAGGGTTGCTGCGGCGACAGAACGCCATGGGCGATCAGCGCAATGTCGACCGGCACCTGCCCGGTCCAGCGTGCCACTGCATCGCCGATGCCCGGCGCCGACAGGAAATCCATCGTCTCGACCGACACGTCGACGGCTCCGCCGCGCGCCCGCAGGTCGGTTGCGATGCGCTCGGCCAAGGCGATGTTGCGCGCGACCAGGATCAGTTCGACCGGACCCTCCTGCACCCACAGCCGGCAGCAATGCTCGGCGATGGAAGAGGTCGCGCCGACCACGACGATGCGCTTCTTCTGGTCCAACTCAATGCCCCATCAAACGGCGGGACATGCCGGAGCTCATCCCAGGATCGCGGAATCTCGCAAGGTCCGGCGCTTTTGGATAGCCCGCGTCGAACAGGTCGCGCGGCATGCGCGCATCCTTGGCGAGGTAGAGGCGTCCTCCGGCGGCACGAACGACGGCATCGAGTTCGACGAACAGCCGCTCGGTGCGCGCGCCCCGGTTGGGGAAGTCGAGCGAGAGAGTGATGCCGGGCATCGGGAAGCTCAACAGGCCGGGCGAGGCGCGCTCGCCGAAGGTCTTGATGACCGCGAGGAAGGAGCCCTGGCCCGACTTCGCGATGATGTCGAGGATATCGCGCAGCGCGGCCGGCCCGGCGTCGCGCGGCACCACGAGCTGGTACTGATAGAAGCCGCGCGGCCCATAGAGCCGG
>LSKJ01000408.1 GCA_001557035.1 Rhodospirillaceae bacterium CCH5-H10 | reverse complement strand
ATGCTTGACGCGGACCTTGTCGAGCGTGCTCCAGATGAGCTGGTGGTCGTTGAAGTCGGCACCACCCGTGAAGGCGATCTTCGGTCCGGTCGGCACCAACAGTTCGGTCTCAGCGCGGCGACGAGCGGCCAGGAACTCGCGGCTGTCGATCATGGCGGCAGTAAGAGCCCGGTGGTTGACCATCGAACCGGTGCGTGGCCGCCAAGTCGAGCCGGTGTGGACCTCGAAGCG
>LSKJ01000041.1 GCA_001557035.1 Rhodospirillaceae bacterium CCH5-H10 | reverse complement strand
CCGCCGCGCCTTTGCCAGCAAGGTCGCGACCCACCTCTCGTCCATCGTCATCGGCCGGCAGGTCTCCGATCCGATGAGCGGCTTCTTTGCCCTGAAGCGCGATGTGTTCGAGACGGTCGCGCCCAACCTGATCTCTTCCGGCTTCAAGATCCTGCTCGACATCCTCGCCAGCACGCGCGGCCAGGTGCGGGTCGCCGAAGTGGCCTACCACTTCCGCTCCCGGCAGGAAGGCCTGTCGAAATTCGACAGCCGGGCCATGATGGACTTCCTCGGCCTGCTGGTGCACCGCCTGACCGGCGGCGCCATCTCGGTCCGCTTCCTGTTCTTCATGATCGTGGGCGCCATCGGCCTCGCCCTGCACCTCGTCGTGCTGCGGCTCGGCATGCTCGGCGGACTCGGCTTCGAAGTGGCGCAGTCGCTGGCGACGGTCATCGCCATGACGTCCAACTTCCTGGTCAACAACCTCCTGACCTACAGCGACATGAAGCTGAAGGGTCTGTCCGCGCTGGGCGGGTTGCTGAAGTTCTATGTCGTGTGCGGCGTGGGTGCTCTCGCGAACATCGGTGTGGCGTCGTGGATGTTCGTGTCGAACGAGAGCTGGTGGATCGCGGGCATCGCCGGCGTCGTCGTCGGCGCTACCTTCAACTACACGATGAGCTCGATCTTCGTCTGGCGGCAGCAGCAGAACTGAGGCGGCGCCCGCGAGCGCCGCCTTGGTTCCCGAGTTCCGCTAGCGGGCGTTCTCTTTCGAAGTCCGGCACCGCGGCCGAGGCCGCCGCGAAGCGCGGCGACTTCGTGACCTTGAGCGCCTCGGCGCCGCCCTCGGTCTGCATGATCTTCGCCATGATCGCCTGCTGCGCGCGGTCGAAGACGCCGCGATTCTCGATCAGGAACTTCTGCGATTCGCGCAGCTTGGTCACGTAGCCGTTGATCTCGGGAATGACGTAGCGCGCCACCATGTCCCAGCTGCGGCGGGTGTTCTCCGGGTTGGCCCAGTCATGGACGAAGCCCACCACCGTGCCGAAGCCGCCGCTCTTGGCATAGACGTCCTTGATGACCTTCACGAGGTCGTCGGGCGTGCCGATGGTGGCGGCCGATCCCGGCGTGAAGGCCGTCTTGTCCACCGCCTCGTCCGGATCGGCGAAGGGCTCTGCGCCGGGGCGCTGCAGCGTACCGACGATGTATTCGTTGTGCCAGCGGTGGAGGCCGACCCGCGCTTCCTCGCGAGCCTTCTCGCGCGTCTCCGCGACGTGCCAGGACAGCAGCACGCGCCAGTTACGGCGATCGACCGTCTGGCCATGCTTCTTCGCCGCGTCCTCGGCGAACTTCCACTGCGTCGGCAGCGCCAGCAGGCCCTCGTTCGACATCGAGCCGATCGAGATGATGCCGATGCCGTGCTTGCCGGCCAGCGTCATGCCGGACGGGCTGACCTGCGAAGCCACGACGAACGGCATGTCCTCCTGCAGCGGCAGCAGCTGCAGGGCGGCGTCCTGCATCGTGTACCAGTCGGTCTTGTCCGTGACTCGCTCGCCCCGGAACAGGCGGCGGATGACGCCGATCGCGTGGTCCTGCCGGTCGCGCTGAAGCATCGGATCGATGCCGAGCGTGTGCGCGTCCGAGGCCAGGGCGCCCGGGCCCGAGCCGAAGATCGCGCGACCACCGGTCATGTGGTCGAGTTGCACCATGCGCTGCGCCACGTTGTAGGGATGATGGTAGGGCAGCGAGATCACGCCGGTGCCGAGCTTGATGCGCTTGCTGCGCTCGCCGGCGGCCGCGAGGAACATCTCAGGCGAAGCGATCATCTCCCAGCCGCTGGAATGATGCTCGCCGCACCAGAACTCGTCGTAGCCCAGCCCGTCGAGTTGCTCGACGAGGTCGAGATCCCGCCGGAACTGCAGCATCGGATTCTCGCCGATCGGATGGTGCGGGGCCAGGAAGGCGCCGAATTTGAGCCGCTGCATGTTGGGATCCCCGATGACTGTTCACGTCCACGTTTGGAACCCGATCATGCCGCGATCCGCCCCCCTGCAGAAAGGGGGCGGAATGGCCGATTTCGGTCAGCGGACGAAGGACCAGTTCTCGGTGTTAGCGGGACGTTTGCGCTCCCGTTCGTAGACCTCGCGCGTGACCATCATTTCCCGGAAACGCCCGTTTCGCTCCCGCGAGGTTTTGGCGGGGCTGGTCAGAATCCGGATTCTCTCCTCCCAGCCCTCGGGGAAACGGGTATCCAGCAGTCGTTGCATGAGCTCCTCCTGCGATGCATGGGTACGGCGAACTCTCCGTCCTGGGAGCTAGTCTGACGCCAAGCCATGACAGAACTTGCGCTTCGGTGGTCGGCGAGCTCGAAGCAGCAGCTCGAGATCGTCGATGGAACCGGCGGGTCACGGGCAAAGGGGTCCGGATCGAGCAGGATTGTTCCAGGCGGCGGAGCGAGCCACACTCGCTTTCACCATTCACCTGCCTGCGGGCACATTAGGGCTTCCATGAAGGCGTTGCTGTTCGTGCTCTCGGGACTCGTCTTCGCCGCGCCCGCGTCGGCGCAGCAAATCGCCCAAGGCGGCCAGGGCGGCACCATCGGCGGAACGGTCGGCGGCACCATCGGGTCGACGGTCGGCCAGCCAGCGGGAGGATCCCCGGTCGGCTCGACGATGGGCGGCGCGCAGGGTGTCCCCCTCTCCCCCTATGCCACCGGCCTGCCGGGCAACGCCGTGCCGTCCTACGGCCAGGCGATCCGCCCTCCCGACGGACTGCCGGGCATTCCCTACCCCGCCGACGGCCTGATCCTCATCCCGGCCCAGCCGGGCTACGAGAACGATCCTTGAAGGCCCTGCGCGCCGCAACGCGACGCATCCGGTTCCTGGGACGCCCGGACCTCGACCTCGAGACGGTTCGCGATATCGCCGCTCCGTTGTCCACCCTGCGACCTGACGTCATCGTCAATGCCGCGGCGTTCTCCGATGTCGACGGCGCCGAGCGCACACCCGAAGCATCCTTCAAGGTCAACCACGACGGCGCCCGCCGGGTCGCCGAGGCCGCGGCGGCGCTCGGCGTGCCGCTGGTCCACCTGTCCACCGAGTATGTCTTCGACGGCGATAGTGACCGTCCCTATCTGGAAGCCGATCCGACCGCTCCGCTCAATGTGTATGGCCGCTCGAAGCTGTCGGGCGAGGGCTCCGTCGCCGAAATCACGGCCGACCATGCGATCCTGCGAACGAGCTGGCTCTACTCACCCTACAGCCGCAACCTCTTCACCAAGGTGCTGGAGAGAAGTCGCGGCAGCACGGAAATACCTGTGGTCGCCGACCGTCTCGGATCGCCGACCTCGGCCTTTGAACTGGCGCGCGGCATCGAGCAGGTCGCCCGCAATCTCCTGCCATGGCGGGACAGCCGCCGCGGCCGGGGCATGTTCCACATGACCTGTGCCGGCGAGACGAGCTGGGCGGGCTTCGCGTCGGAGATCCTGCGGAACACGGACTGCAGGATTCGGCCCGTCACCTCCGACAGCTTCGTCGAACTCGCCCGGCGCCCGATGAACTCGCGCCTCTGCAACGACCGCCTGTCCGATATGCATGGGGTCGTCCTGGCCCGCTGGCAGGACGCCCTGTCCGAGGTTTGGACCCGTTACGGCGACGTCGGCAGGTAGTAGGTCGCCCCGCGGCTGATGTCGAAGTAGGCGCCGGTGAAGCCGCGCAGCAGCGTCAGGGCCTTCTGGATCTGGGCGGTCTCGGCATTGGCCACCAGCACGATGTCCTTGTCGCGCAGCACGATGTTCTGCGCGAAGAAGTAACCGTTGGTCTGCGTGAGATCGACGCGATAGATCACGCGGGTCTGTGGCCCCGACATGTTGCGAGTCTCGTCCGTCTGCACATAGGCGGTATCGACCGCCGCGGTATCCGAGGCGATGATCGAGCGGGCCAGCGCCGACGGTTCGTTGCGCAGGAGGTAGATGCCCGAGAGATCGCCGTAGGCGTCCATGGTGCCGCCGGCGCGGGCGATGCCTTCGGCCAGGGTCACGCGCTCGGACTCCATGCCGTACTGCGCCACCTTGGTGACGGCGCCCAGGACGACGAAGGTCTTGGGGTTGCGGGTGAGCACGACCGTGTCGTTGGGCCTCGCGACGATGTTGTCCGGCGGGCTCGTCAGGACCTGCTGCAGGGGGATCGACGCCACCGTGCTGCCGCGCATCACGCGCACGTCGGTCTCGAAGGCCGGATAGCGCGGCCCGCCGGCCTGCGCAATGACGTCGAGCAGCCTCTCGCCGCGCAGGGTCAGCGGAACCAGACCGGCCTTGTTGACCTCGCCGCCCACCGAGACGGTATTGGAATTGTTGTTGAGGACCGTCACGAGGACCTGCGGCTTGACGGTCTCGGGCGCCAGGAGGCGAGCGATCTCGTCGGCGGCCTGCGTCGGCGTGCGGCCGGCGACCCGGACACGGCCGACGAAGGGGATCAGGATCTGACCATCGGGCTCGATCAACTGCCCGGGCAGGCTCGTGCCCTGGGCTGCCGTCGACGGCAGCTGCGTCGTCGCGCCACCCGTCGAGTTACCGAACAGCGGCGAGCCGCCGGCTTCGTAGATGCTGACGCCGACGACGTCTCCCGGCTGGAGCGCCACGGTCGGACGGTGGTTCTGGAGGCGGAAGGAGCCCGGGAAGCCGTCTGTCTTGAATTGCGAAAGCGATCGCACGACCGTCGGCGTGACCTTTACGAGATAGACATCAAGGGTCGGGTCGCTCGATCGTTCGACCTGGCTTTTCGTCGGACCGGCTGAAGGAAGAGCACATCCGGCCAGGGCGAAAGCGCCAAGGATCAGGACGACGAGCTTTGACAACGACATGCGGTCACGCACTCACGACAGATGAAGCGATTGGGCCTAGGTCTCCGCCCCGTGTTCCGAAGAACCGGAGACGTCCCCTGTCGTCGAGCATATCACTTCTGGCTTGGGACCACTGAAGATAGGCCGGCAGTGTGGATAAAGCCGGCTGGGCTCTGTCTTTCGGCGACAGCAGGGGCGCGCCCGCAAGTCGCGGCCATGCGATGGCGAGATCGGGATCGTCCCAGGCAATCCCGCGATCATGCTCGGGGCTGTAATAACTTGTGAGCTTGTATTCGAGTTCCGTGTCAGGTTCCAAGGTGCAGACCCCATGGGCGAAGCCCTCGGGTATCCAGAACTGCCGCCAGTTCGAAGCGCTCAGCTCGACACCGATGTGACGGCCATAGGTCGGGGAACCGACCCTGATATCCACAGCCACGTCATAGGCCGCGCCCCGAACCACGCGCACGAGTTTGGCCTGCGCCATCGGCGGCGCCTGAAAATGAAGTCCCCGCAACGTGCCCGCCGTGCGCGACAGGGTGTGATTGTCCTGAACGACGCGAAGCGGGCCGGTATGCTCTTCGAGGCGGCGGGCGCTGAACGTCTCCGAGACGAATCCCCTGTCGTCCCCGTGCCGCGTCGGCGTGAAGAGTATCGGCCCGTCGATATCGAATTTGACAACGTCCACGATGCGTCCGACCTCCCCTCTCTTCAGTGGAACTATAGAAGCCTGGAAGGGCAGCAATGAGACCGCCGTCCGTTCCTCCACAAAAAAAGGCGGCCCGTGAGGGCCGCCTCTTCCTTGTCTCGGATGATCCAGCTTACTGGATGACGATCTCGACGCGACGGTTCTGCGGCTCGCGGACGTTCGGGCC
>LSKJ01000407.1 GCA_001557035.1 Rhodospirillaceae bacterium CCH5-H10 | reverse complement strand
GTCTCGAAGGATGGGCAACAAACGCGGTGCTCGTGCCCATGCTTCGAGACGGCTGTGGAGTTTACCCCGAGGTTCTCGAGGGGCAGCCTCCTCAGCATGAGGTGGTCGTGGTAATTCTGCCTTGCTCGAAAGGACTCGAGAACGGCAGCGGAGGTCTTGTATGTGGCTCGTCCGAATTCTTCCGGCCATTGCATTCTCCCTCGCCGCGGCGGCGATCCTCGCGGGGTGCGAGACGCGCGCGGAGCGCGAGGCCGTCTTCGACAGTCAGTTGCGTGCGATGTCCGGAGCCTCGGAGGCGGGGCTGCTGGGCAGCATGGGCCGCATTCCGGACAACACGTACCAGCTGGAGGACGGCAACAGGATCCTCCAATGGAAATGGGACACGTCCTACATCGATCCGGGCATGCCGCCGATGTACCAGCGCTTCGGCGGCTGGGGCTGGGGATGGGGCGGCGGTCTGTGGATCCCGATGGGAGGCTTTCCGCCGACGCTGGTGCGCCAGGGCTGCATCGTGGAGTGGACGATGGTCGACGGATCGGCGCAGGGCTATCGCTGGCAGGGCGCGGGTTGCCAGAAGGTCACTCCGTAAAGATGACGGCCGGCCGCGAGGCGGCCGGCCATCTCAAGATTGAGCCCGGAGGTTCTTACCAGTAGCTCGGCGCGTTGTAGTACTTGTCGACCTGACGGCCATAGTCCGGCGTCCAGCTGAAATTGTCCGAATCGTCGAAGGTCGGCGCACCCTCCAGGACCTTCTTGTCGAGGGCCACGACGTAGCCGCCCTGGCGCTCGTCGTATTTCAGCGTCGACCAGGGCAGAGGATGATGCTTCTCGCCGATTCCGAGGAAGCCGCCGAACGACATGACGGCATAGATGGCGCGTCCGCTGACCTTGTCGATCATGATGTCCGCGACGGTGCCGAGTTTGTCGCCCTGCAGGTTGTAGACGTCGGTACCGTTCACCCGCTCGGCCGCGATCAGGTTCCTCGGCGTGATGGACAGGTCGGTCATCGTGCTCTCCGTTCGTTGGTTGGGGATGCCTCACGAACGCGAGGCTCGCCCGACCCGTTGCCGCCGATTGGAGAAAAGAGAGACCCGACGACCGCTATTCCGCCGTCTTGCGCAGTCGTTCGCCCACCGCGGCGATCATCGCTTCGTAGGAGGAAACGTCGCTGGCGCTGCCGGCGCGCGGCAGGGCCCGATAGCGCTGGCGGCCGACTTCGGTGAGGCGCGGAACACCGGCATCGATCTCGACGAGGGACAGCGACGTCAGGCGCGTGAGATCGCGTGGCGCAAGATCCTTCATCGGAGAAATGCCGAGCGCGACGCGGCGCAGGGTCACTTCTTCGTTGGGACTGAGTGGAGCGTCCAGACTGCGTGACATCGTCTTCCCCTGGATGCCACTAGACGCGCTTTCGCGTCCCATGGGCAAGATCAACAGGCCGCATCCGTGGTGCGGTAAGCTCCTGGGCTGTTCGTCGTCGAACCTACCGATGATTTCTCTCCGGGGGCTGTGACAATCCTGCGATCAGACCGTTTGCTCTCGGTGGTGTGTGAATAGTTTGTTGCACCTGGGTTGAAATATTACTCAGGACACGCTACCGAGTAGCAGAGGGTGTGCTTTTGGGGAGAGAAGCATGGACAATGAAGCGGATGAGAAGCGCGTCCTTCAGAGACGCCGCATCTATCTTGAAGACCGGATGCCGGACGTCGTCGCCGAGATCGAACGATTCGACGCGGAAGCCACTGCGCTGAAGGAAACATTGTCGAGCAATCCCACGGGCGAACTCCTCACCAGGTCGCAGCGCCGTCTCAATTATGTCCGCCAGCGGCTTGCGATGCTGAACGCCGAGCGCGTGGATTCCAACGCCGAACGCAACGCGATCATCAAGCAACTCCGCGAGATGGCCGAGGGTGGATCGTAAGCGAGAGCCTCAGGCTCTCGCGTGAGCGTGGAATACCTTGCTGTCGATGACCCAACCGTCCTCCCGCCGGGTCATCACGAAGTAATCAGTGTAACGCGCACGCTGGGGCACCTGGCGCCGTAAGCCAGGTCACTCGGCGGCGCGCACGCCCTGCGTCGGCGCCTGGGTTCCCGGCGCAATGCCCTTCATCGTGCCCCCGTAGCGGTCGGTGAAGGCGGTCGTGTCGATCTCTTCCAGGTCGACCTCGCGGTTGAGCACGCGCTCCTTCCACTTCAGCAGCTCGGGATGGGCGCCCTGAAACTCGGGCATCACTTCCTTGGCGAACAGCTCCAGCGATTCGCAGATGTCTTCGTGGCGGTTCTTGCCGGCCTGGTTCAGCAGCACGACCTGGTCGATGTTGGAG
>LSKJ01000406.1 GCA_001557035.1 Rhodospirillaceae bacterium CCH5-H10 | reverse complement strand
CAGCAGCTCCGTGTCGGCCTGGCGGCCGCGCACCGGGTCGATGGTCAACCATCGGGCGCTCACCGCGGCGATGATCGACAGCCGGGATTTTATCGCCGCCCGCCGCCAGGCCGACACGGAGCTGCTGATACCCGCCGGTCCCAAGATCGCCTTCACCGGTGGTGCCGACTGCAACGACCATCGCCTGATCTGGAGCATGCTCGACAAGGTCCACGCCAAGCATCCCGACATGGTCCTGCTGCACGGCGGTTCGCTGACCGGCGCCGAACGCATCGCCGCCCGCTGGGCCGACGACCGCAAGGTAGCGCACATCCCCTTCAAGCCGAACTGGACCCGTCACGCCAAGGCGGCACCCTTCAAGCGCAACGACCAGATCCTGGAAGTCCTGCCGATCGGCGTCATCGTCTTCCCGGGCTCGGGCATCCAGGAGAACCTCGCCGACAAGGCCCGCAAGCTCGGCATCCCGGTCT
>LSKJ01000405.1 GCA_001557035.1 Rhodospirillaceae bacterium CCH5-H10 | reverse complement strand
GCAGGACGCCGAACGAGCGGTCGATCTGGCGTGCCAGTTCCGCCTCGCCGATATCGCCCACCGCCGCGACGACGAGGCTGTTGCGCAGCAGGAGGTCTGCGGTGCGCTTCTTCAACAGTTCCGGCGTGACGGCCGCGAGCCCCTGCGGCGTGCCATCCGGATCCGCGGCGTAGGGATGGCCGGCGAACAGCGTCTCCATCAGCGTGCGACTGGCCACGGAGCCCGGACGCTGCGCCGCCTGGTTCAGGCTCGCGAGGGTCTGCGCCCGCCTCTGGTTCAACATGCCGGAATCGAAGCGCGGCTCGGTGAGCGCCAGCCGCAGCAGTTCGAAGCCCTCGTCGCGGCTGGCAGACAGTACCCGCAGCGAGCCGGTCAGCCGGTCGAGCGAGGCATTGAAGCCCAGCGACGCGGCGGCATTCTCCTGGCGCTGGCGAAAGGCCTGGGCGTCCATCGGGCCGGCGCCGTCGGTCAGGAGCCCCGCCATCAGTTCGGTGATGCCGGCCTGCCCCGCCGGATCGGAAGCCGTGCCGCCCGAAAAAGAGAAGGAGAGCGCCACCACGGGCGTGCTCTTGTCCTCGACCAGCCACGCCTTGATGCCGAGCGGCGTCGTGATTTCCTTGATCTCGATCGCCCCCGCCACTGCGGGGACGAAAGCAAGCAAGCCGGCCAAGGCCGCCGCGAGCAGACGCAGTCGCTTCATCGGCTGCCCTCGGCCGGCGTGAGCAGCGCGGTGACCGCGCCATCGTCGCGCCAGACATGACGGGCGGCCACCACCACGTCATCCGGCGTGACGGCGGCAATGCGTTCGGGCCAGGCATCGACATCGGCCACGGTGCTGCCCGTGCTCAGCGCCGTGCCGTAGATGCGCGGGCCGCTCGCGAGCGAATCCTGCGAGTAGATGGCGGCCGCCAGAAGCTGGTTCTGCGCGCGCTCGACTTCCTCCGCCGTGACGCCGCCGTCGAGCAGCTTCTTCATCTCGGACGTCACCGCTTCCTCGACGTCGGCCAGGCTGCTCGACTTCGCGGGATGCACGCCGATATCGAAAGACGTCAGGCCGAGGCTCGACGGACCGTACGATGCATAGGCCGACAGGCCGACCTTGCTCTCGTGCACGAGGACTCTCGACAACCGGCTGGTCTCGGTGCCGCCGAACAGGCGCGCCAGCACCTGCAGCGCATAGGCGTACTTCGTCTCGCCCACGCGATAGGACGGCGCCAGCCACAGCCTCGACCAGCGCGGCTCGACGACACGCGCATCGGCGCGGACCACCTTCTGCGGCAGGTCGGTGCCGCCCCGCGACGGGCGCGTCCGCGGCTCGGTCCGGCGCCTCGCGATCTGTCCGTAGTAGCGCTCGGCGAGCGTGCGAACCTTCTCCGGCGTGGTGTCGCCGGCGACGATCAGGACGGCATTGTTCGGCGCGTAGTGGCGGCGGTAGAAGGCGAGCAGATCGTTGACTCCGAGTCTCCGGATGTCGTCGGCATAGCCGATGACCGGCATGGCGTAGGGCTTGTGCCGGCCGTAGAGCTGCTCGCGCACCGCCTCGTCGAGCAGCGACGCCGGCACGTTGTCGGTGCGCATGCGACGTTCCTCGAGGATGACCTGCCGCTCGGGCACGATCTCGCGCTCGGTGATGTGCACATTGACCATGCGGTCGGCTTCCATGCGCATCACCAGCTCGAGTTGCTCGGCGGCGATGGTCTGGTGATAGCCCGTGGAATCGAAGGTGGTGTAGGCGTTGTCCCGGCCGCCGTTGCGCGAGACGATGCGCGAGAACTCGCCGGCCGGCACCTTGTCGGTGCCCTTGAACATCATGTGTTCGAGGAAGTGCGCGGCGCCGGTATGGCCGAAGGTCTCGTCGGCGCTGCCGACCTTGTAGACCACGACCTGGGTGACGATCGGCGCGCGGCGCGACGGCAGGACGATGGCCTGGAGGCCGTTCGCGAGGGTGAACGTCTCGGCGTCGCGTCGCCGCACGGCGAAGAGCTTCGCGAGCGCCGGGGCGGGCGGGATCGCCGCGCCGGCAAGAAGGCCGCCGAGCAGGGCGCGGCGGCCGAGGAGCGGCATCGAACTCAGAAGATGCCTTCGAGCAGCCCGCGCTTGCGGCGCGTGATCGTCGGCGTCGGCCCCGAGGCCGGCTGTCCAGCCGCCTGCGAATCGCGGATGCGCTGCTGTTCCGCGGCGGGATCGACGAGCACGCCGGACGGCGGCGAGTCCTGCCAAAAGATCAGGCTGTCGAGGAACGACTTGTCGCTCTCGCCCAGCGTCTTGGTGTCCTTGTTGACCTGCCCGCGGATGTTGGGATCGATGCCGCCCTGCCCGGCGCGGGCAACCAGCGCCTGCTCCGAACTGCTGCCCGACCGGGCTGCGTCGGGACCGGCATTGACGCGCGCCTGGGTACGGCCGGCCAGCGCCGGCGACAGCGCTTCCTTGGCCTGGTCGGCCGGCGTGACTTCCTGCGGGCGCGGTTCGCCCGGCCGCGGCGGCCGCAGCTCGGCGTTCGGCGGCATGGTCAGAGGCGAGTGCGAGACGATCTTGAACTCGTCGGGCGACACTTTCTTGGTGCCACCAAAATTCTCGAAGGCGCCGCAGCCGCCGAGAGCAAGCGCGCTGCAGGCCATGAGGGCCAATGGAATCGGGAGGAGAATCGGTTTCATCGTCCGTCCTTGGTAATGAGCTTTTGTGCGCCGATCATGGCCGCTTCAGGGCGCCTGCTTCTTCTCGACGAGCAGCGAGTCGACGAGCATGAGTCCAACGCCGACGACAATCGCCGCGTCGGCCACGTTGAACGCCGGCCAATGCCACTGCCCGATGTGGAAATCAGCGAAATCGAACACCGCTCCCCATCGGGCACGGTCGATAACATTGCCGATGGCTCCCCCCATGACAAGGCCGATGCCCCACCCGGTCAGGGGACGATCAGTGCGCCGCAGCCAGATGAACAGCCCGATGCAGACGGCAATCGCCACGCCGGAAAGAACCCAGGGGGGCACCGCCTGGTCGCCGCCCAGCAAGCCGAAGCTGACGCCACGGTTCCACACGATCACCAGCCGGAAGAAGCCGTCGATCACCGGCACGATGGCGCCGGCCTTCAGCAGGAATCCCAGCAGCAGCTGCTTGGAAACCTGGTCCGCCACGAGGGTGACGGCCAGCAGCACCATCGCCTGCCGATCGATGGGCCTCATGCTGAAACCGCTTCTTCGCACCGCACGCAGAGCAGCGGATGGGCGGACGACTTGCCGACCTCTTCCAGCACCTGCCAGCAGCGGGCGCACTTGGTGCCCTCGGCCGCGCTCGGCACGACGGCGACGCCGGCCACGTCCGGCAGGGTGAAGGCACCGGACGGCGCCTCGCCCTCGACCAGATGGCCCCCGGAGGTGATGCAGATCTCGCTGAGGTCGAGACCTTCCAGCGCCTTCAGGTATTCTGGCGCGACATGGACTTGCGGCGCGGCCTGCAGGCTGGACCCGATGCGCTTCTCGGCGCGCTCCAGTTCCAGCGCGCCGGTGACGACGCGGCGCAGGGCGCGAACGGTCTTCCACTTTTCGCCCAGCGCCGCATCGAGCCATGCGGCGGGGATGACGGGATAGAGGCGCAGATGAACGCTCTCCGCCTTGCCGTCCGGCATGTCGCCCGGCCGCGCAAGCCAGGCCTCTTCGGCCGTGAAGCAGGTGATCGGCGCCAGCCACGCGGTCAGGAACGAGAAGACCTCCGCCATGACGGTGCGGGCCGCGCGGCGGCGCGGCGTGCCCGCCGCGTCGCAGTAGATCGAGTCCTTGCGGATGTCGAAGTAGAAGGCCGAGAGATCGACGGCGCAGAAATTGTGCAGCTCCGTCGCGATCGTATGGAAATCGTAGTCATCCACCGCGCGGCGCAGCACCGCGTCGAGCTCGGCCAGGCGATGCAGCACCCAGCGCTCCAGCTCGGGCATCTCGGCATGGGCCACCGTCTCGTCCGACGAATAGCCCTCGAGGCTGCCCAGCAGGTAGCGCAGCGTGTTGCGCAGGCGGCGATAGGCCTCGGCCTGGTGCTTCAGGATCTCCGGGCCGATGCGCTGGTCCTCGGTGTAGTCGGTGCCGACCACCCAGAGGCGCAGGATGTCGGCGCCATACTGGTCGCAGACCGCCTGGGGCGCCGTGATGTTGCCCAGCGACTTCGACATCTTGCGGCCCTGCTCGTCGAGCGTGAAGCCGTGCGTCAGCACGCCGTCATAGGGCGCGCGGCCGCGCGTGCCGCAGCTCTCGAGCAGCGAGGAATGGAACCAGCCGCGATGCTGGTCGGAGCCTTCGAGATAGAGGTCGGCCGGCCACTTCAGCCGGTCGTTGCCTTCGAGCGTGAAGGCATGCGTGCAGCCTGAATCGAACCAGACGTCGAGGATGTCCGTCACCTGCTCGAAGTCGGCGGCATCGTACTTGTTGCCCAGGAAGCGCTCGGGCGGGCTCTCGAACCAGGCGTCGGCACCTTCGGTGCGGAACGCCTCGACGACGCGGCCCATCACCTCGGCATCGCGCAACGGCTCGCCGGTCTTCTTTTCGACGAACACCGCGATCGGCACGCCCCAGGCGCGCTGGCGCGAGACGTTCCAGTCGGGCCGCGTCTCGATCATCGAGCGCAGGCGGTTGTAGCCGGCGCGCGGCACGAAG
>LSKJ01000404.1 GCA_001557035.1 Rhodospirillaceae bacterium CCH5-H10 | reverse complement strand
GGATCGGATTGTTCGTGTAGTTGGGGCTTGTCTTGCCGGGTTCGCCCGCCGCGATTTCCAGCGACGGCCTCTTGATGTTGGAGCGGGTCGTGTTGATGGGCGCTTCGTTGGCCGTCGGCTGCGCGGTGCCGCCCGGCCCGGTTTGCGGCGAGGACAGGTAGTTCTGCACACGAATGGTCGAGACGTCGGCGGAGACGCGCAACGCCGAGGATACCGGGACGCCGTCGCGGGCGACGTCGGTCTGGGGGCTTCCGTCGCCCCAGCTGACCTTGGGGCTGCCGCCGCCGTCGGGAATGACGACGTCGATCCGCAGCTCCTTCGCATTGGCCAGGACCGACCGCGGAAAGGCGTGTTCGACGGTCGTCGGCTGTGGCGCCTCGCCGAGCTTCTGCACGGCCGGCAGCAGCAGGCCGATCAGGATGCCGGCCGGTTGCGCCGGCTCGCCGCCGGACGGACCGGGCGTGCGGACGTCCAGCAGCTTCTTCGTGTCGAGCTTCAGCGAATGCGTGCCCGGCGTCAGCACGCCCAGTGTCGACGTGCCGTCGCTGTTCGTGGCTTGCTTGGCCGCTTTGCCGCCCGGGTTCTTCTCCACGATGATGTCAACGCCCGGGATCGGATTGTTGACGTAGTTGGGCTTCGGCTTGTCGGGGCCGGCCGACGCGATTTCCAGCGACGGCCTCTTGATGTTGGACCGGCTCGTGACGATGGCCGCTTCGTTGGCCGTCGGCGTGCCGGATACCGGCGCGACGAAGACGAGCCGGGTCTCGCCCGAGGTGTTGCGCTTGGCGAGATCCTCGAACAGCTTGATGTCCGCGCGCCCGTCGCCGTTCACGTCGCCGGCCGCCACGTTGACGCCGATGCCGTTGCCCGGGTCGACGGTGGAAACCTGGCCGTTCGCGTCGACGTCGATCCTCACCCGCAGGGTCGGCGGATCGTTGACCGGCCGGACGACGACCGTGCGGTAGCGGCGCTCGCCTTCGCGCACCTTCTGGACTGCCGGCAGCAGCAGGCCGATGAGCGCGACCGGCTGCGCGCCGGGCTGGATGCCGGCGCCGAGGCTCTTCTGGGGGACGGTCAGTTCGTGGCGGCCCGGTCCCAGCTTGCCCAGCGACACGACGCCGTTGGAATCGCTGGTGACCTGGCGCGTACCGCCGCCGGGCGCGCGCACGCCGACGCCGACACCACGCAACGCCTTCACCTGCGAGTCGGTATAGGGCGGCGGTGCGGTGGCCGTTGCGCGGGGCGTCGCCGGCGATGCGGTCGGAGGCGTCGGCGCCACGGGAGTCGGAGTCGCGACCGGAGCTTGTGTGGCCGGCGTTGGGGTTGCCGGCGCCGAAGCCGTCGGTGCCTTGCGGTCCGGCGGCGGAGGCGTCATCACCGGGGCCACGGGCACCATCGGCGGCGTCGGCGCCACCGGCGGCGGGACGAACACCGGCGGTGGCGGAGGGGCGACCCGCGCCGGCGGCGGCGCCACGTCCATCCGTGGCGCCATCGGTCCTTGAGCAAAGGTGGGAGAGATCCAGCCGCCCAGACCGGCCAGGAGCATCGCCCCGGCCACGCTCGTCATCCGTCGGGTCATGTCACGTCCCTCCCCTGGCCCGTTGCCGAGCGCTCGTTTCAGAAGCGCACGTTGAGGCGCACGCTGCCCGACCACGACGACAGGGCGTAGCGCCCGATCGAGTTGTAGCCGGCGTCGATCGAGGCCCAGATCGCATCGTTGAGCGGGACGGTCGCGCCGGCGCCCACGGTGCCGCCGGTGTAGCCATTGGCGGCGCTGCCGGTCGGCAGGCTGAAATCGTGCTCGATGGTGGCGCGGACATAGGGCTGCCACTTGTCGAACGGCAGGCTGATGAAGCCGCCGGCCGAGCCGCGCGTCAGCGAGGTCGACTGGCCGGGCACGACGACCAGGTTGCTGTCGGTGTAGCCGTAGCTGTTGATCGGCGAGTAGAGGATCGAGACCATCGGCGCCAGCACCACGGCGCCGACCTTGTAGTAGCCGTTCAGCCCACCCTGGAAGTTCCACTGGCTGCTGCCGTAGCTGGCCCGATAGTTGAAGCCCGAGTTGGTCATCGAGTTGCTGCCGCCGCTGTAGCCGGCCATCGCCGAGACGTTCCAGTTCTCGTCGAGCTGGTAGCCGGCATAGGCGGTGACGCCGAACGTCGAGTTGGTCGAGGCGAAGCCGCCGGTCAGCGTGCCGTCGGAGCCCTGCCACGCGCCGCTGACGCCGAACAGGAACTTCGGCGTGATCTGCTTCTGCACGCCGATCTGCGCGCCGTAGCTGCCGATCGTGTAGCCGCCGACGCCCAGGCTGTTGACGCTCTGGCCGCCGCCGGTCTGCGCCCAGACCTGCCAGCCCAAGGCATCGTCGCCCGCAGCCACGCCGCTGTGCAGCGGCCCGAGGTCGGACGTGCGGCGCGGACCGGCGAGCACGGGACCCGCCAGCGTTTGCTGGATCACCGAGCTGATGCCCGGCAGCGTGACATAGGCCGCCGTGTTGGCCTGGCTCTGGATGCCACTGTTGACGGCCGTCGTCTGCGAGGTGGCCGAGGGCGAGGCCGGCGCGACGGTCGTCACGCCGGGCGAGAGCTGCGCGTGCGCGGGGGAAGCCAGCAGGGCGCCGGAGGCGAGCGCCGAGACTGCGATCAGGTTCTTTTTCATTCTATGTCCTATGGTTGCTTTTTCTTGGAGCCGAGGAAGACGATGCGGCCGACCGCTTCGCGGTCGACGCTGGCGGCGGCGATCGGCTTGCCGTCGCGCTTGACGTCGGTGATGGGCGTGCCGTCGCCCCAGTCGACGAGGGCACCGCGCCCGTCGCCGGCCATCGTGATCTTGACGTGCAGCGTCTGGCCGGTCGTGTCGGGCGCATAGATGTGCTCGACGAGATGCAGCCGGTCCTTCTCGCCGACCCTCGGCGGCCGGCCGCCGAGGGTCGGCGAGAAGGACCGGCTGCATCTCGTCGAGCACATCTATGCGCCCGACACGACCGGCCAGACGCTGCACGTCAAGATCACGATGGCCGGCGACGGGCGCGGTGCCCTCGTCGACTGGGGCGACGGCACGCCCATCACCGACGTCAAGCGCGACGGCAAGCCGATCGCCGCCGCCAGCGTCGACCGCGAAGCGGTCGGCCGCATCGTCTTCCTCGGCTCCAAGAAAAAGCAACCATAGGACATAGAATGAAAAAGAACCTGATCGCAGTCTCGGCGCTCGCCTCCGGCGCCCTGCTGGCTTCCCCCGCGCACGCGCAGCTCTCGCCCGGCGTGACGACCGTCGCGCCGGCCTCGCCCTCGGCCACCTCGCAGACGACGGCCGTCAACAGTGGCATCCAGAGCCAGGCCAACACGGCGGCCTATGTCACGCTGCCGGGCATCAGCTCGGTGATCCAGCAAACGCTGGCGGGTCCCGTGCTCGCCGGTCCGCGCCGCACGTCCGACCTCGGGCCGCTGCACAGCGGCGTGGCTGCGGGCGACGATGCCTTGGGCTGGCAGGTCTGGGCGCAGACCGGCGGCGGCCAGAGCGTCAACAGCCTGGGCGTCGGCGGCTACACGATCGGCAGCTACGGCGCGCAGATCGGCGTGCAGAAGCAGATCACGCCGAAGTTCCTGTTCGGCGTCAGCGGCGCGTGGCAGGGCTCCGACGGCACGCTGACCGGCGGCTTCGCCTCGACCAACTCGACGTTCGGCGTCACCGCCTATGCCGGCTACCAGCTCGACGAGAACTGGAACGTCTCGGCGATGGCCGGCTACAGCGGCGGCAGCAACTCGATGACCAACTCGGGCTTCAACTATCGGGCCAGCTACGGCAGCAGCCAGTGGAACTTCCAGGGTGGGCTGAACGGCTACTACAAGGTCGGCGCCGTGGTGCTGGCGCCGATGGTCTCGATCCTCTACTCGCCGATCAACAGCTACGGCTACACCGACAGCAACCTGGTCGTCGTGCCCGGCCAGTCGACCTCGCTGACGCGCGGCTCGGCCGGCGGCTTCATCAGCCTGCCGTTCGACAAGTGGCAGCCCTATGTCCGCGCCACCATCGAGCACGATTTCAGCCTGCCGACCGGCAGCGCCGCCAATGGCTACACCGGCGGCACCGTGGGCGCCGGCGCGACCGTCCCGCTCAACGATGCGATCTGGGCCTCGATCGACGCCGGCTACAACTCGATCGGGCGCTACGCCCTGTCGTCGTGGTCGGGCAGCGTGCGCCTCAACGTGCGCTTCTGAAACGAGCGCTCGGCAACGGGCCAGGGGAGGGACGTGACATGACCCGACGGATGACGAGCGTGGCCGGGGCGATGCTCCTGGCCGGTCTGGGCGGCTGGATCTCTCCCACCTTTGCTCAAGGACCGATGGCGCCACGGATGGACGTGGCGCCGCCGCCGGCGCGGGTCGCCCCTCCGCCACCGCCGGTGTTCGTCCCGCCGCCGGTGGCGCCGACGCCGCCGATGGTGCCCGTGGCCCCGGTGATGACGCCTCCGCCGCCGGACCGCAAGGCACCGACGGCTTCGGCGCCGGCAACCCCAACGCCGGCCACACAAGCTCCGGTCGCGACTCCGACTCCCGTGGCGCCGACGCCTCCGACCGCATCGCCGGCGACGCCCCGCGCAACGGCCACCGCACCGCCGCCCTATACCGACTCGCAGGTGAAGGCGTTGCGTGGTGTCGGCGTCGGCGTGCGCGCGCCCGGCGGCGGTACGCGCCAGGTCACCAGCGATTCCAACGGCGTCGTGTCGCTGGGCAAGCTGGGACCGGGCCGCCACGAACTGACCGTCCCCCAGAAGAGCCTCGGCGCCGGCATCCAGCCCGGCGCGCAGCCGGTCGCGCTCATCGGCCTGCTGCTGCCGGCAGTCCAGAAGGTGCGCGAAGGCGAGCGCCGCTACCGCACGGTCGTCGTCCGGCCGGTCAACGATCCGCCGACCCTGCGGGTGAGGATCGACGTCGACGCGAACGGCCAGGTTTCCACCGTCGACCCGGGCAACGGCATCGGCGTCAACGTGGCGGCCGGCGACGTGAACGGCGACGGGCGCGCGGACATCAAGCTGTTCGAGGATCTCGCCAAGCGCAACACCTCGGGCGAGACCCGGCTCGTCTTCGTCGCGCCGGTATCCGGCACGCCGACGGCCAACGAAGCGGCCATCGTCACGAGCCGGTCCAACATCAAGAGGCCGTCGCTGGAAATCGCGTCGGCCGGCCCCGACAAGCCGAAGCCCAACTACGTCAACAATCCGATCCCGGGCGTTGACATCATCGTGGAGAAGAACCCGGGCGGCAAAGCGGCCAAGCAAGCCACGAACAGCGACGGCACGTCGACACTGGGCGTGCTGACGCCGGGCACGCATTCGCTGAAGCTCGACACGAAGAAGCTGCTGGACGTCCGCACGCCCGGTCCGTCCGGCGGCGAGCCGGCGCAACCGGCCGGCATCCTGATCGGCCTGCTGCTGCCGGCCGTGCAGAAGCTCGGCGAGGCGCCACAGCCGACGACCGTCGAACACGCCTTTCCGCGGTCGGTCCTGGCCAATGCGAAGGAGCTGCGGATCGACGTCGTCATTCCCGACGGCGGCGGCAGCCCCAAGGTCAGCTGGGGCGACGGAAGCCCCCAGACCGACGTCGCCCGCGACGGCGTCCCGGTATCCTCGGCGTTGCGCGTCTCCGCCGACGTCTCGACCATTCGTGTGCAGAACTACCTGTCCTCGCCGCAAACCGGGCCGGGCGGCACCGCGCAGCCGACGGCCAACGAAGCGCCCATCAACACGACCCGCTCCAACATCAAGAGGCCGTCGCTGGAAATCGCGGCGGGCGAACCCGGCAAGACAAGCCCCAACTACACGAACAATCCGATCC
>LSKJ01000403.1 GCA_001557035.1 Rhodospirillaceae bacterium CCH5-H10 | reverse complement strand
CGCCGCCCACCGCCTTGATCCGGTCGTCGACCTCTTCGAGCCCGCCCACGGTGCGCGCGACCAGCACGCAATGCGCGCCTTCCGCGGCGTAGGCCAGGGCGGTCGCGGCTCCGAGACCGCGCGACGCGCCAGTGATCAGCGCGACGCGCCCGGCGAGACGGCCGACGGTGGATTCGGTCATGGCGGGAGCCTCAGGCCGATTCGACGAGGAGGGAGAGCTGGCGCTCCTCGACGCCGAGAACGTCGTCGAGGTCGATCGGGTAATCGCCGGTGAAGCAGGCGTCGCAGAAGGCCGGAGCGGCGGCATCGCGACCCGGCAGGCCCATGGCGCGATAGAGGCCATCGATCGAGACGAAGGCCAGCGAGTCCACGCCGATGAACTTCGCCATGCCGGCCACGTCGTAGCGCGAGGCCAGCAGCTTGTCCTTGTCCGGCGTGTCGATGCCGTAGAAGCAGGGGTCGGTGGTCGGCGGCGCGGCGATGCGCATGTGCACTTCCTTGGCGCCGGCGTTGCGCACCATCTCGACGATCTTCATCGAGGTCGTGCCGCGGACGATCGAATCGTCGACCAGGATCACGCGCTTGCCCTCGATGTGGGCGCGGTTGGCGTTGTGCTTCAGGCGCACGCCGAGATGGCGGATGTGGTCGGCCGGCTCGATGAAGGTGCGGCCGACATAGTGATTGCGGATGATGCCGAGTTCGAACGGCAGGCCCGACTGGGCGGCATAGCCGATCGCGGCGGGCACGCCGGAGTCCGGCACAGGGACGACG
>LSKJ01000402.1 GCA_001557035.1 Rhodospirillaceae bacterium CCH5-H10 | reverse complement strand
ATGCGGCCGCTGCCCTCGACGGTGCGATTGGCGCCCGAGAGGAACAGGATCTGCGCGCAGGCCGAGGCGCAGCTCGCGCCGGTCCGCACCAGGGTCGACACGCGCTCGTCGTCCATGACGTCGACCATGGCGAAGGCCTCGACGATCTGGCCGCCGGGTCCTTCGAGCGCCAGCACCTTGTGCCCCGAGGCATCGCGATCGGCCGAGCCGAGCGCCAGGCGCAGGCGCCCCGCATCGCCCGCGGCGACAGGCCCCTGGCCGAGCACGATGCGCCGGCCGTCGGGCAGGGTGAGCGTCGAGAAGCTCATGGCGGCGGCGGGTGCGGAGAGCACGAGCGCGGAGAGGAAGGGCGCGGGCAGGAGAGCCGCCAGCAGGACGAGCGTGCGAACGCCGCGCGCGATCATCGCGCATCGCCCGCGGGCGCGGCGAGGCGCAGGTCGTCGGCGCCCCGCACCTCGTCGGCCAGGATCATGTTCATCATCTTCGCCAGGTCGCGGCGGCGGTAGGGCTTCACCAGCAGGTGCGTGTTGGCGACGATGTTGCCCTTCTTCACCAGCGCCTCCTCGAAATACCCCGAGGCGAACAGCACCTTGATGTCGGGCCGGATCTCCCGCGCCTTCTCCGCGACCTCGCCGCCGTCCATGCCGCCCGGCATCATCACGTCGGTGAACAGCACGTCGATGCCCTCGTCGCGGGCCAGCATGTCGAGCGCCTCCGCGCCACTGGCGGCCGTCAGCACCGCGTAGCCCAGGCCGGTCAACAGGTTGACCGCTGTGTTGCGCACGTTGCCGTCGTCGTCGACCAGCAGCACCTTGGTGACCTTCTTCTGCGCCTTCGCGGGCGCTTGTCCGGCGCCGCCGTCCCGTGCCGGGTCGGGCGCGGCGAGCGGCTGCAGCATGACACCGAAGGCCACGAGATTGTGCTGACTGTCGCGCAGCGCGATCACGATCTCGCGCACGTCGCGATCGCTGCCGTCGCTGTGCATGCGCTGGCAGATCTCCTCGTGCCGGCCGTTGCGTCTCGCCAGGGCGAGCGCGTGCGGCGCGCCGGTCTCGTCGAGCGTCTCGGGCGGAACGATGCGCGAGAAAGCGAGGCCCACCGCCTCGCCCTCCTCGTAGCCGAGCAGGCCGCGCGCGCCGGGATTCCAGCTCATCACCTTGCCGTCCGGACCGAGCACGACCAGCGCGCAGTCGGACAGGTTATCGACCATGAGCTGCTTCAGATGGCCATCGACTGAGTTGTCCATTTGCCGTTCCCCCGATAGGCAAGGCCAACAGACAGCACCTGCATGCATACAACGCAAAGTAGAGAAAATGGTTGCTGCATTTATGCAACTTTATTGGACCGGTGGCGTTGAGAAGGCAGTTGGACACTTTGACTGTCAGAAGCGGATGCAGGGCGGCCAGCGTGGCGCGTGGCTGCACGCAGCGGGTTGGCCTCCTGGAGTCGCATGCCCGCCTTCGCACATCCATTTCCCGCCGTCGCGAACCTGCCGCGACTTCTCCGCCGGTTTTCGCTTCGTCCGGCTTCGCTCCGGAGTGGCTTCGTGGCGGCGATCCTCGCCTATTCGCTGGTGACCGCTTCGGTGCTGGCGATCCTGCTGCTCAACCTGCGTGACGATGCGATCCGGTCCGGCCAGAAGGTTCTGGCGGGTTACGCCGAGCTGGCCAACGTCCAGATCGCCGGCACGCTTCAGAACGTCGAGCGCGTGCTGGAAGAGACCGCGGAGATCGTCGAGCCGGCGATGCGCGAAGACGCCGCGATCGACCGCCACCTGCTGCGCGTGCAGGTCGAGGACATCGTCAGGGACCGCCCGTTCCTGTCGTCGATCCAGATGATCGACGCGCAGGGCGCGATCGTGCTGGGCCGCGGCGCGGCCGACACCGGGCGCAGCGTCGCCGATCGTGCCTACTTCATCCGGCAGCGCGCCGAGCCCGGATCGCGCCTGCTGTGGGGAGTGCCGATCCGGTCGCGGTCCAATGGTGAATGGCTGATCACGGTGACGCTGCCGTTGCGCCGTGCCGACGGAGCGTTCGGTGGCCTGATCCTGGGATCCGTGCCGCTCGCCTACTTCGACAATGTCTGGAAGATGGACGACGAGGTCTCCGGCCTCGCCATCTCGCTGTGGCGCGAGGACGGCGTCCTGCTGATGCGCAGCCCGTTCGACGAGGAAGCGATGGCCGCCACCGACCCGCGCACCGTGCGCTTTCCCGCGATCGCGCCCGGCCAGAACAAGGGCGGCTTCGAGACGCGGGCTCCGGTCGACGATGCGCCGCGGCTCGGCGTCTTCCGGCGCCTCGACGCCTATCCCTCTTTCATCCTGACGTTTTCCCAGGCGACCGACCGGGTGCTTTCGGGATGGTGGCATGCCGTGTGGGTCGTCGTCGCGGGCTGGACAGCTGCCACGGCGGCACTCGTGGTGCTCGCACTGTGGGCCGCGCGCGAATGGAACGCGCGGCGCGCGCTGGAGGGCCGCTATCGCGTCCTGTTCGACGCCAACCCGCTGGCGATGCTGGTGGCCGACCGCGATGCCCGGCGTTTCCTCGCCGTCAACGGCGCGGCGGTCGAGCAGTATGGCTGGTCGCGCGAGGAATTCCTGGCGATGGACAGCGACGCGATCTGCCTGCCGTCGGACGGACCCGGCGGTGGCTCCGTGTGCGGTCCGGCCGATGGCAAAGGGGACGGCAAGGGGGATGGAGCGGGGGACGGCAAGCCGGAGGGGATCTCGCTTGGTCTGCCGGCGGAACTGAAGCATCGCCGCAAGGACGGCGCCGTCATGACGGTGGAGACCACCGTCCGGCCGATCGACTTCGAGGGACGGGCGGCGTTCCTGTCGATCGCCCGCGACGTCACCGCGCGCAAGGCCGCGGAAGAGCATCTGGCGGAAATGGAAGGCCAGTATCGCGGCCTGCTGGAAGCCGCGCCCGATGCGATGGTGGTGGTCGACCAGGCGGGCGTGATCGTCCTGGTCAACGTCCAGGCGGAGAAGCAGTTCGGCTATCGCCGCGACGAGCTGCTGGGCCAGCGCGTCACCAGCATCATTCCCCGCGGCTTCGCCGAGCGGCTGCTGACCGACGCCACGCGCAGCGAGACCGATGCGCTGGCGCAGGAGATCGGCAGTGGTATCGAGCTGGTGGGGCGGCGCAAGGACGGCGCGGATTTCCCCATCGAGATCATGCTGAGCCCGCTGGCCAGCGCCGGGGGCGTGCTGGTGACGGCGGCGATCCGCAACATCAGCCTGCGCAAGGTCGCCGAGGACCAGTTGCGCCAGTCGCAGAAGATGGAAGCGGTCGGCCAGCTCACAGGCGGCATCGCGCACGACTTCAACAACATCCTGTTCGTGATCCTGGCCAACACCGATGCGCTGCTCGAGGATGAGGTCTTCTCCCCGGCCGTGACCGAGCGGCTGGGCGAGATCGACAAGGCGGTGCAACGCGCCGCAGACCTGACGCGCCAGCTGCTGGCCTTCTCGCGCAAGCAGCCGCTGCGGCCGCAGCGGACCAACCTCAACGACATAGTGACGGAGACGGGCAACCTGCTGCGCCGTTCGCTGGGCGCCCAGGTCGAGATCGATGCCGTGCTCGCCGACGACCTGTGCGTCGTCAGCGTCGACCGGCCGCAGTTCGAGACGACGCTGGTCAACCTCTGCCTCAACGCGCGCGACGCGATGCCCGGCGGTGGGAGGCTGCTGGTAGAGACGCGCAACGTCGTGCTCGACGAGGAGTATTGCCTGTTCAATCCCGGTGCGGTGCCGGGCGCCTATGCGATGCTGTCGGTCACCGACGAGGGCGCGGGCATTCCCGCGGCCGACCTTAAGCGGGTGTTCGAGCCGTTCTTCACCACCAAGGAAGTGGGCAAGGGCACCGGCCTCGGCCTCAGCATGGTGTACGGCTTCATCCGCCAGTCCAACGGCCATGTCGGCATCTACAGCGAGCCGGGCCATGGCACCTCGGTCAAGCTCTACCTGCCGCTGAGCGGCGGG
>LSKJ01000401.1 GCA_001557035.1 Rhodospirillaceae bacterium CCH5-H10 | reverse complement strand
CTCCGGCTCTCCCAAGCCGCCCTCGGCGTTCGCGCCGCTCGCCAACCGCTCGTTCCTGGCGATGTGGATCGCCAACCTGATGTCCAATGTCGGCGGCTGGATGCAGACCACGGGCGCCGCCTGGGAGATGACCAGCCTGACCCAGGAGCCGATCTTCGTGGCCCTGCTGGCCGCGGCCGGCACGCTGCCGATGTTCCTGTTCTGCTTCTTCGCCGGCATCCTGGCCGACCGCTTCGACCGCCGGCGCTACATCATCTGCTGCCAGATCTGGATGATGGCGGTTGCCGCGACGATGGCGGTGCTGGCCTATTTCGGCCTGCTGAACCATTGGAACCTGCTGGCGCTGTCCTTCTGCATGGGGTTGGGCAATGCGATGAACGCACCGGCCTGGCACGCCGTGGTGCCGGAAATCGTCTCTGGTCCGCTGCTGCGGCCCGCCATTGCCCTGAACAGCGCGGGCTTCAACCTCGCGCGCACGATCGGTCCCGTGATCGGCCAGCTGCTGCTCAGCCTGGTCGGAGTCTTCCTGCTCTTCGCCATCAATGCCTTCACCTACGTGGGCGTCATCCTCGCGATGCGGGCCTGGAAGCGGCCGGCCGAGGCGCGCGCCGCCCAGCGCCGGGAAACCCTGGGCGAGGCGGCCCGGGCCGGCATCGCCTTCGTGCGCGGCTCGGCCGAAATGCGGGCGATCTTCGCCCGCGGCGTCTGTTTCTTCGTTCCGGGCATGGCGATGGGCACCTTGCTCCCGGTGATCGGCCGCTTCGAGCTGGGCCTCGACGAATTCGAGTTCGGCATCCTCTACGGCGTATTCGGCATCGGCGCGGTGGCCGCCGCCTTCACCATGCCCATGGTCAATCGCCTGCTCGGGCCCGAGCGCGCGACCATCTGGGCCATGGGCATCTCGGCCGCCGCCACGATGATGGCGGCGCTGGTCATGACGCCCGTCGTGGTGGGAATCGCCGTCACCATCACGGGCGGCTGCTGGATCACCGTCATCGCCAACAACAGCGCGTCGGTGCAGATGATCCTGCCCAACTACATGCGGGCGCGCGGCATGGCGGTCCATCAGATGGTCTTCTTCGGCGCGCTGGTGCTGGGATCGCTGCTGTGGGGGAAGGTCGCCAACTTCTTCGATGTCCGAACGGCCCTCGTCGCCTCCGCCGCGACGCTGGTGCCGTTCACCGTGCTCGCCGCGTCGATCAAGCTGCCCGGCGCCTCGGTGCCACGCGTCTGACGCCATCCTGTGATTTTTCCACCACAAGAGACGTCGAAATTTCCGAGGCGGGGTAGATTCTTCTTGTAACCAGGTCGATTAGTTGTAGATAGCACCCGTACAAGACGCCCAACGCACGTGCCGCTGGCCCTCTGTGGTTACGCAACGACGGAAAGTGTTCTTTTTGGCAGTGCCGGCTTTAGCCGGGTCCGGGAAGGAGCTTCTGAGATGGTTGCTTACCGCGCGGGGCGCGTTCCCCGCTATTATGTCATTTGCCCGACCCTTGCTCGGGCCTCCTTCCTCGCTCAGCCGCACAAACGGATTTTAGCTCAGTCGAGTATCGGCTGACGTATCGCGCCACGCCTGGCGCCGTACGTCGTTGTTCGATCCCATTCCGACAGACTGACTATCCTACGGGGAACCCCCCAGCGATGACCGAGCGTATTTTCCGTTACCTCCGCGAGCAGCAGCCCGAGACGCCGTGCCTGGTGATCGACCTCGACGTGGTCGAGAGCAATTTCCGGCGCATGCGCGAACTGCTGCCCACGGCGCACATCTTCTACGCCGTGAAGGCGAACCCGGCCGCACAGGTGCTGGCTCGTCTAGCCACGGCCGGCTCCAAGTTCGACACCGCGAGCCGCGGCGAGATCGAGATGGTCCAGGCGACCGGCGTCTCTATGGACCGCATCTCCTTCGGCAACACGATCAAGAAGGAAAAGGACATCGCCTGGGCCTACCAGCAGGGCGTGCGCCTGTTCGCCTTCGACAGCGAGGCGGAGCTGCAGAAGCTCGCCCGCGTGGCGCCGGGCGCCCGCGTGTTCTGCCGCGTGCTGGTCGATTGCGGCGGCGCCGAATGGCCGCTCAGCAAGAAGTTCGGCTGCGCGCCGGAGATGGCCAAGGACCTGCTGCGCAAGGCCAAGGACTGGGGCCTCGATGCCTACGGCATCTCCTTCCATGTCGGCAGCCAGCAGACCGACCTCGAGCAGTGGGACAAGGCGCTGGCCCAGGTCTCGCAGATGTTCTTCGCGCTCGCCGAAGAGGGCGTCGACCTGCGCATGGTCAACCTGGGCGGCGGCTTCCCGGCGCGCTATCGCGCCGAAGTCAGCGGTATCGACGCCTACTGCGAGGCGGTGACCCGTGCCCTGGTGCGCCACTTCGGCAACCGCATGCCCGAGGTGATCCTCGAGCCCGGCCGCTCGATGGTGGGCGATGCCGGCGTGATCCAGAGCGAGGTCGTGCTGGTCTCGCGCAAGGCGGCGGGCGACCGCAAGCGCTGGGTCTACCTCGACATCGGCAAGTTCTCCGGCCTCGCCGAGACGATGGACGAGAGCATCAAGTACCGGCTGCGCACGCCCGGCGAGGGCACGCGCATGGGCCCGGTGGTGCTGGCCGGCCCGACCTGCGATTCGGCCGACATCCTCTACGAGAAGACCGAGTACAGGATGCCCCTGTCGCTGAAGCCGGGCGACAAGGTCGAGATCCTCTCGACCGGCGCCTACACGACGACCTACTCGTCGGTCGCCTTCAACGGCTTCGCGCCGCTCAGGGCGGTCTGCATCTGAACTGACACAATTCGGGCGTACGGAACGACGGGGCCTTGAGAAAGGCCCCGTTGCTGTTTTTACTGACTGCGAACGAATGGAACGGGGACGCTGAAATGGCGAAGAAGACTGCGCGCAAGCCCTCGACGAAGAAGTACCTCGATTTCCATGGCCGCATGGTCATGGTGGGTTTCGGTTCGATCGGCCAGGGCGTGCTGCCGCTGATCCTGCGGCACATCAACATCAAGCCCGAACAGATCACCATCATCACCGACGACATGCGCGGCGGCGAGAAGGAGGCGGAGCGCTTCGGCATCGAGTACGTCGAGAAGCGCCTGACCGAATCCAACCTGCGCGCGACCCTCGACAACCGGCTGGGGCAGGGCGACTTCCTGGTCAACCTCTCGGTCGAGGTCGCGTCGACCGCGCTGATCGAACTCTGCCAGAAGAAGGGCGTCCTCTACCTCGACACCTGCATCGAGCCGTGGCCGGGCGGCTACTCCGACCCCAACCTGTCGGTCTCGCGCCGCTCGAACTACGCGCTGCGCGACACGATGCTGAAGCTGAAGGCGCGCCACAAGGGCGGCACCACGGCGGTGGTGGCGCACGGCGCCAATCCCGGCCTCGTCTCGCACTTCACCAAGCAGGCGCTGGTGAACCTGGCGCGCGACACCGGCGTGAAGACGGCCGTGCCGACCACGCGCGAGGGCTGGGGCAAGCTCGCCCAGCGGCTGGGCGTGAAGGTGATCCACATCGCCGAGCGCGACACACAGGTTTCGCCCAAGCCGAAGGAAGTGGGCGAGTTCGTCAACACCTGGTCGATCGACGGCTTCGTCTCCGAGGGTGGCCAGCCGGCCGAGATGGGCTGGGGCACGCACGAGAAGACCATGCCGCCCGACGGCAAGCGCCACACGTTCGGCTGCGACGCGGCGATCTACCTGAACCGGCCGGGCCTGCTGACGCAGGTGCGGACCTGGACGCCGATCGAGGGGCCGTTCCACGGCTTCGTCATCACGCACAACGAATCGATCTCGATCGCCGATTACCTGACCGTGCACGACGGCAAGAAGGCCGTCTATCGCCCGACCGTGCACTACGCCTATCACCCGTGCGACCAGGCGATCATGTCGATGCACGAACTGGCGGGAAAGAACCTGAAGCAGCAGAAGCGCCAGCGCCTGATCGTCGACGAGGTGACGTCGGGCCGCGACGAGCTGGGCGTGCTGCTGATGGGCCACAAGAAGGGCGCCTACTGGTACGGCTCGCAGATCGACATCCACGAGGCGCGCAGCCTCGTGCCCTACAACAACGCGACCTCGATCCAGGTCGTGGCGCCGGTCCTGTCGGGAATCATCTGGGCGCTGGAGAACCCGAACGAGGGCATCGTCGAGGCCGACGAGATGGACTTCCAGCGCAACCTCGAGATCTGTATGCCCTATCTCGGCCCGGTCGTCGGCAAGTACAGCGACTGGACCCCGCTGCAGGGCCGTGGCGAGCTCTTCCCCGAGGACCTCGACAAGTCCGACCCCTGGCAGTTCAGGAATTTTCGGGTGGTGTAGTAAGTATTGAAGAATACAGAAACATTTCGACCGATTTGAGCGGTGCGAAGGTCCTGCCTCGCTTTTTGATTCGCCTACGCACGCTCTTCTCTGCATGAAGAAGTTGAAATCTAGTTATGGTTGTTCTCTCTTTCTAAACGCAGCGAGAAAGGGAGCCTGTTGTGCGGCCCAGACCAGAGAAAATCCGGAAGTTCTTTGCTTGGAGTGAACGGCTAGACTACTTGGTGCTTCGTCCTCTGAGTCACATAACCCTTAACTGGGAACTGACGTGGGATCACGATGCGAGTAGGTACGAGCCAGAGGACAATAGCTTTGCCGAGCTCATGAATCTCCTAATCGATGACCTCAGTGCGTCCCCGCTTCCAAATCAGCATCACAAGACAGAAGACAGCCTCGCTGCCTATGTAATTGAACATCTCAAATGGCCGATCCGAAAAATTAATGGGCGATGGGTGGGCGCCGATTACGAGAGCATTCTTGAGCAAGGTGGCTTCCACGACGTAGATCAGAAACAACTAGTGCTAGCCGCTGCGGGCCGAATCCGCGCCGCCATAAAGCTCGGCCAATTACATTTCGACGATGTGGAGGAGTCGCATCAGCGCATGCTTGCGGCTGTTCTCACCATTATTTTGTACCATAGATATGATGAGCGGAGCCTGAAGTGCCCTTAGCGCTTGTCGGATAGTCGAACTCGACTGCCGCACGCTTCTCTCGTTGTTGCTGTTGATAAAGGCCTGGCTGGCGGAAATCGAGCGATACCCCGCCACGATGCAAGAACGCGTACGCTAATCTCCCCGCTTGCCAGCGCGGCTAAGAAACCACATCGACTAGGATGGCTGGTAGCCCGGCGATCCCGGCACTCTCCACGCGTTAGCACTGAAACCAAGAAGACGAAGTTTCTGTTGGGTTTGGTCTCGCCCGAAAACAGCTGCGACTCAGTAGTGCGTGCCTCAACATCCTATCAGGGCCAGAGCTCACGCATTGCCCTTGTACTGGAATTGCCTTGACTCTGCGGAGATAAGAGAGTGACCGGAAGTCCACAACCATTTGGGGTAGGCCCCTTGCGGTGCTTCTGATTTATTGAAAGGCTTCCTTAGAGTCTTGGGGGAAACTGAGTGAGCAAGGCATACACTGTTTGGCCAGATGGACCCCGTTGGGTAGTGCAACGTGAAGGCGACCGGCGTAGTGCTGATACCTACAGTTCAAAGGCTGACGCTTGGTCGACTGCGCGTAGGCGGGCGCGGAGTGCGCAGGGCGAGGCCGTACTGCGCGATCGTGATGGAAGTGTAGCGATTCACAGTAGGTACGACCTTCCTCTGAAGCGAAAGTAAGCTGGCTATGCCTCGGCAGCTCCCGACCGTTGCTATCGCATATGATTTTGATGGAACTCTTGCTCCGGGAAACATGCAAGAGCACAACTTTATCCCGAATGTGAGGATGTCTACGTCAAGGTTTTGGAGAAAGGTAAAAGAGGTCGCCAAGCAACATCAGGCAGACGAAATCCAAGTTTACATGCACTTGATGATACAAAAGGCTCGGGATGAAAACGTGTCGCTTCGATTGGCGGACATTCGTCGCTATGGCCGAAATCTAAAGCTTTTTGAAGGGGTAGAAAGTTGGTTCGAGCGAATCAACAGATATGGACGAGAGAGTGGCATTAGGATTGAGCATTACGTGATTTCTTCGGGGCTTCGGGAGATGGTGCAGGGCACCCGCGTTGCCAAGCATTTCAAGAGAGTGTTTGCCTCTTCTTTTATGTACGACAATAACAACGCCGCTAGTTGGCCTGCGATGGCCTTGAACTACACCACAAAGACGCAGTTCTTGTTTCGGATTAACAAGGGGAGTTTGGACGTATTCGATCATACCAAGATAAACGAGTACGTTCCGCAGGAGGAAAGGGCTGTACCATTTAGCCGGATGGTATTTATCGGAGATGGCGAGACCGATATTCCTTGCTTTCGGCTTGTGAGAGATCAAGGAGGGCATGCGATAGCAGTCTACCGTCCACACAGTCGCAAGACCAAGAAGCGATCTGAAAAGCTCATCGAGGACGGACGTGTGCAGTTCGTGGCGCCGGCAGATTATCGCGACGGGCGAAATCTGGACCGAATTCTAAAGGGTATCATAGATAAGATTGCTGCTGACGAATATCTCAAAGCACTTAGTGCACTCAAGTAATGGTCAGTCTTCAGTCTAGTTCGTGCTCATTTCGTTTGGGCCATCTTAAGATGCCTCTTGAGATGTTTGGGGTGGGCTATCCCGTCACTTTTTATCGCATTGGGGACAAGCTTTCCGGCTTCGTCAGCCGTGGCGTGATCGGGAGGCTTGCTGGAGACCATGCTTTTCCAACTTATTCGTGAGACCGTTGAGACCCTGATCGGATCTGAGGTCGAAACTAAGACCACAAGTCGCGCCGCTATTCTTCGCAAAAGCAAGAAAGCTGCGGATGAGCAGAGCGAGCAGTATTGGTCGGTGTCGCCGGTTCTCAACTACGAGAGCGTGTACGCGCAGATCGGCTATATCTATCGGCAGGGTGCAGCGAACGCATACATGTTCAAGAGTGCCTATTCGAATCCTGCGGTTTCGAAGAAGCTAAAATCGACTAGTCGCCGCACCTTGCGTGCTGTGGCGGTGGGGGGAGGGCCAGGCACCGAGTTGGTTGGACTTGCTGCAATTCTGTGTGGTCACTATAGGAAGGATTGGCCCCGACGAATCCGATTTTTGGTCATCGATCGAGTTCCGGCTTGGGCGAATTGCCTAACGGTCATTCGCAGGATAGTCGCGCGTCATCTGAAGGCCGTAGCCAACACCCATAGTCAAAAGCCTCCGAAGATTTCTGAGTCGTTCTTGGCTCTAGATGTTTTTGATGAGGCTTCTTGGAGTTCTTTTAACGCGGCATTTGACGGTGCTGATATTGTCGTTCTCAATTATGTCCTATCAGAAAATAAGGTTAAGCTTGAAGGCTTGGCAAGGATGGTGAAGAAGCTAAGGAAGGCTATCCCATCTGGCTGTTTAGTGTTGGTGATTGATCGGGCTGAAGGGGATGGCTTGTTGACTGAGGCGATTCAAAGTTCATTCGACGGGGAGTTCGGGGCGAATCTTGGAGCGATGTTTGGATATGGAACTATTGGCGAGAGTGCTGATGAAATGGGCGCGGAATTGAAGGAGGCTCTTGGTACTCCCCGCTTGGTACTTTCTCGCGAAGGTCGTCCAAATACCTTTTGGATGGTTTGGATGAAGTCGCCGCATGACGACGAGTGAAAACGTGGGCTACTGTCAAAAGATGTAGGTGCAATGGCAGAAATACATGTCTTATTGCGGTCTCTGGGGTAAAATGTTCTGCGCTAGGGCGTCTAGCTGGATGCCGCCCTCGGAGCATGTTCCATAGCCCGGATGACGTCCAGCAGCACAATCATAGCTCTGCAGCCGTCTTCGTTGTAATCAAGAGGGCGCTTAAAGGCAGTGCTATCCCTCCCTTCTACGGAGCGGTCGTGCCGCTCGATGCATGCTCTATCCGAATGGTTAGGCAGGTGCGTAAAGCTGGATGACGGCCATCATGATCATCCAAAACGCAAGGCCGATACCTTGAGCGCTCCCGCACTTCGCTCTTGGTTCGCCCGAAGCCTCCTCGTCGTGCTGGCGCTTGCGGGGATGGCTGGCTTTGCCGCGCTGGGGGTGTGGCAGCTCGAGCGGCGGGCGTGGAAGCTGGAGCTGATCGACCGCGTCGAGCAGCGCATCCATGCCGAGCCCGTGCCGGCGCCGGGGCCCGAGACGTGGCCGTCGGTCGATGCGGCCGGATACGCCTATCGCCGGGTTCGCCTCACCGGCCGGTTCCTGCACGATCGCGAGACCCTCGTGCAGGCCGTGACCGAACTCGGCGGCGGCCATTGGGTGCTGACGCCGTTGGTCACACCGCAGGGCATGACGATTCTCGTCAATCGCGGCTTCGTCGCGGGCGACCGTCGCGCGCCCGGTGCGTCGTCGGCCGTCACGCCGGCGGGAGAGATGCAGGTGACGGGGTTGCTGCGCATCAGCGAACCCGGCGGCTTCCTGCGCCGCAACGATCCCGCCGCGGGACGCTGGTACGCGCGCGACGTCGCGGCCATCGCGGCGGCGCGCGGGCTGGCCGACGTCGCGCCGTATTTCGTCGATGCCGACGGCTCGTCAGATGGGCCGGGCGGTCCCCGCGGCGGGCTGACGGTCGTCGCGTTCAACAATCATCACCTGATTTACGCGCTGACCTGGTTCGTCCTGGCGGTCATGGCGGGCGGCGCCGGCCTGTTCGTTCTGCTCCCGGAAAGGCGGCGGTAACGTCTCGCGTGGACGGGCCTCCGATCGCGCGGAGCCTCATTCCGCCGCAAGGGCGTCCCGCAGCTTCTGGACCTCGCGATTGAGCGTGGCGAGATGCTCGGCCTTCATGCCGGATCGCCGGATCACCGCCTCGGCCAGGCAGCCGCACTGCCGGCGCAGCGCCTTGCCACGCTCCGTGAGGCGCACCAGTACCTGCCGTTCGTCGTCGGGATTGCGCTCGCGCGTGACGAAGCCCGCCGCCTCCAGGCGCTTGACCAGCGGCGTGACCGTGCTCGATTCCAGCGCCAGCCGGTCGGCGATGCCGCCGACGGTGCGGCCGTTCTCCTCCCACAGCGCGTGCAGGACGAGGTACTGCGGGTAGGTGATGCCGAGCCCGTCGAGCAGCGGCTTGTAGGTCCGCTGGATCGCCATGCTGGCGGCGTAGAGCGAGAAGCAGAGCTGGCTGTCGAGGGGCAGGGCAGCGGACATGGGTCCTCCTGCCGCGTTCCTATCAAAGAGAAAAAATTATCGCGATAAGTATTTTCTGGACAGGTTGGCGGATGGTGACCATATAGATATCGCGATATCCAATATCGAAATAAGCAAAGGAGTTCGATCATGTCGGTTGACGTCAAGTACCGCACCAGCGCCTACGCCATCGGCGGCCGCGACGGCCAGGCCCGCACCGAGGACGGGACCTTCTCGGTCAAGCTCGCGACCCCGCGGGAACTCGGCGGCGCCGGCGGCGGGGGGGCCAACCCCGAGCAGCTCTTCGCGGCGGGCTATTCCGCCTGCTTCATCGGCGCGCTCAAGGTCGCGGGCCAGCAGCTCAAGCTGAAGGTCCCGGCCGACACCAAGGTGACGGCGACCGTCGGAATCGGCCCCCGCTCCGAAGGCGGCTTCGGCATCACCGCCGATCTCAAGGTCGAGGTGCCGGGCCTCGAACGCGCCGACGCCGAGAGGCTGGTCGCCGCCGCGCACCAGATCTGCCCCTACTCGAATGCGACGCGCGGCAACGTCGATGTCGGCCTGACCGTCGCCTGATCGTGGCCCGGGGTGCGCGCGCGGCGCACCCCGCTGCCACCCTCGCCAGGTCCCGGCGTTCAGCGGAAGCGGACGGGCAACTGGATGACGAGGCCGGCGAAGACCTGGAAGGCCGCCACGCCCGGGCCGTTCTGGATCACCGAGTATTGCGGCTCGACGAAGGTGTTGATGCTGGCGCCGTTGGGAAGCTCGAACACGCGGCCGAGGCCCAGTCCCACCGGCACCACGGCGTTCCTGCCGAGGGTGAACGACGCGATCCCCGTCGAGCGCAGATAGAACCGGTCGGGAAGATTGAAGAACAGCAGCGGCTGCGCCGTCACAGTCTGCAGGCTGCTGCCGTCGAGGGTCTGCTGCCACGAGGCGAGGATCGTCGTCAGACCCCACGAATGCGGAGCGCTCACCACCGCCTCGACGCCGGCCTGCCATTTCCGGGTGCCGAGCGCGGGAGAACTCGCCGTCGGCACGACCAGCAGCGGGCCGATGCCCGTCTTGATGTCGCCGAAATAGTGGACGGCGAGGTTGAAGATCGTGAAGTCGCCGACGCCGTTGATCGCCCGCTCCGGATCCCACGAACTCGCCACCACGGGCATCGACGCGCGCATCATCTGGTCGATGCCGAAGGAGGCGTGCGGCAGGACGAAGCGGAAGTAGCCCTGGTCGGCGCCGCTCGCCGGCCGGTCGGTGAGCACCGGCTGGGCATAGTTGTGGAACTCGAACGCCATCTTGGGCGTCAGCGGATCGTTCGACGTGTTCTGCAGATTGTCCTTGCCGTCCTGCGCCATCGCTTGCGCCGCGACCAGGAACAGGCTGAGCTTCGCCAGCAGTAACGCCACGGTCCGGAGCAGCCCGGACCTCAGGCGGCAGGCGGAAGACGCGCAGAGAGGCATGCCAGGCATGATCGCATCATTCGAACACCAGTTCATCTTCATCAAGACCCGCAAGACCGCGGGCACGGCCATCGAACTGGTGCTGAGCAGCCTGTGCGGCGCGGCCGACATCATCACGCCCATCCATCCCGACGACGAGAAGATCCGCGAGGCCCACGGCTGGCGCGGACCGCAGAATTTCCGCCTCGGCCCGGCGCCGGCGGGTGCCCCCGAGGGCGTCCTGGAGAGAGGCGACGAAGCCGACTACCAGGAGATGATGAAGGGGCATCCCACCGGCAACGAGTACTACAACCACATGCCGGCGAGCTTGGCGCGCCAGATGCTCGGCGAGGCGTTCTGGCAGAAGGCCCACAAGTGGACCATCGAACGGCATCCTTACGAGAAGGCGGTCTCGCAGGCCTATTGGAAGATGTGGTTCATGGGGAGGCCCGCCGCCGACTTCCAGTCCGTGCTCGACGACCTGATCGCCAGCGAAGAGATCGACAACCGCGACCTCTACACGATCGACGGCAAGCTCGCCCTCGACGAGATCATCCGCCAGGAAGACCTGCCCGGCTCGTTCCAGGCGGTGCTGGCGAAGTCGGGCCTTCGCTTCGACGGCCCGCTCCCGCGCGCCAAGACGGTGCAGCGCGCCGACCGCCGACCGGCGGCGGAAATCCTGAACGACCGTCAGAAGAAGGCGATCCACGAGTCCTGCCGCGGGACCTTCGAGCTGATGGGCTACGAACGCTGAGCTTCAGCGCCGGATCGAGACCAGCGGCAGGTCGAACGGCGCGCTGGCGCCTTTGATGTTGTCGGGCAGCGGCGTGTAGGGCGCGCCGGCGCGCACGCCGGCCAGCACGCCGTTGTCGAACTCTGGTTCGCCGCTCGAACTGATGACCGTGGCATCGAGCAGGCGGCCGTCGCGCGCGATGACGATGCGCACCACCGTCACGCCCTGACGCCGCTGCGTGTTCGACTGGTAGCGGAAGCCCACGATCTTGCGCAGGACCTGAGACAGGTAATTGTCCGCCACCCGGGCGCGCGCATAGGTGTCCGCGGGATTGACGAAGGTGTGCTGCGAGGGCGGCTCGGCCGTGGAGCGGGACG
>LSKJ01000400.1 GCA_001557035.1 Rhodospirillaceae bacterium CCH5-H10 | reverse complement strand
CCGCCGCTGGGCCGGCCCCGAAGCAACACGGAACCTCGCCGTCCTCACGCGTCTCGAAGTGAAGTATCGCCGGCTGGCGGAGCCCTAGACTCCAGTCGTCCTGAACGCAGCGAAGGAACTGACGGAGTGACCAGCGCACTCCTTGGCGAGCGTGAGATCCTTCGCTGCGCTCAGGATGGACATGAGTTTGCTCAGAGCCGCGTCGCCTCGTCGATCAGGTCCTGCGCCGCGATGTCCAGAAGCTCGTCCTCGGCGGTGCCGCCGAGCACGCTTTCGCGGCCGATCTCCAGCAGCACCGGCACGGCGAGCGGCGAGATGCGATCGAGGCGGCGATAGACGATGCGGCCCCTGGCACGCCGCAACAGGTCGCCCAGTCGCTTGAGGTCGGCGAGCTGCCACGCCGCATCCTGGCGCGTGGCCCGCAGCAGGATGTGGCCGGGCTCGTGCTGGCGCAGCGTGTCGTAGATCAGGTCCGAACTGAACGTGACCTGGCGGCGCGACTTCTCCTCGCCGGGAAAGCGGCGCTCGATCAGGCCCGCGATCACCGCGACGTTGCGGAACGAGCGCCGCAGCATGCTCGATTCGTCCATCCACGCTTCGAGATCGTCGCCCAGCATGTCCTCGTCGAACAGCTCGTCGAGCTGCTTCGGCGACGCCGGCCGCAACCCCCAGAGGCCCAGGACATAGTCGGTGGCCACGAAGCCCAGCGGCCGCAGGCCCATACGCTCCATGCGCCGCGTCAGCAGCATGCCCAAGGTCTGGTGCGCGTTGCGGCCCTCGAAGCAATAGGCAACCAGGAACTGCTTGCCGCCGCGTGGGAACCCCTCGACCAGCAACTTGTCGGCCGGCGGCAGCATCGAGCGGAAGACTTGTATGCGCAGCCACTCCTGCACTTCCGCCGGCAGCTTGGGATGCTTCAACGGATCCTGCAGGATTCCGCGCACCCTCGCCGCCAGGAAGGTCGACAGCGGCAGCCGCCCGCCACCATAGGCCGGCACCTTGGGATCACCCCCGGTCGCAGGCGAACAGATCGCCGCCAGCTCCTTGACGCCTTCGAAGCGCAGCAGGCGGCCGGCAAAGACGAACGTGTCGCCCGGCACCAGCCCCTGCACGAAGCCCTCCTCGACCTCCCCCAGCACTGGCCCGCGACGAAGCCGCACCTTCATCAGGGGCAGCTCGACGATGGTGCCGACATTCATGCGGAACTGCTTGGCCACCAGCGGCGAGGCCAGCATCCATCGCCCGTCGGGAAGCTGCTTCAGGCGATGCCAGCGATCGTAGGCCGCGAGTGCGTAGCCGCCGGTCGCCACGAAGTCGAACGTGTCGTCGAAATCCTGGCGCGGCAGGTCGCGATAGGGCTGCGCGCGGCGGACCTCGGCGAAGAAGTCTTCGCGGTCGATCGGCTGCGCGCAGGCGGTACCCACGATGTGCTGGGCCAGCACGTCGAGACAGGGTGGCCGCGGCGGATCGCCGTCCAGTTCACGCGCCTCGACGGCTTCGAGCGCGGCCAGCGATTCCAGCACCTCGAAGCGGTTGGCCGGCGCGATCATGGCGCGGCTGGGTTCGTCGAGCCGGTGGTTGGCGCGGCCGATGCGCTGCATCAGGCGGCTGACGCCTTTGGGCGCCCCCATCTGGATCACCAGGTCGACATCGCCCCAGTCGATGCCGAGGTCGAGCGATGAGGTTGCGACCACGGCGCGCAGCTTGCCGGCCGCCATCGCCGCCTCGACCTTGCGTCGCTGCTCGACGGCCAGCGAGCCGTGATGCAGGCCGATCGCCAGGTTCTCGTCGTTGAGTCGCCACAGCGCATCGAACGCCAGCTCCGCCTGCGCGCGCGTGTTCACGAAGATGATCGACGTCTTGTGCTGGCGGATGATGTTGTAGATCTCGGGCACGGCATGGCGGCCCATGTGGCCGCCCCACGGGATTCGCTCCTGCGCGTCGATGATCGACACGACCGGCGGTGCGCCGGGCTCGCCCATGACGATCTCGGCCGGCCCGTCGCGCAGGTTCAGGAACTCCGCGAGCGCCGGCGGATCGGCCACCGTGGCCGAGAGACCGACGAAGCGTGCCTGCGGTGCCAGCGTCGCCAGCCGCGACAGGCACAGCGCCAGATGATGCCCGCGCTTGCTGGTCGCGAAGGCGTGCAGTTCGTCGATGATGACGCACTTCAGGTTGGCGAAGAACTTCGCCGCGTCGAGATAGGACAGCAGCAGCGCCAGCGATTCCGGCGTCGTCATCAGCAGGTCCGGCGGGCGTTCGCGCTGGCGCAGGCGACGGCTCTGCGGCGTGTCGCCGGTCCGGCTCTCGGCGCGCACCGGCAACTGCATCTCCGCCATCGGCTGTTCGAGGTTGCGGCGGATGTCGGTCGCCAGCGCCTTCAGCGGCGAGATGTAGAGCGTGTGAAGCTCGCCCTGCCCCTTCTTGTAGGCCAGGTCTTCGCCGGCCTGCCGCCGCTCCGTGAGTTCGATCAGTGACGGAAGAAAGCCCGCCAGCGTCTTGCCGCCGCCGGTCGGCGCGATGAGCAACGCGCTCTTGCCCTGTCGCGCGAGATCGACCAACGCGAGCTGATGCGGCCGCGGCGCCCAGCCGCGACTCTCGAACCAGCGTGCAAACAGGTCGGGAAGCTCAATGTTCGCCTCAAGACTTCCAGGCATTTCAGCCGCTTTTTGACAACGATTGGCACCTAGCGCCGCACTGATAGCTCAACTGCCGCGACGTCCACTTGTATGTAAGCGGGCAGAAACAAACCTCAAGCAGCTTTGGCGATCTCAAAGTCGACGTGAATGAGGTCGAACGGACATGCGATGCCGGATGCCTCTCGTTCAAATATGCCTAGTTCAATTAGAGTAGCTACATCCTCATGCACGCGCTTAACATCGCGTTTCGATTGGCGCGCCAGTTCTCTAATGGAGATTACGCCCTTTCCCTGCAGAGCGCTGATGAGCTCCCATCGCCGCTCAGTAAGTTTGGAAAAGAAAGCAGCAGCGGTCTCAAAATTGAGTTCCTCGCCCTGATAAGTCTTGCTGGTTGCCTTGCGCGCTGCGGCTCTAAGGCTGGACTTCCAGTCTTGCTTTAGTCGGATGGTTAAAGTGCGCTTCGTCATCTTTGCCTCCGAATGGCATCGACCTCATTGATGAAATCCTCGATCATCTGCTGGACCGACGTGAACCGGTAAGCCGTTTCGCGGCCCATGATATGCTTGTGGTCTCCCTTGCCACGTTCGTTGTCGAAGCCAACGATCCGTTTCCCATCGACGACATAAGCCGCACGATACTTGAAGTCATGCAGGCTTGGCGGCACAGGGGCTGGAACACGCCACACCACGAATTCGATAATGTCTCCTTCAGCGGTAACCGTCTTGGAGCGTACGATCTGCGTGGCCTTCGTTGTGTTGTCAACAATGCCAACACCAGAGCATGTTGTCAAATTCGCCAACACCCGATGCATAACGCCCGGGAAACCCCATATCTGTGGGGTAGGATGCATCAGGAGCCATGGCAATCAATACGGCAACCGACACCCTGAATCCCCGCGCGTGGCTCTATCCCACGCCGCGCGGCCTCTATTGCGAACCGGGCGACTTCTACATCGATCCGGCCTTTGCCGTGGCGCGCGCGGTGATCACGCACGGGCATGGCGACCATGCGCGGCCGGGGCATCGCAAGGCGCTGGCGACGCCCGAGACGCTGGCGATCATGCGCACGCGCTTCCAGGACATGCCCGACACCGAGCAGCAGGCCCTGAAGTACGGGGAGAGCGTGCGCATCGGCGAGGTCGAAGTCGGCTTCGCGCCGGCCGGCCACATCCTCGGATCGGCGCAGGCAGTGCTGGCATACAAGGGCCAGCGCATCGTCGTGTCGGGAGACTACAAGCGCCGGCCCGATTCGACCTGCCCGCCGTTCGAGCCCGTACCGTGCGACGTGTTCATCACCGAGGCGACCTTCGCGCTGCCGGTCTTCCATCATCCCTCCGATGCCGGCGAGATCGGCAAGCTGCTGCGCTCCGTTGCGACCTTTCCCGAGCGCACTCATCTGGTGGGCGTCTATGCGCTGGGCAAGTGCCAGAGGGTCATCCGCCTGTTGCGCGAGGCGGGCTACGACAAGCGCATCTGGCTGCATGGCGGCCTGATGTCCCTGTGCAAGCTCTACCAGGAACATGGCGTCGATCTTGGTGATGTGGCGCCGGTCTCCGAAGCGATCCTCGAAACCTTCAAGGGCGCCATCGTGCTCTGCCCGCCCTCGGCCATTGCCGACCGCTGGTCGCGGCGCTTCGCCGATCCGGTCGCCGCGGTGTGCTCGGGCTGGATGAACGTGCGCGCGCGAGCCCGGCAACGAGGTGCCGAGCTTCCGCTGGTGATCTCCGACCATGCCGACTGGCCCGAACTCACGCAGACGCTGAAGGACGTGGGCGCGCCCAAAGTGTGGGTGACGCACGGCCGCGAAGAGGCGCTGGTCCATTATGCGCGCGGGCTCGGCATCGATGCCGAGGCGCTGCACTTGGCCGGCCGCGAGGACGAGGATTCCTGATCCGTGCAGGCCTTCGCGCGCCTTCTCAACTCCCTGTCCTTCCAGCCCGCGCGTAACGCCAAGCTGCGGCTGATCGAGACCTATCTGCGCGAGACGCCCGATCCCGACCGCGGATGGGCACTGGCGGCCCTGACCGGCGGGCTCGACTTCGCTTCGGCAAAGCCCGCCCTGCTGCGCAGCTTCGGCCAGGAGAAGATCGGCGAGGAACTGTTCGCCCTCTCCTACGACTATGTGGGCGACCTGGCCGAAACGCTGGCGCTGATCTGGGAGACCGATCCCGCCGCCGGCACGCCGCCGACGCTGGCCGAGGTTGTCGAGACTTTGCAGCGCGCCACACGCACGCAGACGCCGGCGATCCTGAAGCGTTGGCTCGACGCGCTCGATTCGACGGGCCGCTGGGCGCTGCTGAAGCTGCTGACCGGCGCCCTGCGGGTCGGCGTCTCGGCACGGCTGGCCAAGCAGGCGGTCGCCAATATCGGCGAGCAGCCGGTCGACGCCGTGGAGGAGGTCTGGCACGGGCTGGAGGCGCCCTACCGGCCGTTGTTCGACTGGTTGCTGAACGGCGCGCCGCGCCCCAGCAGTAATGCCGGTGCGGCCTTCCTGCCGGCGATGCTGGCCAACCCGATCGACCGGGCCGAACTCGACGCGCTCGATCCCGCGCATTTCCGCGCCGAGTGGAAGTGGGACGGCATCCGCGTACAGGTCGCCGCCTCGGGCGGGCTGAAGCGGCTCTACAGCCGCGCCGGCGAGGACGTTTCGGGCGCCTTTCCCGACATCATCGAGGCGATCGACTTCGAGGGCGTGTTAGACGGCGAACTGCTGGTGCGCCGCGAGACGGCGGTGGCGCCGTTCAACGACCTGCAGCAGCGGCTGAATCGCAAGACGGTGACGGCGAAGATGCTGAAGGAGCATCCCGCCCATGTGCGCCTCTACGACGTGCTGTGGCTGGAGGGCGAGGACCTGCGCAGCCTCGGCTTCGACGAACGCCGCGCCCGGCTCGAAGCCTGGATCGCCCGGAAGGAACGGCCGCGCTTCGATCTCTCGCCGCTGGTGACCTTCGCCGACTGGTCCGAGTTGGCCGCCAGGCGCGAGGAGATGCGGGCCGACGGCATCGAGGGGCTGATGCTGAAGCGCGGCGACAGCCCCTATGTTGCCGGCCGGCCGAAGGGGCCGTGGTTCAAGTGGAAGCGCGACCCGATGCTGGCGGATTGCGTGATGATGTACGCCCAGCGCGGCCACGGTAAGCGCAGCTCTTTCTACTCGGACTTCACCTTCGGCTGTTGGCGCGACGGCGCGGAGGGTCGCGAACTGGCGCCGGTCGGAAAGGCCTATTTCGGCTTCACCGACGAAGAGCTGCGCTGGCTCGACAAGTGGGTTCGCGACCATACGACCAACCGCTACGGCCCCGTGCGCGAGGTCGAGCAGAAACTGGTGCTGGAGATCGCCTTTGACGGCATCGCCCGCTCGACCCGGCACAAATCGGGCGTGGCGATGCGCTTTCCGCGTATCAGCCGCATCCGGACCGACAAGCCGGCCGCCGAGGCCGATACGGTCGACAATCTCCTGCGGCTCCTGTCGTGAGCCGGCCGGCCGGAAACGCCCCCTTGCAGGGGCAATGTCGCATGCCCATTATCCGGGCAACATTGTAACCGAAGAGCCATGATCGACCCGTTCGGCCGCCACATCTCCTACCTCCGCGTCTCCGTGACGGACCGCTGCGATTTCCGCTGCGTCTACTGCATGGCCGAGGACATGACCTTCCTGCCCAAGGCGGAAGTGCTGTCGCTCGAGGAGCTGGAGCGCCTGTGCACCGCCTTCGTGCGCCGCGGGGTCAAGAAGCTGCGCCTGACGGGCGGCGAGCCGCTGGTGCGCAAGAACGTGATGTCGCTGTTCCGCGGGCTGGGCAAACATCTCGACAGCGGCGCGCTGGAAGAGCTCACCCTCACCACCAACGGCAGCCAGCTCGCCAAGTACGCCCAGGAGCTGGCCGACATCGGCGTGCGCCGCGTGAACGTGTCGATGGACACGCTGGATCCGGACAAGTTCCGCCAGCTCACCCGATGGGGCGATCTCGACCAGGTGATGCGCGGGCTCGACGCCGCCCAGCGCGCCGGCCTCGCCATCAAGATCAACGCGGTGGCGCTGCGCGGCGTCAACGACGGCGAATTCGACGAGATGATCCGCTGGAGCCACGGCCGCGGCATGGATCTCGTCCTGATCGAGGTCATGCCGATGGGCGAGATCGGCGACGCGGCAAGGCTGGACCAGTACCTGCCCCTGTCACTGGCGCGCACCGAGATCGCGCGGCACTTCACGCTGACCGAGACCGACTACCGGACCGGTGGTCCCGCCCGCTATTTCAGGGTCGAAGAGACCGGCGGACGCCTGGGCTTCATCACGCCGCTCACCCACAATTTCTGCGAAAGCTGCAATCGCGTGCGGCTCACCTGCACCGGCACGCTCTACATGTGCCTGGGCCAGGAGGACGCCGCCGACCTGCGCGCGCCCCTGCGGGCGTCGGAGAGCGACGACGTGCTCGACCGCGCCATCACCGAGGCGATCGCCCGCAAGCCCAAGGGGCACGACTTCATCATCGACCGCCGCAACAGCGGCCCCGCCGTGCCGCGCCACATGAGCGTGACCGGCGGCTGAACGATGCTGCTTCATTGGAGCGCGCAACTCCAGTTGCGCTCAGAGGATGAAGTTTGAGCGCAACTGGAGTTGCGCGCTCCGTTGATAGGCCCAGTCCTCACGCCTCTGGATTGGCCTGTGTGCCTGCCGTCTTGATCTGGGCCCTGCGGACGGCCTCGCGGTGGGAGATGTAGAGGGCGCTGCCGAAGATCACCGCCGCGCCGACGAAGGTCCAGATGTCGGGCTTCTGGAAGAACAGGAAATAGCCCAGCATCGTGTTCCAGATCAGCGACAGGAAGCCGATCGGCTGCAGCAGCGTGATGTCGGCGAGCTGGTAGCCGCGCTGCTGGCAGATATGGCCCAGCGTCCCGGCCGCCCCCGCCAGCAGGAACCAGAAGATGTCGACCAGGGTCGGCGTCTGCCAGAACCACAGCGCGAACGGCAGCGCGCAGATCACGATGACGATGTTCTGCCAGATCACGATGGTGGTCGACGAATCGGTGCGGGCCAGCGCCTTGGAGATCAGGTTCGAGGCCGAGAAGATCGGCGTCGAGATCAGGATGCAGATCACGCCGAGGTGGATGTCGCCGAAGCCCGGCCGGATGATGATCATGGCGCCGATGAAGCCGACGATGACGGCGATCCAGCGCCGCAACCGCACGTCTTCCGCCAGAAACAGCGCCGCGCCAATGGTGACGAAGATCGGCCCGGTAAAACCCAGCGCCGTGATCTCCGCCAGGGTGGTCAATGGCAGCGCCACGAACCACAACATCATGCCGGCGGTATGAATGGCCCCGCGCGAGATGTGGAGCGGCAGGCGCCTCGTGTGGAGCGAGCGGTAGAGGCCGAGCCGCATCACGAACGGCACCAGGAAGAGTGCGCCGAAGAAATAGCGCAGGAAGGCCATCACGTAGGGATTGAGATGCTGCGCGGGGATCAGCGTGAAGACGTTGAGGAGCGCGAACAGCACGCCCGAGAAGGCGACCCAGAGGATGCCGCGCAAATTCGGCGGCAGCGCGAGCCAGCGGGCGACGAGGGCGGACACGCCGCGACTATGTCACAGGCACTGAAAGCCCGCACCTTTGGATGACGGCCGGCTTCCGAGAGGCGAATCCGGTTGTGCCCGGCGCTTACTTGGCCAGCGCGTGCAGGGCCGAGGCTTCGGCCGCTGAGGCCGGCGATTGCTGCTCGCGAAGGCGCGCGACGCGGGCAACCATGTCCTCGATATAGGGGTCGTGGATGCCGAGCGAACGCGCATGGTCGGCGGTATTTGTCAGGTAGTCCCGGCACGCACCGCGGCGCCCCTCGGCGAAGGCGATATGATGCGCCGCCCGTTCGACCGGCAGGTCGCCGCAATACTGGCAATGCGCCGGATCGACGACGAAGGAGATGGCCGAGACCGTGCGGCCGTCCTTCAACAGGGTCGGGACCCAGCGCGCCTTGTAGAGACCCGCCAGCATTTCGCGGTTCCACAGCAGGCCGAGCTCGGTTTGCACATGCTCGGCCGAGACGCGATAGGCCATGCCCTCGCAGTCGCCGCCCTCTTCCAGCGCCAGCATCAGGCCCGGCAGTTCGGGCGTGCCGCGGCCCATCGGCGTCCAGAAGCAGAAGGACCGCCGCCAGCCGTCGACTTTGCAGGACTGCACCTCGGCGTATTCGAGCGCCGGATTCCACATCAGCGATCCGTAGGCGAAGACCCAGACGTCGGTACCGGGCTGGTAGTCGACCATCGTCTCCCGGAGGCTGGCTTCACGCTCGGCCGAGGACAGGAAGAAGTGATAACCGGCGGCACGCGCATCGGCCACGATCTGGTCGATACGCTCCGACGTGAGGTCCTCGCGCGTCAGCAAGCGTGCGCCCTCAGGTGCCGTAGACGATGGCCATGGTCTCGGCGACGCAGGCCGGGCGATCCTGCCCTTCGATTTCGATCGTGACCTGGTTGGTCAGCCGCACACCGCCCTTGTCCATCGGATCGGCGGCGATCAGCTTGGCGCGGGCGCGGACCCTCGACCCGGCCTGGACCGGGCTGGTGAAGCGAACCTTGTTGCAGCCGTAATTGATGCCGTTGCGCACGTTGTTGATGTGCGAGATCTGGCTATTCAGCATCGGGATCAGCGACAGCGTCAGGAAGCCGTGGGCGATCGTCTTGCCGCCGGGCATGTCCTTCTTGGCGCGCTCGACGTCGACATGGATCCACTGATGGTCGCCGGTCGCATCGGCAAAGAGATTGATTCGTTCCTGGGTGATCTCGACCCAGTCGCTGACACCGATTTCCTCTCCCACATGCTTCTGCATCTCGCTGGGATGGGAGAACTCTCGCTTAGCCATTCAACGCCCCGTCTTAATTGATTTCATTGCATCTGCAATTTATTGCTGAATCGCGCGCCTGCACGCGTCCAGCCGCTCCCTCGGATTTGTATCGTCGCGGGGATTTGCCCATCATGCCACTCACAAGAATGCACAGGAGGAGACCCCCAGATGGCATATGAGACCGTCCTTTTCGACGTCGCGGACCGGGTCTGCACGATCACCCTGAACCGTCCGGAAAGGCTCAACGCCTGGACGCGGCAGATGCATCTCGACCTCAAGGACGCCATGCATACGGCGGGGGCCGATCCTGAAGTGCGGGCCATCATCCTGACCGGCGCGGGGCGCGGTTTCTGCGCCGGCGCCGACATGGGCGGTCTCCAAGCGATCGGTTCGGGGGCGTCGACCGACCGTTCGACCAAGGTCCAGGAAGGCCTGCCGGGTGGCAGCACTCTGCCCGAGTTCCGGATGAACTATTCGTACTTTCCGGCGATCCCGAAATTCATCATCGCCGCCATCAACGGCCCGGCGGCGGGCCTCGGCTTGGTCATCCCGCTCTACGCCGACATCCGCTTCGCCGCCGAATCCGCGGTCTTCACGACCGCCTTCGCCCAGCGCGGCCTGATTGCCGAGCACGGCGTGAGCTGGCTCCTGCCCCGGCTGGTCGGTCTGCCAACGGCGCTCGACCTCCTCTGCTCCGCCCGCAAGTTCCGGGCGCCCGAGGCGCTCGCGATGGGACTGGTGAACCGGGTCATCCCCGACGACAAGCTGCTGGCCGAGGCGCGGGCCTATGCGACCCTGTTGGCCAACACCGTCTCGCCGCGCTCGGTGGCCGTAATGAAACGGCAGCTCTGGGAGGCCGAGTTCCAGACCCTGGCCGAGGCCACGACCCAGGCCAATCACGAAATGGAACTTTCCTTCCAGACATCCGACTTCAAGGAAGGCGTCGCCCACTATCTCGAGAAGCGCGCGGCACGCTTCACCGGAAGGTAGTCAGCGGACGGTTCAGACCTTCTCCGTCTGGCCGGCTTTCGGCTGCCAGGTCATGAGACGCCGCTCGACGGTCCCAACGAGACTGTCGAGCAGCAGCGCACAGGCGGTCAGCACCAGGATGCCGGCGAACACGGTGTTGATGTCGAAGGTGCCCTCGGCCTGGAGGATGAGGTAACCGACGCCCATCGAGGAGCCGAGATACTCGCCCACCACGGCGCCCACGAAGGCGAGGCCCACGGCGTTGTGCAGGCTGGCGAACACCCAGCTCATGGCACTCGGCAGGTAGATCGAGCGCAGGAGCTGGCGCTGCGAGGCGCCCAGCATGCGGGCGCTGGCGATCAGGTTCGGGCTGACCTCGCGCACGCCCTGGTAGACGTTGAAGAACACCACGAAGAAGACGAGCGTGACGCCCAGCGCCACCTTCGACCAGATGCCGAGCCCGAACCACACCGCGAAGATCGGCGCCAGCACGACCCTCGGCATCGAGTTCAAGCCCTTGATGTAGGGATCCATGATCGCCGAGGCGGTCGGCGACAGCGCCAGCCACAGGCCGATTGCCAGTCCGGAAGCCGCGCCGATCGCGAAGCCCAGCGCCGTTTCCAGCAGCGTGATGCCGAGATGGGGAAAGATCTCGCCGCTCCAGAACCAGTCGACGACCACCCAGAAGACCTTCTGCGGCTCACCGAAGAAGAAGGCGGCTCGATTGGCCTTGTCGAAATAGAAAGGCGGCACGAGGCCCGGCTTGGTCATCACGTACCAGAACAGCACGAGCAGGCCGAGAACGAGGAACTGGGCGATCCTGAGCTTCATCTCAGACCGCCTTCTGCCGCTGGTAGGCTTTCAGCACCTCTTCCTTCATGGCAGCCCAGATCTCGCGATGGAGGTCGAGGAAGGCCGGCGTCATGCGGATCTCCGAGACATCGCGCGGCCGCGGCAGGTCGACCCTGAAGTCGCCGATCGGCCGCGTCGCCGGACCGGCGGAGAGGACGACGACGCGATCGGACAGCGCAATCGCCTCCTCCAGATCGTGGGTGATGAACAGCACCGACTTGCGGTCCTCCGCCCACAGGGCCAACAGCTCGTTCTCCATGAGCTGGCGGGTCTGCACGTCGAGCGCCGAGAAGGGCTCGTCCATCAGCAGGATGTCGGGACTGAGGATCAGCGTCTGCGCCAGCGCCAGCCGCTTGCGCATGCCGCCCGACATCTGGTGCGGATAGCGGTCGCCGAAGCCCGCGAGGCCGACGCGGCGCAACCACGACTCCCCCTGGGCCAGCGCCTCGGCGCGCGGCACGCCGCGAAACTCGAGGCCGGCGATGACATTGTCGATGCCGGTGCGCCACGGCATCAGCGCATCGGCCTGGAACATGTAGCCCGCGCGCCGGTTCACGCCGTTGGCCGGGAGCAACCGCTCACCGAACACCTCGACCGTACCGGTCGAGGGCTCCAGCAGACCGGCCGCCACGTTCAGCAGGGTGGACTTGCCGCAGCCGGTCGGCCCGACCACCGACACGAACTCCCCGCGCGCGATGTTGAGGGTCGTGTTGGCCACGGCCGTGTAGGGCTCGCTCGTCGCGTCGCGTGCGGCGAAGCGGCAGGTGATGTCGGCCAGCGCCAGCGCCGGCCCTTCGTTCGGCGTCACGTCGAACTAGCTGCGCTTGGCGGCGCGCTGGGCGAATTCGTTGTTCCAGGTGTCCGCGAGCTTCACGGTCGCGGGCTTGATGGCCGGATCGCTCTCCGCCAGGAACTTCAGGCAGTTCTCCATCGCCCCGGCCGGCATGGTGCCGTCAGGCGAGATGGTCTCGCGCACGCCCGTGAACGACTTCTCGTACACCGCGCGATCGCCGAGCAGATAGCCCTCGGGCACCGCGCTCGCGACATCGGCCGGCGTGGCCGTCTGCAGCCACTGGTTGGCGCGCACGATGCCGGTGGCCAGCGCCTGCACCGTCCCCGGGTTCTTCTTGATGAAGTCGGTTTGTGAATAGAGGCTGGCGGCCGGGAAGGCGCCGCCGAACACCTCCTGGTTGCCCTTGGTCGTGCGCGTGTCGACCACCACCTTCACCAGGTTCTTGTCGGTCAGGATCGTGAGCGCGGGATCGGTCTGGGAAACGCCGTCGACCTCGCCTTTCTCGATCGCGGCGATGACCGAGGCGCCGGCCCCGACGCCGATCGCCACGACGTCGCTGGCCTTCAGGCCGCCTTTCGCGGCCCAGAAGTTCAGCAGCATGTGGGTCGAGGAGCCCGGTGCGGTGACGCCGAACTTCATGCCCTTGATGTCGGCGGGGCCCTTCACCCGCGCGGCCACGTCGTTGCGCAGCGCGATGCAGATCTGCATGCCGCGGCCGATCAGGGCGAAGCCGGTGACGTCCTGGCCGCGCTGCTGCATGCGGATCGTGTGTTCGTAGGCGCCAGCCACCACGTCGGCGCTGCCGCCCATCAGGGCCTGCAGGGACTTGGCGCCGCCCTGGAAGTCGTTGATCTCGACGTCGAGCCCGGCTTCCTTGAAGAAGCCCTTGCGCTCCGCGATGGTCAGCGAAAGGTAATAGAGTGCGGACTTGCCGCCGACCGCGAGGATCACCTTGCTCTTCTCGGGTTTGCCCTGTGCCCGCGCCACATGGGGGGCCGCCAGCATCATCGGGGCGGCCGCCAGCAAGGTCCGGCGCCGCATCTGCAGCTTGGTCATCATTTCCTCCGCGACAGGCTTGTTTTCCGGCAGCTTGCCGTAAGCCCCCCGTCGCGGCAACCGCCGACGGCCGTGGGAATCCCCGACCCGGATCTTTCGCCCTGAGGCAACCCACACGCCCTCATCCTGAGGAGCGCGCACAGCGCGCGTCTCGAAGGATCGGCAACAGTCGCGGTGCGCGTGCCCATCCTTCGAGACGCGGTCCTGCGGACCGCTCCTCAGAACTTGTGAATCTTTGTCTTTCGAAATCGCTCCAGTGATGATTCC
>LSKJ01000399.1 GCA_001557035.1 Rhodospirillaceae bacterium CCH5-H10 | reverse complement strand
GCACCGGCGCCGGCAAAGGCCGCCAGGTCGCCGGCATCCTTTTGGACAACTGGCTAAAAGGCCGCCGACGGGCGGTGTGGATTTCGAAGTCCGACAAGCTGATCGAAGATGCCCAGCGCGACTGGTCGGCGCTCGGCATGGAGCGGCTGCTGGTGACGCCGCTCGCCCGCTTCCGCCAGGGCGCCCCGATCCGGCTCGAGCAAGGCGTCCTATTTGCCACCTACGCCACGCTACGCACCGACGCGCGCGAGGAAAGGGTTTCGCGGGTCCGCCAGATCGTCGATTGGCTGGGTTCGGATTTCGACGGAGTGATCGTGTTCGACGAGAGCCATGCCATGGCCAATGCCGCCGGCGGCAAGGGCGAACGCGGCGACCAGGCACCCTCGCAGCAGGGCCGGGCCGGCCTGCGCCTGCAGCATGCGCTGCCCAATGCCCGTGTCCTCTATGTCTCCGCCACGGGCGCAACCACGGTGCACAATCTCGCCTACGCCCAGCGCCTCGGCCTCTGGGGTGGCGAGGACTTCCCCTTCGCCACGCGCGCAGAGTTCGTCCAGGCGATCGAGGCCGGCGGTGTCGCCGCCATGGAGGTGCTGGCCCGCGATCTCAAGGCGCTCGGCCTCTATGCGGCCAGGTCGCTGTCCTACGAGGGCGTCGCGTACGAGCTGGTCGAGCACGCGCTCACGCCGGAGCAGGTCCGCATTTACGACGCCTATGCCGGCGGCTTCCAAGTCATCCATAACAATCTCGACGCCGCCCTGCAGGCCGCCAACGTCACCGGCGAGCGCGGGACGCTCAATGCCCAGGCGAAGTCGGCGGCCCGGTCGGCCTTCGAATCCGCCAAGCAGCGCTTCTTCTCCCACCTCATCACCTCGATGAAGACGCCGACATTGATTGGGGCGATGCAACGCGATCTCGAAGCGGGCCATGCCGCCGTCGTGCAGATCGTCTCCACCGGCGAGGCCCTGCTGGAACGCCGGCTGGCCGACATCCCGACCGAGGACTGGGGTGACGTTCAGGTCGACATCACGCCCCGCGAGTATGTGCTCGACTATCTGGCGCACAGCTTCCCGACCCAGCTCTTCGAGCCCTTCACGGACGGCGAGGGCAACCTCTCCTCGCGGCCGGTCTATCGTGACGGCCAGCCCGTGCAGTGCCGAGACGCCGTCGAGCGCCGTGATCGGCTGATCGAGCGGCTGGCCTCGCTTGCGCCGGTCCAGGGCGCCCTCGACCAGATCGTGCAACGCTTCGGCACCGACCTGGTCGCCGAGGTCACCGGCCGGTCGCGGCGGATCGTGCGCAAGAAGGAGCGGCTCTGCGTCGAGAACCGTCCGGGCTCCGCCAACCTGGCCGAAGCGCAGGCCTTCATGGATGACGACAAGCGCATCCTCGTGTTCAGCGATGCCGGTGGCACGGGCCGCTCCTATCACGCGGACCTTTTAGCCCGGAACCAGCGCCTGCGTGTCCACTACCTGCTGGAGGCCGGCTGGAAGGCGGATACCGCCATCCAGGGCCTGGGGCGCAGCAATCGCACCAATCAGGCGCAGCCGCCCTTGTTCCGGCCGATCGCCACTGATGTGAAGGCCGAGAAGCGCTTCCTGTCGACCATCGCCCGGCGGCTCGACACCTTGGGCGCCATCACCAAGGGCCAGCGCCAGACCGGCGGCCAGGGCCTGTTCCGGGCCGATGACAATCTCGAATCCCCCTATGGCCGTGCCGCCTTGCGCCAGCTCTACCTCCTGCTGTTCGCCGGCAAGGTCGAGGGCTGTTCGCTAGGGGCCTTTGAGAGTGCCACGGGACTGCATCTGACCGACCAGGACGGCAGCCTGCGCGAGGAGTTGCCGGCGATCACGACCTTCCTCAACCGGCTCCTGGCGCTCACCATCGATCTGCAGAACACGCTGTTCGGCGTCTTTGAGAGTCTTCTGCAGGCGAAGATCGAGGGGGCGCAGGCCTCCGGCACCTACGACGTCGGCGTTGAGACGCTCACCGCCGAGAGCCTGGTCGTTACCGACCGGCGCTCGCTCTATGTCCATCCGCAGACCGGCGCGGAGACCCAGGTGTTCACCATCCGCCGGCG
>LSKJ01000398.1 GCA_001557035.1 Rhodospirillaceae bacterium CCH5-H10 | reverse complement strand
CCATCGGACCCGAGAGGCAGAACCCGCCCTCCATCAGCGGCCGCACCGCCGGCGCGGGCGCAAAGGAGAGCTCGACGTTCTTCTCGAAGTCGCGGTCGTAGTCGATGTTGCAGGAGGGACAGTGCGCGCCGCGCGGCAGCTCGGAGAGCGCCGAGGCGCTGAGCTTGGGCCCGCGGCAGTTGGTGCAGAGCAGGTCCCAGCTCATGGTCAGCAGCCCGGCCCGCACCGCGGCGAGACAGGCCTCGATGGCCGCGCGCGGCGCCACGCCGATCTGGCGCGCCAGCCGCTTGGGCTTGAGATGGGCGAGGTCGCTCGCCATGCCGCCCAGCACCGTGCCGGTCAGCACCCGGCCGAGCCCGTTGCCGTAGGGGCTGCGGTCGATCTCGGCCGTCATCGCCGCCGCCCGCTCGAAGGCGCCCTCCGGCAGCGCCGGCTTCGGCAGCTCGAACGGCGTCTCGCGCTCGCCCCGGGCGAAGGCAACGGCCTCCACGACCCGCTTGCCCACGGCGGTGCCGGCCTGCTCGGCCAGCCGCCGGCCGAACAGGCGGCCCATCAGGGTGAGCGGCTCCCATTCGAGCGCGTAGCTGACAAGCGAGCCGCCCTTGCCGTCGGACGAGAGATCGAACACCGGACCGAAGCGGCGGAACGGCCCCTTGGAGAAAACCCGCGACACGTTGAAATGGCGGCCCAGGATCCACTCGTAGGGCTTCTCCTCCCATTCCAGCGTGAACCCCGCCGCCTTGCCCCGGCCGCGGCGCAGCACCGTGCCGTTGGGCTGCGGCGTCTCCTCGAGCGCATAGGGCGGCAGGCCCATCGCCTCGTTGAAGCGGTTGGTGTCGGCCAGCACCGGCCACAGCTCGGCGGGCGGCAGATCGAAGGTCCAGCTCCAGGTGCGGCGCGAGAGGGGCGGCATGGGGTTGGTACTGTAG
>LSKJ01000040.1 GCA_001557035.1 Rhodospirillaceae bacterium CCH5-H10 | reverse complement strand
CCTGCGGCCGCTCGCTATGGGCTCCGGGTACATCCGCCGGTCGCCCCTCCAGACCAGGCCTACGACGTGGCGATCTTCAGCAGCTTGATCGCCTCGAAGTTGTTCACGGCGCCGCCGGTGCGGCGGGTGGCGTAGAACTTGACGTTCGGCTTGCTGGTGAAGGGGTCGCGCAAGTAGCGGATGCCCGCCTTGTCGACCATCGTGTAGCCCCGCTTGAAGTCACCGAACGCGATCGGGAAAGCATCGGCGCCGATCGCCGGCATGTTCTCGTCGAACTCTACCGGACGGCCGAGCAGCGACGGCGGCGCGCCAGCGGTCATGCCATCGCGCCAGATGTAGTCCTTGTTGTTGTCCTTCAGCTTGTCGATCGCGTTCGCGGTCGAACTCGCCATGTACCAGGTGGCGTTCTTCCGATAGCCGGCGCGCAGCGACCAGTAGAGATCCTTGATGCCGTTGGCCTGCCCGTCGGCGTCCGCCGCGGAGCCGGCCGAACCGCTCGGGACATACTGCAGCTTGCCCCAATCGCGGGAAGCGTCGCCCGTCGTCACAACGGGATAGTCCATGAAGCCGCGCGGCTTCACGATGCCATTTCCGCTGACGCCTGCCAGGCCTTCCGCGCGGGCGAACTTCTCGGCAATCTTGCCGTCGACCCAGGCCCCGATATCGATGCCCGAATCGTCCAGCAAGCGCTGCGTGACGGGCACCAGCGCGTAGATCTCATGGACGGGGATTCGGAGCGTACGAAGCGAGGGCCCGTCCGTCTCGGGACGCCCCGAGGTTTCGCCAACCCAATTGGCCTCGACTTCCGATATGTCGACGGGTTCCTCGAAAGCATCGCCTTCCGTGATGGTCACGGTGCGACAGAGACCACGAAGCGGCGACTCGTCGAAGACTTTCTGGGTCATCGCGGTCGAGCGGTGCGCGTGCACCGTATAGCCACCATCGGGATCGCTACCGACGCTGAGCCCCTTCATCTCCGAGTCGTTGCCGGTGCGGACGAAGGTTGCGAGGGCCTTGCGCTCGGCAGCGAGGCCTCCCGGGTCGCTGCTCGGGCCGCCGCCACCCCGGAATGGCCGATTCGCCTTTTTCTCGACCTCGTCGAGGCGCTCGCCCAGCATCTTGAGACCGCCCTCGAAAGTGCCGGCCAGCTTGTCCAATGCCGCCTTGACCTCTTCGGGCATCGGCGGCGCGTTCTTGAATTCCATTGCGGTGCGCATGGATCAGGTCATCCTTTTCAGTAACGTGGAGAGGGAATCGGCCCGCGCATTCAGCGCCGCGGCCAGTGCTTCGAAGCCTTCGCCCTCAGCGTCCCGCTGATCGGTCGCAGCTCGCCAGCCCTTGGCGACGATCGCCTTGGCCAGCTCTCGCGGCACGCCTGCATCCCGCAGGGCATGCTCACAATCTCGTGGTGTGATGGCCTTGCCCTGGACGCCCTTCACGGCGTCGACACGGGCCTTCGGATTCGCCGGGAAGGTTACCAGGCTGACCTCGATCAGCTCGATGTCTGTGAGCGTCCGGCGAGGCTCCTCCGGCTTCGTCCGGAGGGTGTACTTGCGGGCGATGTAGCCGATCGACAGGCCACGCAGGGCCCGGTCCTTCAGCAGCGTGTAGGCTTCGTTGCCGCGCGGCGTATCCGACAGGCGACCTTCGACCAAGAGGCCGTGGTCGTCCTCCATCATGGTGGTCCATACGCCGATCGGCATCATCTCGTCGCCGCCCAGCATCGGCCCGTGCTGCGACAGCATCGCCGGCATCGTGCCGGCCGCCTGGTGCTCACTGAGCGAGCGGGCAAAAGCGCCCTTGGCAATCACGTCGCCGTAGGAGTCGACGTTGCCGAACACGGCGCCGTAGCCGCTGAACTTCCTGCCGGCGCCGTCCGCGAACTTGAGGTCGCGGATATTGAACACGGCGCGCTCTTTTTGATCAGCATCGGCCTTCAATTCGGGCCGAAGAGTCAAATACTGCCGGGGATTGTGACTGTTCATGAAAGCCATCCGCTGAAAACCAAGACGATCCGACCGCTGTTGGTGCGGTCTCGATATCGCCCGGGCGTCCACATCCCGCGGATTCGCTTTCGGGGTGCCTTGTTGGCTCGCCGCTGCATCCCGCAGCTGGCTTTCCGACGAAGCAGCGAGGCCAAGATGCGAGAAAGCGGCGAGGTTTTCAACTCTGATAACTCGCCGGCCTGAAAAGGCGACTTTTGTTCAAGCCCCCCGTCAATAATGGCCATCGTGTCAAAAACTCTAAGTGATCGTGACGGCCACACTCGCCACCACCGCGCCCAAGAAAAAAAACCCTGAATGCCACCCCGCGCGGTAGCCGCTCCCCGGTGCTCAAGAGATT
>LSKJ01000004.1 GCA_001557035.1 Rhodospirillaceae bacterium CCH5-H10 | reverse complement strand
AGGCTCTCGACCGCCGGTCCGGTGGCCGATCCCGACTTCGCCCTCCGCGCGAGCGGCGTGCGCCTCGAGCGGCACGTCGAGGTCTATCAATGGAAGGAAGAGACCAACAGCGAGACGCGCACCCGGCTGGGCGGCGGCGAAGAACGGACCACGACCTACAAGTACGTTCGCACCTGGTCCGACAAGCCGATCGATTCCGACCGGTTCAAGGAGCCGCGCGGCCACACCAATCCGGTGATGGTCTACCAGTCGCGCGACCTGCTGGCGACCGGCACGCGCGTCGGCGCCTTCGCCGTCCCGAATTCGCTGCTGCATGGTTTCGGCGAGGCCAGGCGGCTTCCCGCCACCGAGGCGCAGGTGAACGCGCTACGGAACCGTGTCGAGAAGCCGGTCTCCCTGAACGACGGGGTGCTCTATGTCGGCCGCGATCCCTCGCAGCCGGCGATCGGCGACATGCGCATCTCCTTCTCGGAGGTGCCGCTGCAGGATGCGAGCGTCGTTGCCGCCCAGTCCGGTGCGGGCTTTGCGCCCTTCCCCACCAACACCGGCACCACGGTCGAACTGATCTCGCCCGGCATCGTCCCGGCCAAGGTCATGTTCCAGCACGCGCAGGAAGAAAACGCGACGATGACCTGGGTGCTGCGCCTGATCGGCGCGATCCTCATGCTGGTGGGCTTCAGCTTCGTGCTGCGGCCACTCGCGGTCGTGGGGAGCGTCATCCCGTTGCTGGGCGACGTGATCGGCGCCGGAACGCTGCTGGTGGCAATGGTCTGCACGGCGGCGATTGCGCCCGTCGTCATCGCCCTGGGCTGGCTGTGGTACAGGCCGCTGGTCGGTATCGCCGTGCTTGCGGTCGGCGCCGCGGCGACCTGGGGCCTGATGAAGCTGCTGCGGGCGCGAGCCGCCGGGCGCAAGGCCGCACTCCCGGCGGCCTGAGCCTCAGTCGCCGCGGATGATGCCCTTCATCACGATGTCGAGCATGCCCGTGCCCAGCAGGTCGCGGTTGGACCACGGGAAGTCGGCCTTCAGGATCAGCGCCGACGCGACGCCGTGCATCGCCATCCAGCAGAGTTCGGCACAGGTGTCGGCCGGGTAATTGAGCTTGAGGCCGGAAGCCTCGGCCTCGACGATGATCGAAACGAGGCGCTGGAACACGATGGCGCCGCCGATGCCGGGACGGGTCGGATCATCCGTCGGCATGCGGTGGCCGAGCTTGCGAATGGACTCGGGGATATTGGAGCCGAGGAAGACCAGCTTGTACTCGTCCGGGTGGGCCAGGCCAAACCTCAGGTACGCCTCGCCGAAGCGCCGGATGCGCTCGCGCGGCTCGCTGACGGTGGCCTCGATTTCCTTGATGCTCTCGATCAGGTACCCGAAGGTCTGATCGCAGAGCGCCAGCATCATCTGTTCCTTGTCCTGGAAATAGAGATACAGCGCGGGCGCGGACACGCCGACCCGATCCGCGATCCTACGGATGGTCGTGGCCTCGTATCCCTGCTCCAGAAACAACTCCTTGGCGGCCTGGAGGATCTCATCGCGGCGGGTGTGTCCCTCGCCGCGCTTCTTCCTGCCGCCCGTCGCCGCCGTCGAAAAAGCGTTCACTCGGGTTCTCCTGCCCCTTGACTCTTATATTAACGAAGATAACTTATCAACGATAAGTTAACGGCGTTTAGATTTAGCCCCCTATAGTAAACGTCCGAAGGAAGGCTCGCCATGCGTCTCCCCAACGTCAAGTTCGCTGCCAAGTTTCCCTCGAAGCTGGCCGTAATGGGACTGGCCGGCGTCGCGCTTGCCGGCGGCGCATTTGCCGCCTTCTCCTTCCATGCCAACGCGAGCCGCCCCACGGCCAGCAGCGAACCACTCGTCCGGCCGGCCCGCGTGGCCGAGATTTCGTACAAGAAACAGAGTCAGGCGCTGCTGCTCGCCGGCACGGTCGTTCCCCGCATCGAAAGCACATTGGGCTTCCGTGTCTCGGGCAAGATCGTACAGCGCTCGGTCGATGTCGGCGCCGTGGTGCAGGCAGGCGACGTGATCGCGATGCTCGATCCGGCGGACTACAAGCTCGCCGTCGACAATGCCCGCGCCGCCCTCGCCTCGGCCGACGCCGACTATGCCCGCGCGAAAGCGGACCATGAGCGTTACCTGAACCTGCGCGGCAGCACCGCCTTCGTACCGCAGACGCTCGACCAGCGTCAGTCGATTGCCTCGACCGCCCTCGCGCGCGTCGACCAGGCCAGGAGCCAACTCGCCTCGGCCGAGAACAACCTCGCCTACACCGTATTGCAGGCGGATTCGGCCGGTGTCGTCACCGCCGTCCAGGCCGAGGTCGGCCAGGTCATGGCGCAGGGACAGGGCGTCATTCGCCTCGCGCGCACGAACGAACTGGAGATCGTGGTCGGCGTTCCCGAGCATCGCCTGAAGGTCGTGCGCGAGGCCAAGGACGCAAGCTTCGAACTCTGGTCCGATCCCGGCAAGCGCCACGCCGCGCGCCTGCGCGAACTGTCGCCCAGCGCCGATCCCGTCACCCGCACCTACGCCGCGCGCTTCAGCGTGATCGATCCCCCGGAGTTCATCGGCCTCGGCATGACCGCAACGCTGGGCTTCGAGCGTCCCGACAACACGCCGGTCGCCGAGGTCCCGCTCTCCTCGATCTTCCAGCGCGGCACGCAGCCCGCCGTCTGGGTCGTCGACCGCACGAGCGGCACGGTGGAACTGCGGCCCGTGACGATCGCGCGCTGGCGCGACGACACGGCCGCCATTTCCTCGGGCGTGAAGGACGGCGAGCTGATCGCCACCGCGGGCGTCCACAAGCTCGAGACCGGCCAGAAGGTCAAGCCGCTGCCGATGCCGCAGCAACAGGCGGTCCGCTAGCGACTTCTCCCCACTACCTTCGCTCCCGAGGGGACGATCCATGACCACGCGCACCAATCTCTCGGCGCTGGCGCTGAAGTACAGCACGCTCACCGTGTTCTTCATGATCGCGCTGACGCTGGCGGGCTTCTATGCCTTCTTCAATCTCGGCCGTGCCGAGGATCCGCCCTTCACCATCAAGCAGATGGTGGTGTCGGCAGCCTGGCCCGGCGCCACCTCGCGCGAGGTCGAGCAGCAGGTCACCGAGAAGATCGAGACCAAGCTGCAGGAACTCCCCTACTTCTTCAACGTCACCAGCTACACCAAGCCCGGCGAGACGGTGATCTTCGTCTCGCTGCGGGACGACACGCCGCCCGCCAAGGTAGCGGACCTCTGGTACCAGGTGCGCAAGAAGGTCGGTGACATCAGGGGCTCGCTGCCGCAGGGCGTGGTCGGGCCGTTCTTCAACGACGAATACGGCGACACCTACAGCATGATCTGGGCCTTCGAGGCCGACGGCTTCTCGCCGGCCGACGTGAAGGAGATCGCGAAGTCCGTGCGCCAGCGTCTGCTGCGCGTGCCCGACGTCACCAAGGCCGACCTGTTCGGCCTGCAGGACGAGAAGATCTTCATCGAATTCAGCCACACGCGGCTGGCCATGCTGGGCGTCCCGGTCGACCAGATCCTGGAAGTCGTGCGCCGCCAGAATGCGATCGTGGCTACCGGCACGGTCGAGACCAAGGGCGAGCGCGTGGCCGTCCGCGTCGACGGCGCGCCGACCTCGGCGGAACAGCTTCTGGCGCTGCCCTTCACCGCCAACGGCCAGACGCTGACCCTGGGCGACGTCGCCGAGATCAGGCGCGGCTATCAGGACCCGCGCCAGCTCGCCATGCGCTTCGGCGGCAAGGCGGTGATCGGCCTCGGCGTCGTGATGGCGCCGGGCGGCAATGTCGAGACGCTGGGCAAGGCGCTCGACAGGACGATGACCGAGGTCGAGGCCGGTCTGCCGGTCGGCATCACCGTGCATCGCATCGCCAACCAGCCCGAGGTCGTGGCCAAGTCATTCGAGGAGTTCAGCGCCTCGCTGCTGGAGGCCCTGGCCATCGTGCTGGTCGTCTCGTTCATCAGCCTCGGCATACGCACCGGCGTGATCGTGGCGCTGTCGGTACCGCTGGTGCTGGCCATCACCTTCGTGGGCATGCTGCTGCTCGGCATCGACTTCCAGCGCATCTCGCTGGGCGCACTGATCATCGCGCTGGGCCTCCTGGTCGATGACGCGATCATCGCCGTCGAGATGATGATGGTGAAGCTGGAACAGGGCGCGAGCCGCCTCGAGGCCGCCACCTACGCCTACACCTCGACCGCCTTCCCAATGCTCACGGGCACGCTCGTGACCGCCGTGGGTTTCGTGCCGGTCGGCTTCGCCCGCTCCAGCGCCGGCGAGTACACCAACTCGATCTTCTGGGTGGTCGGCCTGTCGCTGATCATCTCGTGGTTCGTGGCCGTGCTGTTCACGCCGTGGATGGGCTACCACCTGCTGCCGACACCCAAGGTCCAGCATCACGATCCTTATAACGGCCGCCTCTACACCCTCTTCCGCAGGATGGTCACGTGGTGCGTTACCTGGCGCAAGACGACCATCGCCATCACGGCGCTGGCCTTCGTTGGCTCCATGGCGGCGTTCGGGCTGGTGTCGAAGCAGTTCTTCCCGACGGCCAACCGGCCTGAGCTGATCGTCGACATGAAGCTGGCCCAGGGCGCCTCCTGGAACGCGACCGACGCCGAGGTCCGCAAGCTCGAAAGCTGGCTCGGCAACAATGCCGACGTGGCGTCCTACACCGCCTATGTCGGTGCCGGCAGCCCGCGCTTCTACCTCCCCACGGTGCCCGAGCTGTCCAACGCCAATTTCGGCCAGATCATCGTCATGACAAAGGATCTGGTGGCACGCGAACGCGTGGTCGCCGACCTCGACAATCTCTTCAAGCAGGACTTCGAAGCGGTGCGCGCGCGCGTGCAGCGCCTGCAGAACGGCCCGCCGGTCAGCTACCCGGTGATGTTCCGCGTGCTGGGCGACGACCCGCAGGAAGTCCGCCGGGTGGCCGAGCAGGTGCGGCAGGTGTTCAAGGCCGATCCCGACACGCGAGACATCAACTTCGACTGGAACGAGCTGGCCAAGACCGTCCGCCTGGAGATCGACCAGGCCAAGGCGCGGGCGCTGGGCGTCGATTCGCAGGCGCTGGGCAACACGCTGCAGACGCTGCTGACCGGCATCAACGTCACACAGTATCGCGAGCGCACCGAATCGATCGACGTCGTGGCCCGCGCCGTGGCGCCGGAGCGGCTGAGCGTCGAGGGGCTGGAAGCGATCAACCTGCGCACCTCGACCGGCGGCGTGGTTTCGCTGGCCCAGCTCGCGACGCTGAAGTTCGAACTCGAGGAGCCGATCCTGTGGCGGCGCAACAAGGACCTGCTGATGACCGTCCGCGCCGGTGTGGCCGACGGCGTGCAGGGCCCCGACGTCGCCGCGCGTCTCGACAAGGCACTGGCGCCGGTGCGCGCCACGCTGCCGCCCGGCTATCGCATCGAGGTCGGCGGCGACCAGGAGGAGTCGGCCAAGAGCCAGGCCTCGATCTTCAAGATGATGCCGCTGATGGCCTTCCTGATGATCCTGTTCCTGATGCTGCAGCTCCAGAGCTTCTCCAAGCTCGCGCTGGTGCTGCTGACGGCCCCGCTCGGCCTGATCGGCGTGTCGCTGTTCCTGCTGCTGTTCAACCAGCCGTTCGGCTTCGTCTCGCTGCTGGGCGTGATCGCGCTCGCCGGCATGATCATGCGCAACTCGGTGATCCTGGTGGACCAGATCGACCAGGACATCGCCGCCGGCCATGCCAAGTGGGACGCGGTGATAGACGCCACGGTGCGCCGCGCCCGCCCGATCCTGCTGACCGCGGGTACGGCGATCTTCGCCATGATCCCGCTGTCGCGCAGCGTCTTCTGGGGACCGATGGCCGTCGCGCTGATGGGCGGCCTGCTGGTGGCGACCGCCCTCACCCTCCTGTTCCTGCCGGCGCTCTACGCCGCCTGGTTCCGGGTGAAGAAGCCTGAAGCCGCAACTGAGACAGCGCCGTCCCGCCACATCCCGCCGCCTCTCGCCCTCGCGGCGGAGTGACGTAATCCGTCATTTTCGACCGGAGCGCGCAGCGCGGAGTGGAGAGATCTTCTCTCCACGAATGGCCGGCTGTTGGCGGAGCGAAGGTCTCTCTCCACTTCGCACCTTTGGTGCTCCGGTCGAGACGACGGGAGTTTTTAGGAGATCCGGCCCTCGGCGGTCTGGATGTCGGTCGTCCGGGCCGCGCTGGTCGCGATGATGATCTCGATGCCGCGGGCGATGTCGTCGACGGCCATCGAGGGGGCGCCACCCAGCCGCGCCGCCTGCTCGGGCACATAGGGTATGTGCAGGAAGCCGCCGCGCATCCTCCTCGGATGCGTCTCGATGATGTCCATCAGCGAATAGAGGATGTGGTTGCAGACGAAGGTGCCGGCGGTGTTTGACACAACAGCCGGCAGGCCGGCCTTGCGCATCTCAGCGACGCAGGCCTTGATCGGCAACGTCGCGAAGTAGGCGGCCGGGCCGTCGGCCCGCACAGGCACGTCGATCGGCTGCTTGCGGTCGTTGTCGGGAATGCGCGCATCCTGGACGTTGATGCCGACCCGCTCGAGGCAGAGTTCGGTGCGGCCGCCGGCCTGACCGACGCACAGCACGATATCGGGTTTCGCCTTGTCGATCGCCGCGCGCAACACCTTGGCGGACTTCGCGTAGGAGGTCGGCAGGACCGCCGTCACCACGGACACCTTGCCGATCTTCTTCCTGAGCCGGCTCACCGCCAGCGACGACGGATTGACCTTGTCGCCGCCGAACGGATCGAAGCCCGTGACCAATGCTTTCATCTCTACCCGCCTCAAACGAAAGGGCGCCCGGTTAGGGGCGCCCTGACGTTAATGCCTGACGTAGCGAACGGCTACTTGTTGGCCTTGTCGACCGCGCGGCGGGCCATCACGCCCACCAGGTGCGCGCGATACTCGGCGCTGCCGTGGATGTCGCTGTTGAGGTCGGTGGCCGGGACCTTGATGTCCTTGATGGCGTCCGACGAGAAGTTCTTCGACAGCGCCTCTTCCATCGCCTTGACGCGGAAGACGCACGGGCCGGCGCCGGTCACGGCGACGCGCACGCCCGAGGCCGTCTTGGCCACGAACACGCCGACCATCGCGTAGCGCGAGGCCGGGTTCGGGAACTTCATGTAGGCGGCCTTCTCGGGCTTCGGAAAGCTGATCGAGGTGATGATCTCGCCGTCGCCCAGCGCCGTCTCGAACAGGCCCTTGAAGAAGCTGTCGGCCGCGTGCTTGCCGGTGTTGGTCGTCACCGTCGCGTTCAGCGCCACGACCGCGGCCGGATAGTCCGCCGCCGGATCGTTGTTGGCGACAGAGCCGCCCATCGTGCCGCGGTTGCGGACCTGCGGGTCGCCGATATGGCCGGCGAGGTCGGCCAGCGCAGGAATGTTGTTCTTCACGTCGGCCGAGGTCGCGACGTCGCCGTGCTTGGTCATGCCGCCGATAACGACGTTGCCGCCCTCGACCTTGATGCCGACCAGTTCCTTGACGTCACCGAGGTCGACCACGTCGCTCGGACGGGCCAGGCGCTGCTTCAGCGTCGGGATCAGGGTCATGCCGCCCGACATCGGACGGGCTTCCTCGTTGCCCTTGAGCAGCTTGACCGCGTCGGCGACCGACTTGGGACGGTGATAGGCGAAATCGTACATCTGGACTTTCCTCCGTTTACTCGGCCGCCGCGCGTTGGGCGCCCTGGATCGACTGCCACACGTTGAGCGGCGTGGCCGGCATTTCGACATGCTTGACGCCGATCGGCGCCAGCGCGTTGTGGACCGCGTTCATCACGGCCGCGGGAGCCGCGATCGCCCCTGCTTCGCCGCATCCCTTCACGCCCAGCGGATTGTGCGGGCACGGGGTGACCTTGTAGCCGAGCTTGAACGACGGGAAGTTGTCGGCGCGCGGCATGGTGTAGTCCATGAACGAGCCGCTCAGCAGCTGTCCGGTGTTCTTGTCGTAGACGGCGCCCTCGAACAGCGCCTGGCCGACGCCCTGGACGATACCGCCATGGACCTGCCCCTCGACGATCATCGGATTGATGATGTTGCCGAAATCGTCCACCGCGGTGTGGGCGATGACCTCGACGATGCCGGTGTCCGGGTCGATCTCGACCTCGCAGATCTGCGTGCCGGCCGGATAGACGAAGTTCGCCGGGTCGTAGAAGGCGTTCTCGTCCATGCCGGGCTCGATCTCGGCGAGCGGATAGTTGTGCGGCACGTAGGCGGCGAACACCGCCTGCGCCAGCGGCACGGCCTTGTCCGTGCCGGCCACCTTGAAGGTGCCGTTCTCGAACACGACGTCGGCCACGTCGGCTTCCATCAGATGGGCCGCGATCTTCTTGCCCTTGGCGATGATCTTGTCGGTCGCCTTCATGATCGCCGAGCCGCCGACGGCCAGCGAGCGGCTGCCGTAGGTGCCCATGCCGAAAGTGGTCGTAGAGGTGTCGCCGTGGACGACCTCGATCTGGTCCATCGGCACGCCCAGCTTGTCGTGGACGAGCTGCGCGAAGGTCGTCTCGTGGCCCTGGCCGTGGCTGTGCGAGCCGGTGATGACCTGCACGTTGCCGGTCGGGTTGAACTTGATCTGCGCCGATTCCCACTGGCCGACGCCGCCGCCCAGCTGGCCGATCACCTGCGACGGCGCGAGGCCGCAGGCCTCGATGTAGGACGAGAAGCCGATGCCGCGCAGCTTGCCGCGCGACTTCGCCTCGGCCCGGCGGGCCTCGAAGCCCTGGTAGTCGGCGATCTTCATCGCCTCGTCGATGATCGGCGGGTAGTTGCCCGAATCGTACTGCAGCGCCACCGGCGTCTGGTACGGGAAGGCCTCCGCCGGGATGAAGTTCTTCCGGCGCAGCTCGGCCGGATCCATCTTCAGTTCGGCCGCGGCCTTGCTGACGATCGTCTCGATCACGAAGGTCGCCTCGGGACGGCCGGCGCCGCGATAGGCATCGACCGGCGCGGTGTGGGTCACCGCCGCCTTCACGTTGGCGTAGATGAGCGGCGTCGTATATTGGCCGGCCAGCAGCGTGGCGTAGAGATAGGTCGGCACGGCCGTCGAGAAGGTCGAGAGATAGGCGCCCATGTTGGCGATCGTCTCGACCTTGAGGGCCAGGAACTTGCCGTCCTTGTCGAGCGCCAGCTCGGCATGGGTGACGTGGTCACGGCCGTGGCAGTCGGTCTGGAAGGATTCGCTGCGCTCGGCGGTCCACTTGATCGGCCGGCCGACGCGGGACGCCGCCCAGCAGACCATGGTCTCGTCGGCGTAGCAGAAGATCTTGCTGCCGAAGCCGCCGCCCACGTCCGGGGCGATGACCCGCAGCTTGTGCTCGGGGATGCCCAGCACGAAGGCCGACAGAATCAGGCGCAGGACGTGCGGGTTCTGCGAGGTCGACCAGAGCGTGTAGTTGCCCGTGCCCTTGTCGTACTCGGCCGCCGCGGCGCGCGGCTCCATGGCGTTGGGGATCAGGCGATTGTTGACGATGTCCATTTTGGTGACGTGCGCCGCCTTGGCGAACGCCGCGTCCACATCGGCCTTCACGCCGATCTCCCAGTCGTAGATCAGGTTGCCCGGCGCTTCGGCATGGACCTGGGGGGCGCCCTTGTCGAACGCCTTGGCGAGATCGATGATGGCCGGCAGCACTTCGTAGTCGACCTTGATCGCCTCGGCCGCGTCCTTGGCCTCGTCGTGGCTGTTGGCTACGACCATGGCAACCGTGTCGCCGACATAGCGGACGGTATCCACGGCCATCACCGGATGCGGCGGCGACTTGTGAGGCTCGCCGTTCTTGTCCTTAACCACCCAGCCGCAGATCAGGCCACCCACCTTGGCATCGACAAGATCCTTGCCGGTGAAGATGTTGACAACGCCTGGACGCTTCTCCGCCGCGGAGATGTCGATGCTCTTGATCCTTGCATGGGCATGCGGCGAACGCAGGAAATACGCGTAGGTCGCCCGTGCGAGGGGCAGATCGTCGACATAGCGGCCGGTGCCCGTGAGGAAGCGCTTGTCTTCCGTACGGACAACCCGCGCGCCGATTCCGGTGGCGGAGGTCATGGGGCTACACTCCTGCTGACTTCATGGCCGGGGCTGCGGCCAGGATTGCCTTCACGATGTTGTGGTAGCCGGTGCAGCGGCAGAGATTGCCCTCCAGCTCGCGGCGCACCGTGGCCTCGTCAAGCTGGTAGTTGTGGCGCTTCACCATGTCGATGGCGCTCATCACCATGCCGGGGGTGCAGAAGCCGCACTGGAGGGCGTGGTTGTCGCGGAACGCTTCCTGCATCGGGTGAAGCTTGTCGGCGCTCGGAGCCAGGCCCTCGATCGTCGTCACCTTGGCGCCTTCGGCCTGCACCGCGAGCATGGTGCACGACTTGATCGACTTGCCGTCCACATGGACGACGCAGGCGCCGCACTGGCTGGTGTCGCAGCCGACATGGGTGCCGGTCATGCCAAGGTGCTCGCGCAGGAACTGAACCAACAGCGTGCGCGCCTCGACCTTGCCCGAGACGGACTTGCCGTTAACGGTCATGGCGACGGAAATTGTCATACTCAGATCTCCCCTCACGTATTGGTTCGCGGCGCGCGCCGGAGCGCTTCCGCAGATCATTGGCCCGACTCTCGCAAGCCCCTCACAGCGCGGTCAAGGGAATTGCAAGTTTCGGTCGCCAGCTGCTAACGACTCGCAACAAAAACAAGAATCAGGATCACGGCGCCGACGCCGATGATCGTCCAGTGCCGGAAACCGCGCTGCACCGCAGCAGACGGCACCGGCGGCGGATCGCCCGGCATCGTCATCAGGCCGCGACCGGCGGCGGCGCGCCCACGCTCTCGGCGAACTTGCCGAAGAACTGGTCCGCGAGCTTCTTGGCGGTGCCGGTGATGAGGCGTGCCCCGACCTGGGCGATCTTGCCACCGACCTGGGCGTCCACCTCGTATTTCAGGATCGTGTCGCCGCCGTCTTCGGTTAGCGTCACGATCGCACCGCCCTTTGCGAAGCCGGCGACGCCGCCCTGCCCTTCGCCGGAAATGCGATAGCCGTTCGGAGGATCGATGTCGGAGAGCGTGACCTTGCCGCCGAAGGCAGCGCTCACGGGCCCGATGCGCAGCCGGACCTTGGCCGTCATCTCTGTGGGAGACAGCATCTCCAGCGATTCGCAGCCCGGAATGCAGGCCTGCAAGATGGCCTGATCGTTCAGCGCCGCGAAGACTTTCTCGCGCGACGCGCCGATCCTGTATTCACCCTTGATTTCCATTTCGTAACTCCCGGCTCTCAGCGCCTACCACTTGTTGGTATAGGAGTCCGGAGGCAGTTCTGCCAGTGGTTCGCGCACCGAGACGTAGATGGTGGCGACATAAGGCACGGCCATCAGCAGTGCCATGAAAGCGAACCAGTTGGCCTGGGTATTCCAGAACAGCGTACGGATGACCCACCGGCCGCCGTCGGCCGAGACGAACCCGCCGGCACCGCCGTCATGCAGCTTGATCGCGCCTTCCGTCACCACCAGCACGATGGCCCAGAAGATCAGCATCGAGGCCAGCACGATCTCGGGCAGGACAGGCGCGAAGCGGCTGAGGCGGCGGTCCATGCGCACGAAGCCTCGACTGCCGTCGTAACCCAGCAGGCGGCCGAAGGAGAGCGCCTTGGCGATGCGATGGTCGCGCGCCACGGGCTCGGTGCGCAGGATGGTGATGGTCTTCCACAGCATCAGCACGATACTCGGGATGACGAAGCTCCACATCGGGAAGTCGCGATACCGGCCGTCGATGGCGATCTGGCGGAACCAGTCGCCGATGCGGATCACGCCATCGTACCAGTCGATGCTGATCACGATGAGGTAGAAGATACAGAGCACCGTCAGCACCAGGTAGAGCATCTGCGCCAGCAGGTCGGTGCGCTGGGTAATCCGGTAGCGCGGCAGTTCGCGCCACGCCCGCCAGGATTCGCGGACCCGTGCGCCGTAGAGCGACGGATCGGCCATCTGGCCGGTCAGGCTGTCGGAGATGCCGCGCAGCAGCGCGTAGCTGAACAGGGCCAGCAGGATGGCCCAGAACGCGACGCCGAGAGTCCGCTCGAAGTAGAAATTGCGGGTCACGTCGACCCAGGTCGCCTCGACGTAGCAGGTCGCCACGAGCTGGGCGAAGAAGGCGAAGATGACGATGCCCTTCCAGTGGCGCGCCTTGCGCTGCGTGGCATAGGCAAGCAGCAGCAGGGCACCGGCGATCGTGGAGATGGTGAACAGGATCTGCCAGTGCGGCTCCGCCCTTACCGGCTTGCCGAGTTCGAACTTGTCGTGGCGCTGGGCGTCCAGCAGGCCCCACGCGGCGCCGACGGTGCCCTCCTGCCGGGCCTTCCAGTACTGATCGAAGGCCTCGATGACGTTGTAGTCGAAGCCCTCCCGCTCCGCGGCCTGGCGGAAGATCGAGAAATACTTGACCTGCTCAACCCGGCCTGGGCGGGCGTCGGAGCGCATGCGGCCGTCGCTCGGCCAGCCGGTCTCGCCGATCACGATCTTCTTGCCGGGGAAGCGCGCCTGGACCTTCTTGTAGATGTCGACCAGATGCTTCTCGATCGTCAGCTTGCCGTCGGCTTCCCTGCGGTCCACGCCGATCGGCTCGTCCTCCCAGTAGGGCAGGATGTGGATCGTGATGAAGTCGACCTCGTCGGCCAGCTGCGGATTGCGCAGCCAGAACTCCCAGACGTCGGCATAGGTCACGGGCTGCGTGACCCGCTGCTTCACCTGCCGGATGTAGCGGCGCAGCTCGTTGGCCGTCAGGTCCTTGCGCAGCAGGACCTCGTTGCCGACGATGACCCGCTCGATCGTGTCCTTGTACTTGTTGGCATGGTCGATCAGCAGGTTGATCTGCTCGAGATTTTCCTTGTCGTTGTTGTTCAGCCACGCACCGTGCCAGACCTTGAGCCCGTACTTGCGGGCATTCTGAGGCACTGCCTCCAGGTTCTCGCCCGAGGAATAGGTGCGAACCGCCTTCACCTTGCCTTCCAGGCGCTTGAGATCGGAGTCGATCTGCGCCGGCGTCGGGAAGGTACGCGTAAGCGGGCTCTGGCCCGGCCGATAGGGAGCGAACGAGACGCTCTGAAGGGGCGCCGTGCTCCAGCCGGCAATGTCGACCGGCCGGTTCGGAACCCACCACCACAGGAAATTGAGAGCCGCTACGACCGCGAAAGCCAGCAGCGCCACGAGTGCACGCATGGGGAGGCTTGTAGCAGGATCGCTGAGCGGACGTATGGCTTTTCGAGGGCTCTTGTCCCCAAAAGCTGCAGGAAAAGCTACAGGGCGCCCCGCTGCAGCCCGGCGATCGCCTGGCGCACGACCTGGTGCCCGCGGAACAGCACCGCCTCCTTCCAGTCGTCGGTCTCGGGGTAGAACTGCCGCCGCATGGCCCTGCGCACCGCCTCTGCTTCCTTGCCCAGCGGGTCGCCGTACTTGTGCAGCCAGTGATCGGCGCGGAAGGCCTTCTGGCCGCTCTCGCGGTCGAAGGTGCCGTATTCCAGCGTGCACATGGTGAGCCGGGTCTGGGGCTCCTTCAGGACTCGGTTCAGGCCGTAGTGGCCGAGCCCGTCCCGCGCCTGGGAGGCCGTCTGGCCCCTCTTCGATTCGGTGACCGACTCGCCCCAGAAGTTGCGGACCCGGCGCGAACCGCCTGTACCGATGTCGTAGTGCGTGATCGGCTCGCCGTATCCGTAGGGGCCGAGGCCGGTGTGAAAATCGACCACGGCCACGTCCTGGCGGCTCTTCAGATAGCGGTCGACGATGGCGTGCAGGGTCCGGTTCGACCATGAAGCCCCGCCGCCGCCGAAGAACATGCCGTCGGCGTGGCTGTACTGCCCGCCCGAGACGGCGCGGAAGAACTCGATGTCACCGACCTTGCGCCGGTAAGCCGCCAGCCGGGCGTCGGCGGCCGCACGTCCCTGCTCGCTGAAATCAGCCGGTACAAGATCGTCGGCAATCTCCAGGTACCCCTCGTTCACCGGATAGGGCCTGGAATGATCGACGTAGTTGCGGTTGAGGTCGTTGCCCTCCTCCGTCACGCGCCGCGTCCAGGCGAAGCCGTAGGGGTTGATCGCGTGGACGAACAGCGCCGCAGTTCCCTTGGGCAATCCCGAGGCGCCGACGCCCGCCAGCCAGTCGACCTGGAAGCCGGAGCCGCAATAGCCTTCGACGCCGTGGGTGGACGAGATCGTGACCATCACCTTCGACGCATCCGTCGGCCCAACCCAGGCCACATCCGTCGACAGCGACTCACCCTTCGGCCCCTTGGTCGGATTGTCGTAGCGAAAGGTCTGGGCATCCGTGAGCCGGGCCGCCGACAGGAACTTGTCGCGCGCCTCGCTGTAGTCGGCGGCGAAGGAGGCAATGTTGTTCATGGTCGACGATACCTCGTCCAGAGCTTCACAAATTTCAAAAGACGCCTTCAGACTCCTCCCCGTTGTTTGGGGCGGAGACATGGCGAACACATACCAAATTAGCCCGTTTCATGGGTTGAGATCGATGGGCTCGAGCACGACGCCAATGGCATCATTCTTCTAGGTGCCTGACGACTGCGGCCAGGATCGCAGCCGGCGCGGTCGAGGCGGCGGTTGATCAGAAGCTCGAGCAGGGTCTTCTGACCGGGCCCGATCGCCTGCGCTAGATAGCGCTCCTTCAGCCCGACCAGCAGCGGGATAGTCTCGGCGATGCCGTAAGCCGAACAAGGGTGCCAGCATGCCCGAAATAAGGCCGCGAGTTAAATTTTCAGCTTACCAAACTTTGTTTCTTTGGGCCTCAGTGGGGATTCCATCACCTTCGTCGTAGAGATACAGCGTCACGGGATACTGGAATGTATTGCCCCATGCGATTGCCTCCTCCAGGGAGATAGAGGCCCTTTCGTCATAATCACTCTCACCTTCAGTCTGCTCCGTCTTGTCCCCGTCTAGCGAATTGTCATGCCATGTCGGCTCGACGATCGCGTTAATGCGCTTCCAGACGTAGGGCTTTTTGCGATGGTCTAATATATTGCATATCATATCGGAGGAACCCTCATTGGTTGCATTCCTGAATACTAATGCGAGATTCCACTCACTTCCAGTAGCAAGTCACGTAACCGCCTGATGGGCTGAGAATGACGATGACGGCAGCGCCGATGCATGCCGTGTTGCCGTTTGGTTGCAGCGTTCTTTTGCCTTTCAGGGCGTCATCAATTTGACTAGGCGATATTCCCTTTTGCTGCATGCGCGTCCACATGTGCGAAGGAATGAAAGGAGGTGCATCTGCTTGCGCAACCTGCCACTCGGGACGTTGCGAGATATCTGCCTCGCCTTTCCCTTCGACCGGCTCTCCGCCTACGGTCCGAACGGTATTCGGATCGCCTTCCACGCGCGGCAGCACGTCGCCGACCAAGCCGCGCATGTCCGCCATCGTCGGCGGTATGCCCTCGACGGATTCGAAGGCGCCGAGCAGCCTGTCGAGTTGCTGCCCCGCCGTCCGGGCCTCCGTCCCGATGGGATCGATTTTGGCGTTGCGCAGTTCCTCTTCGAGAAACAGGCGGCTGAGACGGTGACGCTCGAAGGCCGGATCGGGTTTGCCTTCGGCGAGAGCCTGCTGGAGTTTGGTCAGGCGGTTATAGTCCGCCGACGGGAATCACTACCGCTGTCGGTCAAGTGTTCACATCAACAGCTGAAGTGCGCCGCGGGAGAACAGGTTGAGTGCCGACGTCGAGGTGACGCGGTTGGAGTTGTCTTCGGCACAACTCGGTCGGATGGCGTCGCGGAATCAGGATGGCCGATTCTCTTGCCGGATCCTGCCGTAGGCACTGGCGCTGGAGAGATGTCACGCCCGCAAGTGGCGGAGGCCTGCGGCGTAGATCGTCAGACGCCGAAACTGGTTTTCGCCGCTACGATTGCGATGGCGTCGGCAGTCTGAGCGGCACCGAGCGCAGCGGCCGCCCGGCTTAAAGACTTCAGGCAATTGATGGCCGCCAGCATCAAGAGCTTATGAGGTGCGCGGGCTTAGGCTCCTGGCCGGAGAAGTTTCCAGCGCCCTGGGTTCATACCCTTATTGCCTGCGTCTCACGTGCGCAGGGTAAGGCCGCCATCGACCACCAGTTCGTGGCCGGTGATGAAGTCGGCTTCGTCGGAGGCCAGCAGCAGCGCGCCGCGGGCGATGTCGATGGGCTGGCCGAGCCGGCGCAGCGCCGCCTTCTTCTCCCAGACCTCGCGGATCTCCGGCTTGTCGAAGTTGGTCCGCGTCATGCCGCTGTAGATGGCGCCCGGGCAGACATAGTTCGCGGTGATGTTGAACTTGCCGAGTTCCAGCGCCAGCGTGCGCGTCAGTCCGCCGACACCCGCCTTGGAGGCGCAGTACGCCGCCAGTCCGTAGTCGGTGTCGAAGGCCATGACTGACGCGGTGTTGACGATGCGCGCTCGGCCTTTGTCGCGGGCCCTGAGCTTCAGCGCCGGGATGGCCTCGCGGCACAGCCGGAACATGCCGCGCACGTTGACCGCGTTCACGCGGTCCCACATCTCGTCGGTCATTTCCTCGACGAAGGCACGGCCGCTGACGCCGGCATTGTTGAACAGGATGTCGAGCGCGCCGAACTTCTCCAGCGCGGCGGAGACGATCTGCTTCGGCGCGTCGTCACCGGTGATATCGGCGGCGAAGGCCGCGATCGACTTGTTGCCCGCATGGGCCGTCTCGATCGCGGACTCGGGCCGGTCGACCGCCAGGACCTGCGCGCCTTCGTCGGCGAAGAGTTTGGCCGACGCCTCGCCGATGCCCGAGGCGGCACCGGTCACGATCGCGATCTTGCCCGACAGTCTGCCCATGCGATCCTCCCCGCCCTCAGGCGACGTCGATGATGACCTTGCCGGTCGCCTTGCGGGACAGCAGGGCGTTCATGGCGTCGGCCGCCTTCTCCAGCGGGAAACGCATGGAGATGTGCGGCTTCAGCTTGCCCTCGCCGTACCAGGCGAGCATCTCGTCGAAGTTCTTGCGCGCTTCCGCCGGCTCGCGGCCGCGCCAGGCGCCGTAGAAAACGCCACGCACGTCGCAGCTCTTCAGCAGCGCGAGGTTGGCCGGCAGCGACGGGATGCGGCCCGCCGCGAAGCCGACCACCAGCAGGCGGCCGTACCAGGCGATGCAGCGAACCGATTCGTCGAAGGCGTCGCCGCCGACCGCGTCGTAGATGATGTCCGCGCCGTTGCCGCCGGTCAGTTCCTTGACCTTGTCGCGCATCTTCTCCTTGGCGTAGTTCACGAACATCGTGGCGCCGTACTTCCTGCAGATCTCCATCTTCTCGTCGGAGCCGACGGCGGCGATCACCTTGAGGCCCATCAGCGCGCCGAGTTCGACCGCGGTGAGGCCGACGCCGCCCGAGGCGCCGGTGACCAGCAGGGTCTCGCCCGGCTTGTAGCTGCTGCGCTGCTTCAGCGCGTAGTACGAGGTGCCGTAGGTCATGGTGAACGCGGCACCGTCCTCGTAGCTCATGTTCTTCGGCATCGGCAGCAGCTGGATCTCGTCGACCACCGCCTCGCTGGCGTAGCCGCCATGGCCGATCATGCCGATCACCCGGTCGCCGACCTTGTAGGCGGTGACGCCCTCGCCCACCTCGGTGATGTCGCCCGCGATCTCGTGGCCGGGCGCGAACGGGCGCGGCGGCTTGAACTGGTACTTGTCCTGGATGATCAGCGTGTCCGGGAAATTGACGCCGGCCGCCCTGGTCGCGACGCGCACCTGGCCCTTGCCCAGCGGCTTGGAGGGCAGTTCCACCAGCTTCAGGCTCTCCGGCCCACCCGGCGTTTCGCTCAGCATTGCGCGCATCGTCTCGCTCCCGTGTCTCGTGTTTCGTCCTGTGGCGCCCTTGATACGATGGCGGGCCGGCCAGCGTCCATCCATGCTAGGAAGGTTCGACTTTCGCGAGGAGAAAGATGGCAGGGCTTTACTACGAGGACTTCACCGTCGGCCGCGTGTTCGAGCACGAATGGACCCGCACCGTGACGGAGATGGACAATGTCCTGTTCAGCTCCCTCACGATGAACGTGCAGCCGCTTCATCTCGACGAGGAATTCGCCTCGAAGACCGAGTTCGGCCAGCGCATCGTGAACAGCCTGTTCACGCTCGGCCTGATGATCGGCATCACGGTGAACGACACGACGCTCGGCACCACCATCGCCAATCTCGGCATGACCGACGTGCGTTTCCCCAAGCCCGTGTTCCACGGCGACACGGTGCGCGTGCGGACCCGGGTGGTGAGCCTGCGCGAGAGCAAGTCGCGGCCCGATGCCGGCATCGTCGAATTCGCCCACACCGCGATCAATCAGCGCGACGAGATCGTCGCCGAGTGCACCCGCCAGGCGCTGATGCGCAAGAAGCCCAGGAGCTGAAGTCCGATGCGTTCCTTCCTGTTCGTCCCCGCCGATTCCGAGCGCAAGCTCGCCAAGGGCCCCGCCTCTGGCCCCGACGGGCTGATCCTCGACCTCGAGGATTCCGTCGCCACCGACCGCAAGATGATCGCCCGCGACATGGCGCTGGCCTACCTGAAGAGCGCCGACCGCGCCGGCCCCAAGCTCTATGTCCGCGTCAATGCGCTCGACACCGGCCTCACGCTGGGCGACCTCGCGGTGGCCATGCAGGGCAAGCCCGACGGCATCGTCTTCCCGAAATGCGTCGGACAGGCGGACCTCGACCTGATGTCGAACTATCTCGATGCGCTCGAAGCCCGCGAGGGGATCGAACGCGGCGCGACGCGCATCCTCACCATCGCGACGGAGAGCGCCGCGGCGATCCTCGCGCTGACCGCGGCGCCCGCGAAGCACGCCCGCCTGATCGGCCATTCCTGGGGCGGCGAGGATCTGATGGCCGATCTCGGCGCGCTGGCGAAGGGTCCCTCGCCCGGCGTCTACGACGACACGTTCAAGCTCGCCCGCACCGTCAACCTGATGGCCTCGGTGGCCGCCGGCGTCACCGCCTACGACACGGTCTATCCCGACATCAGGAACGTCGAGGGCCTGCGAGCAGAGGCACGGGACGCGCGCCGTATGGGCTATGGCGGCAAGATCGCCATCCATCCCGACCAGGTCGCCATCATCCACGAGGTCTTCACGCCGAGCGAGGCCGAGATCGACTGGGCCAACCGCGTCATTGCGACCTTCGAGGGCAATCCGGGTGCCGGCGTCCTCACCATGGACGGCAAGATGCTGGACAAGCCGCACCTCGTGCTGGCCCGCCGACTGGTTGCGCGGAAAGGTGGATGAAGGACAATTTCGGCCTTCTCGACACGCTCGACCGGCTGTTCGCGGGTGACCGCCGGTCGGTCCTCTCGCTGGACGAGTTCCTCGCCGGGCTCGAAGGACGCTCCTATGCCTTCGCCGTCCTGGCGGTGAACATCGCCAACGTCATTCCGACCGGAATCCCGTGGCTTTCGACGATCACCGGCGTGCCGATGCTCTATCTGCTGGCGCAGTACTTTGCCGGAAGGCCGGTGCCGTCGCTGCCACGTGCGATCGGCCGGCGTGGCCTTCCACGCGGCAAGCTGCAGGACTTCCTGGACAAGGCACGTCGCTTCATCCGGTGGCTCGAAAATACGGTGCATGCGAGGCGCGAAGGATGGGTGAACGGCACGCCGCGCCGGGCGATGCAGTTCGCCTGGGTGGCCAACGTACTGATCCTCGCCTTGCCGATTCCGTTCGACAATCTGTTCCCGGCCTGGGCGATCCTCTTCTTCTGTTTTGCCCTGATCGAAGATGACGGCGTGATGGCCATTCTGGGATGGATCATGACCGTGATCACCGCCTTCTGGACCGTGTTTCTTTTGATGGTCGGCCATGCCGCGATCTCGGCCGCAATTTCGACGCTGAGGGCCGTCATGTTCGACTGATGACGAACATGGCCGATACTTCCCGCACCCTGCTCGCCGCCCTCGACCGGGGGGAATCCCTGCCGGCATCCTGGTACACCGATCCTGCCGTCACCGAGCTCGAGATCGCGCAGATCTTCCGCAAGAGCTGGAACTACGTCGGACCGCTGTCGCAGTTGAGCGCGGTCGGCGACTACATCACCGGCTACGCGGGCCGGGTGCCCGTCGCCGTCGTGCGCAACGAGAAGGGTCTGGCTGGCTTCGTGAACGTCTGCCGCCATCGCCGGCACGAGGTCCTGAAAGGCCGCGGCAATGCCAAGAGCCTGCAATGCGGCTACCACGCCTGGACCTACGATCTGGAAGGCGGCCTGAAGCGCGTGCCGCGCTCGACCTCCGAGCCCAACTTCAATCTCGCCGACTTTCCGCTACTGCCGATCCGCGCCGAGGCGCTGGGACCGTTCGTCTTCGTCAATCTCGACGCCGACGCGCCGAGCGCGAGTTCGCTCTATGGCCCGGTCCTCGACCTGATCGCCGCGAGCGGCGTCGATCTCGACACGCTCGTCCACTACAGCCGCGAGGAATGGCAGTCGGGCGCCAACTGGAAGACGATGCTCGAGAACTATCTCGAATGCTATCATTGCGCCGTCGCCCATCCCGGCTTCAACGCCGCGATCGACGTGCGGCCCGACGTCTATACGCTGAAGACGCACGGCCATTTCTCAAGCCAGAGCGGCCAGGTCCGGCCGGCCGCCCTCGAAGGAAAGAGCAAGATCGCGCTGTACGACGTCGCCGGCGCGGTAACGCAGTCGCAGTATCACTTCCTGTGGCCGAATGTGACGATCAACATCAATCCGGGTTTCCCCAACCTGTCGATCGACGTCTGGACACCGAACGGCCCGAACGCAACCCACGGCTTTTCCGAGCAGTTCTTCGGACCGGGCGTCAGCGAGGACTTCGCAAAGTCGCTGGTCGCCTTCAACAAGCAGGTGGCGGCCGAAGACGACGCGCTGACCGATTCGGTCCAGCGCGGCCTGCTGGGCGGGATCCCTGACACCGGCCGCTTCCTCACCAACAGCGAACACCTCGTCATCCACTTCCAGAAGATGATCGTGGAAGCGGTGAGCGCAGATTCGTAGCTGCAAAGCCGTTGTCATCCCGAGCGCAGCGAGGGACCTCTGCTGCCACCGCGCAAAGGTCCCTCGCTGCGCTCGGGATGACAGAAAGAGCTAGTACGACCGCGGCAGTCCGAGCACGTGCTCGGCGACGAAGTTCAGGATCATGTTCGTGGAGATCGGCGCCACCGTGTAGAGGCGCGCCTCGCGGAACTTGCGCTCGACGTCGTATTCCTCGGCGAACCCGAAGCCGCCATGGGTCTGCACGCACATCTCGGCCGCCGCCCACGAGGCTTCCGACGCCAGCATCTTGGCCATGTTGGCCTCGGCGCCGGCGTTGATGCCGGCCTCGTACATGGCCGCCGCCTTGCGCACCATCAGGTCGGCCGCCTCGATCTGCGTATAGGCCCGCGCGATGGGATACTGCACGCCCTGATTCTGGCCGATCGCGCGGCCGAACAGCTTGCGCTCCTTGGCATAGTTCACCGCCCGTTCGATGAACCACTTGCCGTCGCCGATGCATTCCGAGGCGATCAGCACGCGCTCGGCGTTCATGCCGGAGAGGATGTAGCGGAAGCCCTGCCCTTCCTCGCCGATCAGGTTCTCGGCCGACACTTCCATGTTGTCGAAGAACACTTCGGTGCTGTTGTGGTTCATCATCGTGCGGATCGGCCGGATGGTGAGGCCCTTGCCCAGCGCCGAGCGCATGTCGACGAGGAACACCGACAGGCCTTCCGTCTTCTTCTGGGTCTGGTCGCGCGGCGTCGTGCGGGCCAGCAGCAGCATCAGGTCGGAATGCTCGGCGCGGCTGGTCCACACTTTCTGGCCGTTCACGACGTAGGTGCTGTTGTCCTTCTTCACAGCCGTGGTGCGCAGGCTGAGCGTATCGGTGCCGCTCGACGGCTCGGTGACGCCGAAGGCCTGTAGCCGCAGTTCGCCGGTGGCGATCTTGGGCAGGTAGCGCTCCTTCTGCTCCTTGCTACCGTGCCGCAGCACCGTGCCCATGATGTACATCTGCGCGTGGCAGGCGGCGGCGTTGCAGCCGGCCTTGTGGATCTCCTCCAGCACCGCGCTGGCGGCCGAGATGCCGAGGCCCGCGCCGCCATACTCCTCGGGGATCAGGATCGACAGCCACCCCGCCTCGGTCAGCGCCTTCACGAAGGCGGTCGGATAGCCGCGTTCGCGGTCGAGGTCGCGCCAGTAGGCGCCGTCGAACTTCAGGCAGAGCTGGCGAACCGCGTCGCGGATCTCGGGATGCGTCGGAGCGTAGGGATTTTCCATGGCGCGCAAGCTAGTCCGCGCCTTCTCCCCGTGCAATGCGACCAAGCTTGTCCACCAGAGGTCCGTGGATTTCGGGACCGAATCCATCGACCGTGGCCTCGCGCAGCGCGGTCACGCCGTCGACCGCGCCCGCCTCGTCGACGGTCGCCTGCGTGACGGCGAGGTCGCATTCCGCCGTCAGGAATTTCGCGATGAGCGGTTGCCAATCCGGGCGCAGCACCGCCAGCGCGGCCATCAGCCCATAGGCGCCCCAGTTCGACACACCGGCGACGACGAGATGATCGCACGAGGTGACGCAGGCGATCTCCGCGCCGTTGGGCACGTGTCGCGCGACGAGGCCCGCCGGCAGCTTGCCCATGCCGATCTCGTTGCCGCCGTCACCGACCGCGAGCCTGGCCCAGTCGCCGCCCTCGAACAGCGCGTCGAGCGGCGCCGTCCACGGCGACACGTCGACCCCGCGCATGTTGCGCGGCCGGCCGTCGGCGCTCGGGCCGCAGCGCTCGATGGCGACGACATGCGTGAGGTTCTCCTCCCGCCAGCGCCGTGCCGTCTCCTCGATCGCACCGCCGTCATTCAGCGGGATCTCGTCGACCAGCACGGGCTCGCCCGTGGCGCGGACCGCGGCCCGCACCGT
>LSKJ01000397.1 GCA_001557035.1 Rhodospirillaceae bacterium CCH5-H10 | reverse complement strand
CGCTGCGCGCCGTGCAGGCTGAGGTTACGGGGGCTGCCGCGCCGGCCACCGGGAGCAGCACGACCATGGCTGTTGAAATGCAGCAGCTCACTCAACTCGTGCAGACTGTCGTGGCGAAGGATCAAGCCAAGTCGCAGGAGACAGCAGAGCTTCTGGCCGTCATGACCCGCATGACCAACCTGCTGAGCCGCTACGTCACCAACGGCGTGAGGGGCTGACATGCGGTCAGCAAATGACAACGAGGTCGCCCCCCTTCCAGAGGTCGGCGAGGACCTTCGCCACCTGGCGAAGGAGGCCGGTGACCGCCTATTCGCTGTCAGCGACTACGGCGATGCAGCATCGGACGCCGTGATGCGGCGTGAACGCGCGGCCCATCGGGACGCCGTCCGGGCCCAGCACAGCGGAAAGTCCGACCGCGATGTCGAGATGATCGCGCTGCAGATGGACATCATGATGATGAACCGCTGCAGCGCTCTCCAGGACGAGAAGCTTCAAGCGCTCCGGGCCGAGGTCATCGCGCTCGGCGGCGATCCCGACGAGGAGAGAAGAAGCTGATGAGCTTAGTCGCCTCGGCCCACGGCCATGCCTTCGACGGTGGCGCGCAATTTTGGCCGTGTCCTCAGATCTGGTGCAACGAACTTTGCGGGCATCACTTTTTCCCTTTCGCCAAGCCGATATCGACCAGGCGGCGGATCGCTTCGGGGCGGGACGGTAGGTCCTGCTGCTGGCGGCGCCATGCGTCGACGGAAATAGCCAGGGCCGGCTGAAGTCTCACCATCACCGGCTCGCCTGTCGCGGCCGGCCGCTTCTTCCTTGCTGGTTTCGTGGTATCGCGAGTTGACGGTGCCATGGTCTCATGATACCACGACGGTGAGCCGAACGGAAGTTGGCGCTTCCGTCCGGCTCTAACCGCAACTCGAGCCCGTGGAGCCCGTGTCATGGCTAAGGCCAGCAATAGCACAAGTGGTCGCCGTCGATTCCTGTCGTTCATCCCCTTCATCGGTGCGGCGACCGTCGCCGGCCCGGTCGTCGCCGTCGAGCGCGAACCGCTGGCCGCGCTCTGGCAGGAGCGCGAGCGGCTGCGGCTGATCGAGGTCGAGGCGATGCGGCCCTTCGAGGAAGCTAGGGCGGCCGGTGCCTCAAGTAAGCGGCTGGAAGAGCTGCTGGAGCC
>LSKJ01000396.1 GCA_001557035.1 Rhodospirillaceae bacterium CCH5-H10 | reverse complement strand
CGCCGCCTCGACGGCGCAGGGCGGCGTCTATGACATTCCCGCGATCGCCGTCGACGTGCGCGGCGCGCTTACCAACACGACGCCGGTCGATGCCTATCGCGGCGCCGGCAAGCCGGAAGCGAACTACATCGTCGAGCGCGCGATCGAGGCGGCGGCCTGCGCGCTGGGCCGGGATCCCGCCGACCTGCGGCGGCAGAACCTGATCGCCTCGTTCCCGCACAAGACCGCGATGGGCATGGCGATCGACTCAGGCGACTTCGTGGCCAATCTCGATGCCGCCGTGGCGCGCGTGCCGGGCTTCGAGACGCGGCGCGCTGATGCGCGCGCACGAGGACGTCTGCGCGGCCTCGGCGTCGCCTGCTTCCTCGAAACCTCGCGTGGCGCGCCGAACGAGTGGGCGGAGGCGCGCTTCGAGCCGGATGGCAGCGTGATGATCGCGGTCGGCACCGAATCGAACGGACAAGGGCATGAGACTTCCTTCGCGCAGATCGCCTCGACGCATCTCGGCCTGCCGATCGAGGCCTTCCGCTACGTCCAGGCCGACACGCGCGCCGTGAAGAGCGGCGCCGGCCACGGCGGCGCGCGCTCGATGCACATGGGTGGGGCGGCCCTGGTCAAGGCGATGGACGCGGCACTCGCGAAGGCCCGCCGGCTCGCCGCGCATCTCCTGCAGGCGGGCGAGCAGGAGATCGACTATGAGCGCGGCCGTTTCATGGTACGCGGCAGCGACCGCACCATTGATCTCGCGACGCTTGCCTCCAGCGCACAGGATACGGCGAACCTTCCGGACGGCATGTCGCCCGGCCTCGGCGAGCACGTGCTGAACGTCACCGACGTCTTCACTTTCCCCAGCGGCTGTCATGTTGCCGAGGTCGAGATCGATCCGGAGACGGGCACCATCGATCTCCTGAGCTATACCGCCGTCGACGATTATGGCCGGCTGATCAACCCCATGCTGACCGAGGGCCAGGTACAGGGCGGGCTCGCGCAGGGCATCGGGCAGGCGCTGCTGGAGCACACGGTCTACGATCCGGACTCAGGCCAGCTGCTCACCGGCTCGCTGATGGATTACGCGCTGCCACGCGCGACCGACCTGCCGTTCTTCGACATCGAACTGGTCGAACGGCCGACCAAAGCCAATCCGCTGGGGGTCAAGGGCTCGGGACAGGCCGGCTGCATCGGCGCCCCGCAGACCGTGATGGCGGCCGTCCTCGACGCGCTGCGGCCCGCAGGCGTCGAGCGGCTGGAAATGCCCGCCACGCCCTCCCGCGTGTGGGAGGCTCTGCGGGCTGCGAAGCATCCGCGTTGACGTGTGATAAGACGAAAGATCCCTCACTCCGTTCGGGATGACAATTTTGTTGGGATTTGCGCAGTGCGCCGATCAACCAAACGATGTCATCCCGAACGGAGTGAGGGACCTTTAACTTCCGGTCAGCCCACCGTTATCGGCGAAAAGTCGACGTACCAGCTCTTGGGATGGACGTAGCCTTTCACCTTGGACGAGATCGCGTTTGGCCAGACGTCGTGGACGAACCAGACGAACACCGCCTCGTCGACCATACGGGTGTTGATCTTGGCCAGCACCTTGTCGAGTGCCGCCGGGTCCGCCGTGCTGCGTGCCTCGGCGGCGAGCTTGTCGAATTCCGGATCGTTGATGTAGCCCCAGTTCGATCCCCTCGGCGGGACCTGCTGGCTGTCGACGAAGCGCATGAAGGCGTTGTGCGGATCCATCGTGTTCCAGCTTACGTTGATGGCGCTGAACGCGGCGGCTTCCGGCGCCTTGGCGCCCTGGCGCATGAAGTTCAGCAGCGCATTCCAGTCCATCACCTGGAACTCGAGGTCGACGCCGACCTCTGCGAACTGCTGCTGGATGAATTCGTTCATGATCAGCGGGTACATCTGGCCCGAGCCCGAGGTCGAGATCGCGACCTTCATCTTGAGCTTCTTCTGCGGCCCGTAGCCTGCCTCGGCCAACAGCTTCTTGGCCTCGGCCGGATCGTAGCGGATCTTGAAGGTCGGATTGCCGTACCACGGATGGTCGACCGGCACGCAGCCGACGGCCGGCGCGGCCAGCCCGTTCAGCAGCTTCACCATCGCGTCGCGATCGACGGCGAGGTTCAGCGCCTTGCGCACGCGGATGTCGGCGGTCGGCGCGCCGGGCAGCATGCTCAGCGTATAGGGCCACATGTGCGGGATGGCGTTCGTCTCGATCTTGCAGCCGCCGGCGCGCAGCTTGTCGAGCGAGTCGGGCGCCGGCGCCTCGATCCAGTCGACGCGACCGGACAACAGCGCGGCGGTGCGCGTCGAGACGTCGGGGATCGGCAGCAGCACCATGCGCTCGCTCTTGGGCAGGCGCTCCTTGTTCCAATAGTCGTTGTTGCGCTCGAGTTCGGCGCGCTCGCGCGGCGTCCAGGCCTTCATCTTCCACGGGCCCGTGCCGGACGGCGACTTGCGATAGGCCTGCCAGTCGCGGCCGACCTTTTCGAAGTTGGCCGGGCTGGCGATCGGGAAGCGGTTGAGCAGGGAGGGGAAGATCGTGTCGGTGCCCCTGGTCTGCAGCTCGACCTTGTAGTCGTCGATCTTGCGGTAGCCGATCAGCGGCCAGACGGCGGCGATCAGGATGCTGCGGCCGGCGCGATCGAACGCCGCGGACTTGTCGTTCAGAGCGCGGTCGAGGGTGAAGATCACCGCGTCGGCGTTGAAATCCGATCCGTCATGGAACTTCACGCCCTGTCGCAGCTCGAAGATCCACTTCGAGGGATCGGCCGGGTCCTGGTACCACTTGGTCGCGAGGCCGGGCACCAGCTTGGCCGGTGCGGTCGCCGACGACAGGTCCCAGGCGACCAGCGTGTCGTACATCGTGTAGCCCATGAAGCGGATGCCTTCGGTGCCCTGGTCGGGGGCGCCGTCGGTCGCGGGAATGTCGGCCAGCGTCATGGCGATGCGCAGGGGGGCCGATTGCTGGGCTTTTGCCGAGTTCATGCCGATGAGAGAGAGCGCAGTGCCGGCGAGAAGCGCGGCGCGACGGGTGAGCATGCGAAACCTCCGTGGTTGCGATGCATCAAGCACGAAGCGAGCCACCCCGAACCGCACTGGACGCGGCATGCTTCTTGCTGTTTTGCTGGCGATCATGGCCGCGCTCAACACGCTTACCGCTACCGAACTCGCGCAAGAACTGGACGCCGGAGCGGCAACCGCCGAGGCGATCGTGCGTGCGCATCTCGACCGCATCGACCAACGCGACGCCGACGTGCTCGCCTGGTCGCATCTCGCGCGCGAGGCTGCCCTGCAAACCGCCAAGGTGCTCGATCGCGGACCACGCAAGGGTCTGCTGCACGGCATCCCGATGGGCGTGAAGGACATCATCGACTCGCACGACCAGCCGACGACTTACGGCTCGCCGATCTATCGCACGCACCAGCCGCTGGCCGATGCCGCCACCGTGGCCCTGGCGCGCGATGCCGGCGCGATCCTGCTCGGCAAGACGGTGACGACGGAATTCGCCAACCGGCACCCCGGCCCCACGAAGAACCCGCACAATCCCGCACATACGCCCGGCGGTTCGTCCTCGGGTTCGGCGGCGGCGGTCGCGGACTTCCAGAGCGTGCTGGGCACCGGCACGCAGACCGGCGGTTCGGTGATCCGTCC
>LSKJ01000395.1 GCA_001557035.1 Rhodospirillaceae bacterium CCH5-H10 | reverse complement strand
GCCGCCGAGCGCACGCCCGCCGCTGCCACCTCGGGATCGAGGCGCGAGATGCCGAACCACTGAAAGCCCATCGGATTGCCCTCGCACGGATAGGGCGCGTTGGGCGAATGGAACACCGCGTCGGGCATCAGCGGCGCCAGCACGGGCGCGAGGCCGATCAGGTCGTTGCCGTCGGCGCCGTAGCCGTGCAGCAGGATCACGAGATGGCCGGGCTTGCCGCCGGCGTGCGGGCCGTGGCTGGGCCCGTCGAGCTTCTTGGTCATGTCGCCTTCTTCTCCTTCGCCGACCAGTCCGGCATGTTGCGGCGATAGTGCCAGAGCACGAGAGCGGCCGCGCTGCGCCAGGGCCGCCATGCCTCGGCGATTTTGAGAAGCCGCTTTGCGTCGGGGCGGGTGCGCAATTTCTTGAGGTGCTGCGCCGCCACGACCAGGCCGAGATCGAGGCCCGGCATGATGTCGGGGCGGCCGTGCGCAAACATAAGGTAGATCTCGGCGGTCCACGGGCCGATCCCCTTGGCCTGCGTCAGCATCGCTATGGCGGCGGCATCGTCGAGTTCGTGCAGCCGGTCGAAGGCGATGCGGCCCTCGACGATGTCGGTGGCGAGGCTGCGGCCGTACTTCATCTTGGCGCCGGAGAGACCGACGGCACGCAATTGCTCGTCGCTCATCGCCAGGAAGTCCGCGGGCTCCATCGACGGCACGGCGGCTTCCAGGCGCAGCCAGATGCTGCGCGCGGCATGGACCGAGACCTGCTGGCCGACGATCGAGCGCATCAGCCCGCCAAAGCCGGTCGGCATCTCGCGCAACTCGGGATGACCCGCTTCGGCGAGCGCGCGCGCGATGTCGGGGTCGGCGTCCGCCAACGCTGCCAGCGCCTTTTTCAGGGTCTTCTTGTCGAGGACGACCGGGGATGTCGCTTTGGCCATGTTCCACCCGCCATAGCACGCGGCGAGGGGGCGCTGTAACGTCGGATCATGACCGCCGTCACGCGTTTTGCCCCCAGCCCGACAGGCGAACTCCACCTCGGCAGTGCCTATTCGGCTCGCATCGCCTGGCAGCGCGCGCGCGACATGGGCGGCACGTTCCTCGTCCGCATCGAGGATATCGACATCCGCCGCTGCCGCCGCGAGTACGAGACCGCGATGCTGGCCGACCTGCAGTGGCTGGGCCTCGCCTGGGACGGCCAAGTGCGCCGGCAGTCCGATCATTTCGCCGATTACGGCCGCGTGCTCGACCAGCTCGACGCGCGCGGGCTGGTCTATCCCTGCTTCTGCACCCGCGCAGACATCGCTGCCTCTGCCAGCGCGCCGCATCCGGTCGCGATGGGACCTGACGGACCGCTCTATCCCGGTACCTGCCGGCATCTTTCGGGTGAGGAGCGGCGGCACCGCCTGGCGGCCGGCATCGAGCATTGCATGCGCTTTGATGCGGCGCGGGCGGCTGAGCAGGCCGGGCCATATTCCTTCTTCGACGAGACCGCAGGGCGAGTCGAAGGACAGCCGCTGCTGATGGGCGACTTCGTGATCGCCCGCAAGGACACGCCGACCAGCTACCATCTCTCGGTCACGGTCGACGACCAACTGCAGGGCATCACACTGGTGACGCGCGGCATCGACCTGCTGCCCTCGACTCATGTCCACGCACTGCTGCAGAAGCTGCTGGGTTACGCTGCGCCGCAATATGCGCATCATCCGTTGCTGACCGACGCGACCGGCCGGCGCTTCGCCAAGCGCGACCGTGACCTCACCATCCGCAGCTTGCGCGAGAACGGCAGGACTCCCACCGAGGTATTCGAGATGATCGACGGTTGGAGTTGCGCGGTGGCGGCGAAGGCATAACATCGCCGGCATGGACCGGAACGAACAACTGGCCGTCGGGAGGCGGCTGCTCGGCCATATCGACGGCCGCACCACCGATCTCGCCGACGCGATGTTCCACAATCGTGTCGACGCCTATTCAGCCCGAGAGCGCGCCGCACGCGAACGCGACGCGCTGTTCCGCAGCCAGCCGCTGTTCATGGGGTTGTCCTCGCGCCTGTCCAAGGCCGGCGACTACATCACCGAGGACGTGGCCGGCATGCCGGTGCTGCTGGTGCGCGGGCCCGACGGCACGGTGCGCGCCTTCGCCAATGTCTGCCGCCATCGAGGCGCACCCGTGGCGGAGGGTTGCGGCAACGCCCGGGCCTTCGTCTGCCCCTATCACGCCTGGACCTACGATGCGCAGGGCAGGCTGCTCGGTGTCACCGACAAAGCGGGATTCGCCGGCCTCGATATCGGCGCGCACGGGCTGGTGCGGCTGCCGGCCGGCGAGAAGCACGGCATGATCTTCGTGCGCGCGACGCCGCTGCGGGACGGTGAGCCGGCGGAGATCGACGTCGATGCGGTGCTGGGATCGTTCGTTTCCGACTTCGCCGCGCTGCGTCCGGAGACCTTTCCGCTCTATTCGGTCGACCGCATCACGCCGCGCATCAACTGGAAGTTCGCCGTCGACACGTTCCTCGAGGGCTATCACATCCCGCACCTCCACCGGAAAACCATCGCGCCGTACTTCATCGGCAATTGCGGCACCTTCGACAGCGCGGGACGTCACGGCCGTATGTGCGTGCCGCGAACGTCGATCGAGGCGCTGCGCGCACTGCCCGACGACCAACGCAACCTGCGCCCGCACATCATCGCGATCTACCAGCTGTTCCCCAACACCATCGTCATCTGGCAGGTCGACCATATCGAGATCTGGCGCGCCTTTCCCGGCCGCGACGATCCTGGCCGCTGCGACATCGAGTTCACGCTCTATCGACCGGCCGACAGCGACCGGCCCGACGCGTACTGGGCCAAGAACCGCGACATCGCGATCCGCACGGTGCTGGACGAGGATTTCCCGCTGGGCGAGCGCATGCAGATCGGCTTCGAGTCCGGCGCGACGGAAGAGGTGATCTACGGCCGCAACGAACCTTCGCTCGTCCACTTCCACAACTCGATTCGCAGCGCACTGGGCGTGGTGGCTTGAACTTGCCTGTCGTCCTTCGACTGCGCCGCCCTTCGGGCAGCTCCGCTCAGGACGACGGTTTTGCGAGATGACCACCAGCCGGACCACGCGCGTCGCGCTGGTGTTGAGCGTGATCCTGTTCGCCGCGAGCCTGACCCAGGACGCGTTCTGCGTCTCCGGCATCTGCTCGGACTGGCCCGGGTGGAGCATCCTCCTGTTCGGCGCCCTCAGCGGCCAGGCGAGCTGGTTCGCCAACCCGCTCCTGCTCGCCGCCTGGATCGCCACACTCTTCGCCCGTCGCGTCCCGGCGCTGATCCTGTCTGTGGCCGCCCTGGCGCTCGGCGCATCCTTCATGTTCGAGACGACCGTCATCACCAACGAGGCAGGCATGTCCAACCCGGTGACGGGCCTGCGCGAAGGCTACGCGCTGTGGCTGGCGAGCATGGTCGCGGCCACCGTCGCCGCGTTCTTTGCGCGAAACAAGCCGATGAAGTTGTAGCAGCGCGCGCAACGTTGACGGCCAACCAATCCTGTCATCCTGAGCGCAGCGAAGGATCTCGCGTTTGCCGAGGAGTCCGCTGGTCGTTCCGCAAGGTCCTTCGCTGCGCTCAGCAACCATTAAAAAAGCAGTCACGCGACAGCGTTGCGCG
>LSKJ01000394.1 GCA_001557035.1 Rhodospirillaceae bacterium CCH5-H10 | reverse complement strand
ACCTTCGCGTCGTTCAGCATCTTCACGAGCACCGGAATGCCCGCGGCGTAGTCGCCGGCGTTGCACTTGGCAATCGCCTGCGGCGCCGGGCCGGACGCGTCCGTACGGCTGTATTCACGCCACTTCTGGGCCAGCGCGGCGCAGTAGGCGGCGTCGTTCATCGGCATGGCAGCAACCTGCGCCATCACGATCTCGACGCGACGGTTCTGCGGCTCACGGACGTTCGGACCGGTCTGGACGAGCAGGCCCTGATCGCCACGGCCGACGACGGCGATGGCGGTCGCGGGGACGCCTTCCTTGACCAGCGCGTCCTTGACGGCGTTGGCACGACGCAGCGAGAGCGCCATGTTGTAGGCCGGCGTGCCCGACGTGTCGGTATGGCCGGTCGCGGTGATGCGCGCACCACCCTTGGTCTTGAAGGCACCAGCAGCCTGGCCGACCACATTGGCAGCCTGGGTGTTGAGCCTGGCGCTATCCCAATCGAAGAACACCATGAAGCTCTGCGGAGCCGGCGGCGGCGGCGGCGGCGGCGCGGTGGCCGGCGCAGGCTCGTCGCAGGCGGCGATCATGAATGCAGCAGCAGCGAGAACAAACAACTTCTTGAGCATAAGCCCCTCTCCCCTATGGCCATATAGCCGCGTCTAATATGCAAAACTGCTCTTGCGTGAGCAATGCCAAAAAGCTGCAGAAGGACTGACTTGTGGCGGAACGGGTCGGAATTCGCTGCCGCAACCCCCTCGGGTAGGCGCCGTTGTCGTGCGCAATCTCAACAAAGGAGGGGTCCTGTGAAGCAACTCGCTATCATTACCATTGCTGCGTGTTCTTTCGTCGCGGGGTGCGCGTCCTATACCGAGCGTGTCGTGGAAAAGCCCGTTCCGGCCCGGACGGCCGAGCGTACGGTCGTCTACGACGCCGCGCCGGCTCCCGCGCAGACGACGACCGTCTACACGACCCGCTGATCCCGCGGGGCGGATTTGCGGCGCCCGCCGGCGTCAAGCAGGCGGACGATTGATTGTCGAAGCGTGAACGCCCGTCGCCCGGGGGCGATGGGCGTTCTCTCGTGCGAACTACGCGGCGAGCTTGTAGAGGTCCGCCACGTTGTCTCGCAGGATGCGCTTGCGCAGTTCCGGTGTCAGATGGGCCGTCTGCTCGGCCAGCACGTCCTGGCTCCACGGCCATGTCGAATCGCTGTGGGGAAAGTCGTTGGCCCACATCAGCTGACTGGCGCCGAGCTGGTCGGCGAACTGGAAGGCCGTCCAGTCGTCCTGGAACGTCAGCGCGATGTTGTCCCTGAAGTAGTCCGACGGCATCCGCGCAAGTTCCTTGCCCTTCATCCAATAGCGATGGCGCTTGTAGGCGTGGTCCATGCGGTACATGAAATGCGGTGCCCATCCTGCATCGGCTTCGACGCAGACAACCCTCAGAGCGGGGTGGCGCTCGAAGACGCCGCTGAAAACCAGCATTCCCATGATGTCCTGGCAGCCGCGGATGATCGACAGGAAGCCGTTTATCTTCGGTCCGCGCGGCTTGGAGAGCGAATTGTCGCCCGAGGTGGTGAGGATGTGCCACGACAAGGGAAGCTCGAGCGCGATGGCGGCTTCCCAGAACGGATCGTAGATCGGATCGTCGTAATCCTTCTCGCCGGGATTTCCCGGCATCATCACGCCGCGAAAGCCCATGGCCTTGATGCGCTCGAGGTCGGCGATCCCTTCCGCCACCGTGCGCATGGCCGTCTGGCCCATGCCGACGAGCCGTTCCGGGGCGTGCGCGCAATAGGCCTGGAGCCACCGATTGTAGGCGTCGAAACAGGCCTTCTTGTAGTCGAAGTCCGGATGATTGCAGATCAGCATGCCGACGGTGGGATAGATGATCTCGGCCGCGACGCCGTCCCTGTCCTGATCCTGCAACCGACTCGACGGATCCCAGCCGCTGCGGTGCAGGTCCTCGAACTTCGCCCCGCCGATCCGGATATCCTGGGGCGCCACGCCGGCGGCGGCGATCAACCCCATCGGAACGGGCGTTTTCATGCCGTCGACGATGTATATGTCGCCCATGCTGTCATGGCGCACGACATGCGGGGCCCGCTCGCGGAACGCCGGCTCAATGTGATCGCGATAGCAGCCGGGCGGCTCGGTGATGTGCGAATCGGCCGAAATCGGGCGCCAGTCCATCCATTCCTCCTGCTTTTTGTTGCGAAATGGTAGGCAGACGGCAGAAGGCACGGCAAGTCGTCGCACCGAACCAATTCCGGCCGGCGGCCAGCGGTTGAACCGCCCCCTGCCCTATGGCATACCCCCGGCCGCGCGCTGCCGTAGCTCAGTGGTAGAGCACCCCCTTGGTAAGGGGGAGGTCGACAGTTCAATCCTGTCCGGCAGCACCAGCGCTTCCTTGACGTCCAGGGAAAACCGGGCCTTTCTCGTTGGGTTGTCAAAAACGGTCCGAGATGGCGCAAAGCAGTAAATTGTCATGGGTCGGTGCCGGCGCGGCCGCGGTCGCGGTGATCGCCCTTGGCATGACCTTCGGGCTGCCGGACCTGCCATCGGGAAGCGCCCAGAACAAATCCTCGGAAGTGCACGGGCCGCTGATTTCGCGCGGCTACACCGACGCGCCGGCCGGTACGGCCATCATCGCCGGCGACCCGGTCGGCGGTGGCGTGCTGAGCGAGCTGCGAATCAAGAACGGCCAGGCGGTGAAGCGCGACGAGATCATCGCCGTGCTGAACAACTACGCCGTGGCGGACGTCGAGGTGCGCCGGATCGAATCGGAGATCGCCAAGGCCCGCCGGCAGCGCGAGACGATGGTTTCCGGATACCGGACGGCCGAGATCGCCCTGCAGGAAGTGTCGGTGAAGACCGCGGCCGAGGAGAGCCGGCTGAAGGATCTCGAACTGTCGAGGTCGAGCGCGCCGCCCGACCAGAAGCAGATCCAGTCGACTCTTTCCCAGCAGACGCTGGAGCGCGAACAGGCCAAGCTGAAGTTCCAGAAGGAAGTCCTCGCGGCCGATCTGGCTCAGACCGAATCGAGCATCGCGATCCTCGAAACCAAGCTCGAAGATGCGAAGATCGAGCGCGAGCTGGCTCTCGTGCGCTCCCCGCTCGACGGCGTCGTGGTCGATATCTACACGCGGCAGGGCGAGCGGATCTCGGGCCGGGGCATCGTGAAAATCGTCGACCTCAACCAGATCCGGATCTTCGCCGACGTCGACGAGCTGCATCTGCGCAACATCAAGCCCGGCGGCAAGGTCGAGTTCACCTTCCAGGGCAGCCGCACCGTCCATGTCGGCACGATCACCCGCACGCCGCTCACGGTGAAGCGCACCAAGCGGTCCGAGGCCGATTTCGGCGAATCCAACGCCCGCCTCGTCGAGGTCGAGATCAAGCCCGACGACCCGCAGAGCATTCCCCAGATGCTGGGCCGCGAAGCCCGGGTGATCTTCCAGTAGCGCCGGCGGGTCAGGCGGGAGCCGGGCTCCGGGGCTGACGATACTCGTAGAGCAGGACGGCCACGAGGACGGCCAGTCCGATCATGCGCGCGGCGACGAGCCCGCCGACCCAGTCGTCGATGACTCCCGGGAAGGTGAGCGCGATGCCGGCCAGGCCGCAGACCACGCGTGTGGCGACGCCGAGGGGCCGCCACAGATGGCCCTGCGCCGCCACGGCGAGCGCCACGATGCCGCCCGCGGCACCCAGCGTCACCCACAGGATCCAGCCCCAGCCCATGCCCTTGGGCGTCTCGAGCAAGAGGCCGATGCCGATCGGATCGAGAACGAAGATGAACGGCACGAGGAAGGCCGGCAGGGCATATTTCCAGCTCTGCAGCGTGGTGACGTAGGGATCGGCGCGCGTGATCGTCGCGGCCGCGAACGGGGCGAGCGCGGTCGGCGGCGAAACCTCCGACAGCACGGCGTAATAGAAGATGAACATGTGCGCGGCGTAGTCCGGGATGCCGAGCTTGATCAGCGCCGGGGCCGCAATGACGGCGCACATGATGTAGGACGCGGTCACGGGCACGGCCAGGCCGACCACCCAGACGATCAGCGCCGTGTACATCGCCGTCCAGAAGACCGAACCGCCGGCCAGGTCGATGACGATCGACGAGAACTTCAGCGCGAGCCCCGTCTTGGTGATGACGCCGACGATGAGGCCGGCGCAGGCGCAGGTCGCGGCGACTCCGAGCGCCTGGATCGAGCCGTCGGCCAGCGCGCGGAAGAGCCGGTCCGGCCACAGGGCCGTATCGGCGCGCAGGTAACTGACCAGGATCGCGAGCAGGATCGACCAGAACACGGCATAGGTCGCCGAGAAGCCCCACACCATCAGCACCACGACCGAGATCAACGAGGTGAAGTGGAAGCCGTAGCGCGTCAGCAGCTGGTGCATCGTGAGATCGACCGTGGGATCGACGGCGCGCAGTCCATACTTGCGCGAATCGATCTCGGTCATCATCAGCAGGCCGAAGTAGTAGAGACAGGTGGGGATGAGCGCCATCCGCACGATGTCGAGGTACGACATCTTGAGATACTCGGCGATCAGGAAGGCCGCGGCGCCGAGCACCGGCGGTGACAGGATGGCGCCAAGGCCGCCAGCCGCCAGAAGGCCGCCGGCCGCCGTCTTGCCGTAGCCCGCCTGCTTCATGATCGGCCAGGCGACGGTACCGATGGTGACGGTGGTCGCCACGCCGGAACCCGACGGACCGCCCAGAAGGAACGACGACAGTACCACCGCGCGGCCGGCCGCATTGGGCTGGCCCTTCATGGCGCGAAGCGAGAAATCGATGAAGAACCGGCCGGCGCCCGAGGCCTGCAGGATGGCGCCGAAGATCGTGAACAGGATGATCAGCGTCGCCGACACGTCGATGGCGGACCCGAAGATGCCGTTCAGCGTCATGTATTCTTCGGCGATCAGGTCGGACAGCGGATAGCCCTTGTGCTTCCACGGCGACGGCAGGTAGTTGCCCCACATCGCGTAGGCCAGGAACAGCACGGAGAGGATCGGCATGATCCAGCCCGTCGCGCGCCGCGTCGACTCGAGCACCAGCAGGATCAGGATGCCGCCAATGACGAGATCGGTCTGGGTCGGCGATACATAGCGATCGAGGAAGTCGTCGGACGCGGCAAAGGACGTCCAGGTACCGCCCGTCATCATGTACCAGATGACGACGACGACGAGGCCGGCCGCCGCGATGTCCCAGGGCGCCACCCGATTGCGCCAGCTCTTCACTGCCGGGAACAGCAGGAAGACCAGCGACAGCGCATAGGCGACGTGGATCTCGCGCAGCGACTGCGTGTCGACCGTCGACGCCGCGGCATAGAGGTGGAAGATGGTCATGGTGAAGGCGATGAAGGTGAGGACCTTGCCCCACCAGCCCACGAACTTGTGGATGCCGCCCTCTTCCTGCTCGACGAGCTCCTCGATCTTGCGCTTTTCCTCGTCGCTCAGCAGCTCGGCCTGGACCGTCATCTTTCCACCCCCAAAATAGAACGGGGCCCTCCTAATGGAGGGCCCCGCCAGTCTTCCTGTCCTTACGACAGCTTGATGCCCTTCTCGGCGAAGTACTTCATGGCGCCGGGATGGAAGGGGACCGACGAATTCGCGGTCTTCTGGTTCTCCGCCGTCATGTCGGTCGACGCCTTGTGCGTGGCGACCAGATCGGCGTGGTTCTCCCACAGGGTCTTGGTGATCGTGTAGGCCTGGTCGTCGCTCATGGTCGCGGGCACGATCAGGATGTTCCAGATGGCGATCACGGGCACCGCCGCATCCTGGTTGGGATACGCCTTGGCGGGGATCTGGCTGGCCGCGAAGACCGGGCCGTACTTCTTGTTCAGCGCCGGTACCAGATCGGCCGTCGAGATCAGCTTGATCTTGATGCCCTGGGTGGCCGCCAGATCGGTGATCGCCGCGACCGGCGGGCCACCGTTGAAGAAGTAGCCGTCGAGCTTGCCGTCCTTCATGGCGTTCGTGCTCTCGGCCGGCGACAGGCGCTCGCGCTTGATGTCGCTGAGCTTGAGGCCCAGTTCGTCGATGATACGCAGCGCCATGACCTCGGAACCGCTCACCGGCGCGCTGGTCGAAATGCGCTTGCCCTTGATGTCGGACAGCTTGTTGATGCCCGTGCCTTCCATGGTCACGAAGTGCACCAGGTTCGGATAGACCACGGCCAGGGTGCGCGATTCGACCGGCTTGCCCACGAACTTGTCGAGGCCCTTGATGGCGTCATAGGCGGTATCGCACTGGGTCAGCGCCATCTGCGCCTTGCCGTCGCGAATCATGTGCATGTTGGCGACGGAACCGGCCGTGGCTTCGGCCGTGACGGCCCAGCCCGGCACCTTCTTGCTCAGGATGTTCGCCATTGCACCACCCAGCGGGTAGTACACGGCACCGGTGGTTCCCGTGGCGATAGAAAACTGCGCCTGGGCAGCCGCGGGCAGCGCGCCGCCCACGAGACCGAAAGCGCCGGCGGCCGAGCTCGCGGCGAGAAATTGACGTCGATTCATGACTGAAGCTCCCATTCTGGTTCGTTCATTCCCCGATCTGGCGCGGAACAAACCACGCCTGATGCAGCGAGGCAACACGCACAAAATGGCAGTTTCGGCGCCGCGGCTCCGCGTGCCGGAACCGTCCGCACTGCAGGTGGCCGCCGGGGCCGTCACGGTGCCGACGAGGCCTCTTCACCTGCGCCCGTCCGCGTGTAAGCTTGATTCGTGATTCACAATCTGACCCTCGTTCACCTGCTCCTGGCGCTCGCGGCGGGAGGCTGCATCTACCTCTCCTTGCGGGAGGTCCGCCGACGTTACATTTCGACCTGGCGGCTCTTCGCGCCCGCCTTCCTGGCGCTCTTCGTGGGGGGCGTCCTCTCCCTCCTTCAACTGGCCGAACACCAGCCCGCATGGATGTTCGGAACAGCCTTGGGCGTCGGATTTGTGATCGGCGGGATCAGGGGCATGATGATCGGCATCCAGCACGACATGTATCGCCCCCGCGTCGACCTCAGTCATGCGGCCAAACTTCTGCTGCTCTGGGTGGCCATCGCCGTCGGCGCCACGGTGGTCGTCGAATGTGTGGGCGCCTTCTTCGGTTTTCCGGAGTTCGATCTCTTCCGCTTCCTGGCGGCTCTGGTCGCCATGCTCTGTGCGGGCGCGATGCTCGGTCGGGCACTTCTGCTGACGATCCGGCTCCATCGTGCCGACAGGGGCAGCGCCTGAGAGCCCCCCTTCCCCCGCTCAGGGGTGCGGACCCCACGGGGCGGCATTCAGGAGCTTCACTTCCTGGCTCATGACCAGCGGTCGGAACTTCGCGGCAAACCCGTCCATGAAGGCGGGATCGGCGAAGACCGCGGCCCAATGCGCGCGACGGGCGGCGTCATCGGGGAATTTCCACAAATGGACGATCTGGTTGATGGTCCCGGTGTCGCCCTGGAAATAGCCGACGAGGTTGCGCGCGTGACCGCCCTTCTCGAGGGCGGGATAGCCGAACTCCTGATAGAGCTTCACCGCCTCGGGCATCTTGCCGACATACAGCGTGTAGGTGCGAAGTTCGTATAGCGCCATGAGCCGATCCTTCCCTGTTGTGTTCGCCAATTCTATTCGACAGGCTCGAAGGATGGATGTCGAACTGAACCGTGATGCGAAACAAATCGTCGGAGACTGGCTGGCCAGTCTCGACGAGGCTCTCCAGGGGCGCGACGCGACTGCCATCGGCGCGCTCTTCCGTCCCGATGCGGATTGGCGCGACATCGTCGCGCTCACCCGCACGATCGAGACGATCAGCGATCGCGAGCCGATCGTTCGACGCCTCGTCGACGCCGTGGCCGAGAGCGGCGCACATGGTTTCGCCATCGATCCCGAACGCCAGCCGCCGCGCGACGTCGAGCGCGCGGGCGAGGCCTGCGTCGAGGCGATACTGACCTTCCGGACCAGAACCGGCACGGGTGCCGGCATCGTTCGGCTGAAACGCAGCGACTGCCGCACCGGCGAGACGAGGGCCTGGACCCTGCTCACGTCCCTCGAATCCCTGCACGGGCATGAAGAAGAGACCGTTGCAGAGAGCGCGGAGGAACCGGCGTTCGAGCGCGACTTCCACGGCCCCAACTGGCTGGACCGCCGGCGCGAATCGTCCCGCTATGCCGATCGCGACCCCGCGGTGCTGATCGTGGGCGGCGGCCATGCGGGCATCACGGCCGCGGCGCGCCTCAAGGCGCTGGGCGTCGAGGCGCTCGTCGTCGACCGGATGGCACGCATCGGCGACAACTGGCGCAAGCGTTACCACGGACTGAAGCTTCACAATCAGAAGCACTCGAACCACTTCCCCTACCTGCCCTTCCCGAAGACCTGGCCGAAGTACATCCCCAAGGACAAGATCGCGAACTGGCTCGAATCCTATGTCGAGACCATGGAGATCGACTTCTGGACCGGCACCAGCTTCAAGGGCGCCGCCTGGAACGCGGCCGAGAGGCGCTGGACGGCCGAGCTCGACATGGACGTGGCGGACGGCGTCCATCGCACGCTGCATCCACGGCACATCATCATGGCCACCAGCGTGAGCGGTACGCCGAACATTCCCGAGATCCCCACCCTGGAGAACTTCAAGGGCACGGTCGTGCACTCGAGCAGGTTCGGCAACGGCGCGGAGTGGAAGGGTCGGAACGTCTACGTCTTCGGCACCGGCACCAGCGCCCACGACATCGCCCAGGACCTTCACGGCAACGGCGCTCAGGTCACCATCGTGCAGCGAAGCCCGACGCTCATCGTCAACGTCGAGCCGGGAGCGCAACTCTACGACGGCATCTACTACGGAAAGGGACCGACCCTCGAGGATCGCGACCTCATCAACGTCTCGGTGCCGCTGCGGGTCATGAAGAAGGCGCACAAGCTTCTCACCGACCAGGCCCGTGCGCATGACGCCCCCCTGCTCGAGGCGTTGGAGCGTGTCGGCTTTCGACTCGAGTTTGGCGAGGACGGAACGGGCTGGCCGCTCAAGTATCGAGGGCGCGGCGGCGGCTATTACTTCAACGTCGGTGCGTCGGACCTGGTGGCGAAGCGCGAGATCGGACTGATCCAGTACGCCGACATCGCTGCATTCGGATCGGCCGGATTCGCGATGAAGGACGGCACCGAGCGCCCGGCCGACCTGATCGTGCTGGCCACCGGCTACAAGGGTCAGGATCACCTTGTCGAGCAGCTCTTCGGCCCGGATATTGCGCGCAAGGTCGGTCTCGTCTGGGGATTCGACGAGCGTACCCAGGAGTTGCGAAACATGTGGGTGCCGACCGCGCAGGACGGGCTCTGGTTCCAGGGCGGCTCCTTTGCCCAGTGCCGCATGTACTCGAAGTACCTCGCTCTCCAGATCAAGGCGGCGGAGGTCGGCCTGCCCTGAAGCGGCAAGACTGCCAAAAGGCTTCGGGTCCGGAACCGGGTCCGGGAGGTGCCGTTGCATCGGGTGAGCCGGTGCCTCAAGGGGCCGGCGTCCCCCTCACCTCGTATTCAAGGAGCCGCCAGTCATGCCGACCGCACAAGTGCGGATCAGTGCAGAGGAGCAACGACTTCTCAGGGCGCTTTCCGTCGGCCAAACCGTAAAGCTGCCGTCAACCCACCGGCTGCGCCTGGAGTTACTGGGCCTTCTGCACGATGGCCCGCACGGTCCTCGCCTCACGCCGCTCGGGCGCCGTCATGCCGAAGCGGCCGTAACCGACGAGGAACGCAAGGCCACGCGCACGGTCGAAACGGAAAACCCGGTCAAGCGTGATCGACTCGGGCGGCGGATGCCGCACGGACGGGCACTGCCCTTCTGACAGAGGAACCCATGGCGATCAGATACACCGACCGTCCATCTGCGTTCGTTACGGAACCGACTGATAATGAATCGCGCGGCTACAGTCAGGCTGTTCTCAAGGCCGATAAACAGGCTGCGCGTGGAAGTCACTGCAGTGTCCCGGCGAACGAGGAAGCAATTGCAGTGACGTCCGTCTTCGAGCCGAGGAACGCCTTTCTGTCCGCGCTGCCGCCCGCCGAACTGGCACTGCTGAGGCCATATCTTACGTTCCACCGGCTACCTCAGGGTCTCGTGATCCACGAGCCCGAGCAGCGCATCGAGCATGTCCATTTCATCGACAGCGGCATGATTTCGCTGGTGGCCATGATGCAGGACGGCTCGGCCATCGAGACGGCGACACTCGGCCGCGAAGCCATCCTCGGGTCGCTGTCTTCCCTGGGACACCACCGCGCCGGCACCCGGGCCATCGTGCAGATCGATGCGACGGCCTGGCGGATGCCGGTCACTGAATTCCGGATGGCCGCCACCCAGAATGCGATGCTGCGCAAGGTCGCGCTGTTGAGCAGCGAGTTGACGCTGGCGCAGATGCAGCAGACCGCCGCCTGCAACGCTCTTCATACGGCGGACCGCCGCCTGTGCCGATGGATCGTGCAGGTCCGGGATCGCATCGACGACGACGTGATCCGCCTCACGCACGATTTCCTGGCACAGATGCTGGCCGTGCGCCGGCCGACCGTGAGCCTGATCGCATACAGTCTCCAGCAGGCAGGCCTCATTCGCTATCAGCGCGGGAAGATCAGCATCCTCGACCGCGAAGGCCTCGAACGCGGCGCCTGCGAATGCGTCGGCGCCCTGCGCGAGAAGACCCGGCGCACGATCGCAGAACTGGGGTAAAGCCAGAGCAACAGTCCCTTCGCGATGGCGTGAGGGGCGCGCAACGTTTGCTGGACGCTCCCGTTCCAGGCATATGCCTCGACTGTCCATGATCGACCAGCTCATGCGTGACCATGGGCTCAAGCGCGGGACGCCCGCTCTCTTGGTGTTTCGACGCGAGCGCCGGGGCAGGGGATTTCGATTCCTGGACGCAGCCGGGAAACCCATCTCCGATGGCGCCACTCTGGCCCGCCTCAAGTCGCTGGCCGTGCCGCCCGCCTATGCGAATGTACGCTATGCCGCGGATCCCGATCTTCATCTGCAGGCGGTCGGGGAGGATGCCGCTGGCCGGCTCCAGTATCGCTATCATCCGGCCTGGGAGCAGGTACGCGAGGCAGTCAAGGCCCGGAAACTTCGGAACATCGCCCGGAGCCTGCCGACGATCTCGCGAGCGGTCCGACGATTTTTGCGCACACCCGATCCGACCGATCGCCAGGCCGCGACCGCTGCTGTCGTTTACCTCGTGTCGAGGACAGCGCTGCGGGCCGGCAGCGATTCCTACGCGCGGGAGAGGGGCACGCGTGGCGCGACGACCCTCCTGAAATCCAACGTTGGCATCGACGGGATCGAGGTGCGCCTCCAGTTTCGCGGCAAGGGCGCCAAGAGGGTGACGCGTGCAGTCCGCGACAGGCTCCTGGCCCGCACTTGCCAGGACCTGCTCGCATTGCCGGGGCGGCGGCTGTTCCAGTATCGCGGCGCTGACGGTGCAATACATCCGGTGCGTGCCGCCGACGTGAATGCATTCCTGCGTCAGGTGTCGGGTACGCGCGTATCGTTGAAGGATTTCCGGACGCTCGTGGCCTCCGCCGGCGTAATGAAGGCTCTGTCCTCCGTACCGCCGGCCGAGACGACGCGCGCGCGCAAGGCGTTGCTGCGCGACGCGATCGCCGCCGCGGCCGAAACACTCACCAATACGCCGACGGTTTGCCGCAAGAGCTACGTGCACGGCTCGGTGATCGCAGCGTTCGAGCAGGGCAAGCTACCAATGGAAACCGGCGGAAGCCTCGAGGGCGCGGCCCAGGCGCTCGCCCGGGTGGTCGGCCGCCATCGCTGAGCAGGCCTAGAGAGGGCCGCCGCCCCGGAAGAGGCTCTTGACGCGTCGGATGGTGGCTTCGCGGTCCGCCGCCTGTCTCGCCCTCGTTTCCAGCCATCGCTGGCCCACCGGGAAGGCGAACTTGAGTGCGAGACCGTAGGCGATGGCGAAGGTGAACGAACTGCCGAGGATTTTCGGCATCGACACTTCAAGACCGCTCGCACAGATCGAATACACGAACGCCAGGGCCGTTCCCTGTCGCACCATCCAGGGAACGTCGAACGAAAAGAAGAAACGGATGACGAGCGCGACCAGCAATCCGATGGCGAAGACACCGCCGAGCATCCCGGGAAAGCCGAAATCGATGTAGTTTTCGGCCATGTAGCCCACACTGATCGACGTGCCGCCGCGCATGTTCTCCAGCACGTCGGCCTTAGTCAGGCGGATGAAGACTTCGGTGTCGGACAGGGCCGCCTTGTCCGGGAACAGGAAGCGCGGCTGGAAGACGTGTGAGAGGGCATCGCTCCATTGCCGCACTTTGCCCTGCTCCGAACTCGCCAGGTCGACATTGATCACGAGGCCGGTGATCTCCACGTACGCGAGACGCTCGAGCAAAGCCTTCGAGGCCGCGCCCCAGTCGATGTCTCCCACTCCGAGGATTCGCCCGACCATGTAGCCCGCGCGGTCTCCCAGCGACGACTGGAAGGCCTGCGATTCCGAACCGCCGGTGGCGATGTCGCGATACTCGACTTTGACCGATGTCCAGAACAGCGCGAGGAACACGAGGACGAAGGTCGCCAGCGCCGCGTAGCCCGTGGTGCGTGCCGTCCATCTGATCTGCGCGGCCAGCGCGGCGGTCCCGAGGAACACGAACACGCCGCGGAAGTCGCCCAGCAAGCCGGTCATCCCCGACAGGATCTCGACCCCGAGAACCGCGAACAGAAAAGGCCAGCCCCGCGAGACGGACATGACCGACGTGAACAGAAGGAACGCCGCCATGATCTTGAAGCGGGCGATGGCATCGAAGAACTGGAAAAGTGCGCCGCCGAACGTCAGGCCGGCGAACTGCGTGATGAGGTTCGAACCCAGATAGACCAGAAAGACGTCGACCGGACGCCAGTACAGGTGGGCCGACCAGTTCTGCTCGGTCGGGGGCTGAATGCCTCCGAGAACCACCTTGCAGGCGAACGCCAGGGTCAACGTCGAGGCGAGCATGTACCAGTAGGCGTTGGCAACCCAGGGGCCGTAAATGCTGTCGACCATGGACTCGCCGTCGACCAGGGCGAGGAAGGCGCGGGCGAACACCTGCAACCACTGGGACAGGAGATAGTAGGCGATGGCCGCCGGCATGGTGGGCGTTCCGACCAAGCGGAGGATCAGCCAGGGCGTGAAGGCCCCCACTCCCAGCGCGAGCGGGTCGGGGGAGGCCGGCGAGATGAAGACGAAGAACAGCCCGAAGCCGAACGACACCTTGCGCAGCATCGAATAGTCGAGCCGCGGGGCGATCTGGATCGGGGAAACGAGGGTCGAGGCCATTCGTATGGGTGCTGCGTCTTCGGGTGCAGGATATCAAACTAGACGATTGATCGCACCGTGACAGCAGAAATGCGATTCCGTCGGCAGCATGCCCTTACAGTGGTCTGCCACACGCCGCCAGTGGCGATGCGGCACGCTTTGCCGCAGCCGCTGCATCAGGACTTCGTCTGGGCTGTCCGGCAAAGAAAAAGGCGGCCCGTGAGGGCCGCCTCTTCCTT
>LSKJ01000393.1 GCA_001557035.1 Rhodospirillaceae bacterium CCH5-H10 | reverse complement strand
CGCCCGCCATGAACTTCCTGGCCGGCAAGGTTTCGGCGGGAAGCCGGGCCATCGAACTCGCCGGCACCGGGGCGGTGCACGTGACGCTCCCGCTCGCCGTCCCCACCGTGGCCGCCGCCGGCACGCCCGTCGCCGTCGGCATCCGACCCGAGCATCTTCATCCGGCCGCCGACGGCGCGCTGGAATTCGAGATCGAGCTGGCCGAGCCACTGGGCGCCGACACGCTGCTGCACGGCCGCTTCGGCGAGGCACGCGAGGTCGTCACGGTGCGGCAGGGCGGCCACGTGTTGGCGAAGCCCGGCGAGAAGCGCCGCTACAAGGCCGAGCCCGAGCATATCCACCTGTTCGATTCGCAGACCGGCAAGCGCATCGCCGACGCGACATGACTCTTTGGGCGCGTATCGAGCAGGGGGGACGTCCGCGCGTCGGCGTCCTCGACGGCGAAACGATTCGCCTCCACGAAGGCACGATCTTCGAGCCGGGCGCGGCGACAGGCGAGGAGGTCGCCGCTGCCGACGCGCACTGGCTGACGCCGACC
>LSKJ01000392.1 GCA_001557035.1 Rhodospirillaceae bacterium CCH5-H10 | reverse complement strand
GTGTAGATCTCGATCTTGGCCATGGTTAACCTCTTTTGCGGACTATAACGCCGGCCGGACAACCCGCGCCAGTGTCAGGACGTCAACCCGCCGGGCCCCGGCGCGTTGCAGCACGCGCGCACAGGCCTCGACGGTCGCGCCGGTCGTCAGCACGTCGTCGACCAGCAGCACGGTCCTGCCGGAAACCTCGGGCACCCATTTCGGATGGACGTCGAAGGCTTCCCGGACATTGCTGCGCCGCTCCCGGGCCCTGAGCCCGGCCTGCGAACCCGTCCAGCGCCGCCGGCGCAGCAGGTCCGGCATCAGACGCGGTTTGCGTTCGGTTGCAGCCGTCCGCACGACGATCCGCGCCAGCAACTGCGCCTGGTTGTAGCGGCGCACGAACAGGCGCCGCCAGTGCAGCGGCACCGGCGCCACGAGATCGGCCGAAGCCAGCAGGTCCGTGCCCGCGCGCGCCATCCAGGCGCCGCAGGCACGCGCGATGTCGGTGCGGTCGCCGTGCTTGAAGGGCAGGACGAGCCGCTTGCTGCCGTCGTCATAAACGAGCGCGGCGCGGGCCTGGTGATAGCGTGGCCGTCGCGCGAGGCAGCCCGCGCAGAGCGCGCCGGGCCCGAGATCCTCCGCGAAGGGCGTGCCGCAACACACGCATTGGGGCGCGGAGATGAAGGAGAAGCCCTGCCAGCAGCGCGTGCACAGCGCGCCCGGCGCGCCGACGATCTCGTTGCAGCCGAGGCAAAGCGGCGGCAGCACGGCGTCGAGCACCGCCCGTCCCCAGCCTGAAAGAGCCCCGCTGACACCCGTCGGCAACATGGAGCGGATTGGGGCGGGCAAATGCGCCCACAGGATGGCGTTCCCCTACCGGCGGCCGCTCTTTGCCCTTACATACCCACTGTGACGAGCCCCGATCCCCTGCTGGTGTTCGACCGGACCCTTCTGCGTCGACGGCGCGAGCGTGCCGCCCGCGACTGGGAGCGGCACGACTTCCTGAAGCGGGAGATCGCCGAGCGGCTGGTCGACCGGCTGGGCGACGTGCGCCGCAGCTTTCCGCTGGCGCTCGACCTCGGCAGCCACGGCGACGAAGTGGCCAGGGCGCTCGGCGACCGGGCGATGGTCGAACAACTCGTGCGGGCCGACCTCGGCCGCAGTTTCGCGGCCCGGGCGCGCGGGCCCGCCATCGTCGCCGACGAGGAGTTCCTGCCCTTCGCGCCCGGCCGCTTCGACCTGGTGCTGAGTGCCATGGACCTGCATTGGGTGAACGACCTGCCGGGCACGCTCATCCAGATCGCGCGCATCCTGAAGCCCGACGGTCTTTTCCTCGGCGCGCTGCTGGGCGGGGCCACCCTGTGGCAGCTTCGCCAGGCGCTTGCCGCCGCCGAGAGCGAGATCGACGGCGGGCTGAGCCCGCGCGTTTCGCCCTTCGCCGACCTTCGCGACGCCGCGGGCCTGCTGCAGCGCGCGGGTTTCGCCCTGCCGGTGGCCGACAGCGAGACGATCGAGGTCGAATACGAAAGCGCGCTCGCGCTGATGCGCGATCTGAGCGCCATGGGCGAGAGCAACCTCGTGGTAGGTCGCCGCCGCGGTTTGACGCGCCGTGCCGTGCTGCTGCGCGCCGCGGAACTCTACGGCGAGCGGTTCGCCCGGCCGAGCGGCCGTGTCGCGGCGAGCTTCGAGGTACTCTTCCTGCATGGCTGGGCGCCGCATGCCTCGCAGCCCAGGCCCCTGAAGCCCGGCAGCGCCGCGCATCGCCTCGCCGAGGCGCTGGGTACGGCCGAAATCAGTGCCGGCGAAAAAGTGGAACGGAGCTAGACGACGTGCCTGCAAGCAAACTTTCGTTCGGCGGCCTGGTCGCGCAGAGCTTCGCCTTCGTCTTCGCCAATCTCGGCCTGTTCTTCCATCTCGTGACCATCCCGTGGATCGCTTCGCTGGCGATCCGGCTCCTGGGATCGCTGATGACGCGCGACTCGCTGATGCCGGTGCTGATCGAGAAGGCCGCCGACATGGTGCCGACGGTGATGTTCATGGTGGCGTGGCAGCGCTTGGTCCTGCTGGGCCCACAGGGTATCGGCCGCCTGCCCGGCCTCGGCTGGTCGCCGCGCGAGATGGCGTTCCTCATCCATCTCATCAAGATCGGCGGCTTTACGTTCGTGCTGCTCGCCGCCTTCGTACTGACGCTGGGCACGGTCGACCCCGAGTTGCTGGCGGCCGGCGCGGCAGCCGATCCCGAGATTGCCCGCAAGCAGGCGCTGGCGGCGCCGATCGGACTGGGCTTCACCATCTCGATCATCCTGGCGCTGCGCGTCAGCTACGGGCTCGCCGCGACCGCCATCGACGAACCCTTCACCCCGCGCCTCTCATGGACCTACAGCCGCGGCAATGCCCTGACCATCATCGGCGTCCTGTTCCTGGTGTTCTTCAGCGGCGCGATGGCCACGACGGTTGCCACGCTCGTCGTCCTCGGCCTGACGCGCGGCGTGCTGGGTGCGGGCGAATCGGCAGCCATCATCACCTGGACGGCGGCGCTGCTCGTCTCCTACGGCGGCACCGCGGTGGCGGCCACCGCCCAGGCGCTGATCTTCCGCGACCTGGTGGGCTGGCGCCCCGGCGCGCAGCTCACGCCGGTGCAATAGCTACAGAAGATCGCGCAGCAGGCCGACCAGCGGCAGGTCGGCGGGCGGCATCGGGTACTTGTTGAGGTCCATCGGCGCGACCCATTTCAGGGTCTGGCCCTCGCGCGGCTGCGGCGTGCCGTTCCATTTGCGGCAGGCGAAGACCGGCATCAGCAGATGGAACTTCTCGTAGCCGTGGCTCGCGAAGGCGATGGGCGCGAGGCAGCTCGTCGCCGTCTCGATTCCCAGTTCCTCGTGCAGCTCACGGACCAGCGCATGCTCCGGCGTCTCGCCGGCATCGACCTTGCCGCCGGGAAACTCCCAGAGGCCCGCCATCGACTTGCCCGGCGGACGCTGGGCGATGAGAACGCGGGTGTCGGCATCGACCAGCGCAACGGCGGCCACCAGCACGAGCGGCCGCTCGCCCAGCGGCGGCGGGCCGCCCGGGCATTCGTCTTCGAACGAGATCAAGAACGGTAGCTGCCGTTGATGTCGATGTAGCCGTGCGTGAGATCGCAGGTCCAGACGGTGGCGCGGCCGCGGCCGATGCCGAGGTCGATGTCGATGACCACGTCGGAGCCCTTGATGTGCTGGGCGACCGGCGCCTCGTCGTAGTTCGGGACGACCTGGCCTGCGTCGGTGATGCGCACGCCGCCGATCGAGATGCGCAGCTTGTCGCGATCGGCGCGCTCGCCCGATTTGCCGACGGCCATGACGATGCGACCCCAGTTGGCGTCCTCGCCGGCGATCGCGGTCTTGACCAGCGGCGAGTTGGCGACCGCCAGGCCGATCTTGCGGGCCGCGCCGTTCGACGAGGCGCCGCCCACGTTGATGGTCACGAACTTGGTGGCGCCCTCGCCGTCGCGGGCGAGAAGCTGCGCCAGCTCGATCAGCACCTCGTCGAGAGCGCGCTTGAAATCGGCCAGCACGGGATCGTCGGCTTCCTCGATCGGCGCGTGGCGCGCCGCGCCGGTGGCGACCATCAGCAGCGTGTCGCTGGTCGAGGTGTCACCGTCGACGGTGACGCAGTTCAGCGATTTGTCGGCAGCGTCGGAGAGCAGCTTCTGCAGCACCGGTCCGGGAATCTTCGCGTCGGTGAAGGCGAAACCCAGCATCGTCGCCATGTCGGGCGCGATCATGCCCGAGCCCTTCAGGAAGCCGTTCACCGTGACCGTGCGCTCGCCGATCTTGGCCTGCCGCGTCGCCAGCTTGGGGAACGTATCGGTGGTCATGATGGCAGCCGCGGCCGACGACCAGGCGTCTTCCCGGCCGGACTTGATGAGGGTCGGCACGACGGCGGCGATCTTCTCCCAGTCGAGCGGCTGGCCGATCACACCGGTCGAGGCCATGAAGACCTCGTTGCGCGGGCAACCCAGCGCCTGGGCGATGGAGCGCGTCGTCTCCTCGACCGCCTTGTCGCCCAGCTTGCCGGTGAAGGCATTGGCGTTGCCGGCATTGACCACGATGGCGCGGACCTTGCCGCGCGACAGGTTCTTGCGGCACCAGTCGACCGGCGCCGAGCACGTCTTGGACTTGGTCAGGACGCCCGCGATCGTGGCCCCGGCCGGCACCACCGCCAGCAGGACGTCGTCGCGGTCCTTGTAGCGCACGCCGGAGCGCGCGACGCCCAGCTTTACGCCGGCGATGCGGGGCAGCGTCGGCGTCGTCTTGGGGGCGAGCGGCGATATGGCGTGGTTGGCGGACATGTTTCTCCCCTCGGGCGCGGCTGCGGAAAAGCAGCCGGCCAGCGGCGGAGACTACACCAGAAACGCCCTAAAACGTGAGTTTTAGTTGAGGCGGATTCTGCGCGATCTTTTACTTCGGCGGCGCAGCCGGCTTGGCTGGCGTGGCGGCGGGAGCCGCCGGTGCGGCCGGAGTGGCCGGCGCCGCCTCGGCCTTGGTGCCGTCCATGTTGAACTTCTCGATCTTCGATCCGGACCGGACCCGGTCGAGCTGGGCCGTGATGGCCTCGCGCGCCAGTTCCTCGCGGATCTGCTCGGACAGTTCCTCGAGCGCCGGCGGCGGCGCGGTGCGACGGTCGTCGATCGAGATGACGTGGAAGCCGAACTGGGTCTTGGTCGGGGTCTCAGAGACCTGGCCCTTCTTCAGGTCGAAGGCGGCATCGGCGAATTCCTTCACCATGTCGGACTTCTTGAACCAGCCGAGATCGCCGCCCTCGGCGCCGGACGCCTTGTCGGTCGACTTCTCCTTGGCCAGCTTGTCGAAGGGCGTGCCCTTCTTCAGCTCGGCAATGATCGCCTTGGCCTCGTCCTCGGTGGCCACGAGAATGTGGCGCGCATGCACCTCTTCCTCGGGCGGCATCGACTTCAGGCGCTCCTGATAGCGCTGCTGGATCTTCTCCAGGGTGACCAGACGGGAGATCTCGCGCTGGATCCAGAAATCCTGCAGCACCTGCTCCTCGACGAAGGCCATGCGCTTCTTGAAGGCCGGATCCTCGTTCGTCTTGGTCTTCTTGCCTTCCTGGACGACCAGCTTGCTGTCGATGATGCGCTCGAGCAGCGCCGGGAACACCGCCTGCAGCGGCATCGAGCGATACTGCTGCGGCAGCGACTGCTGGGCGATTTCGAGCTCGGACAGGCGGATCTGCTGGCCGTTCACGATCGCCACGACCGGATCCTTGACGGCGGTCGGGGCCGGGGTCGCGGCGGCGGCCGGCGGCTTCGCTGCGGGCTGTCCTGCGGGCGGCTTCGGGGCCTGTGCCGGCGGAGTCTGGGCCAGAACGGGTCCCGCGAGGAGCGCGACCGCGCCGCTCAGGAGGGCGAGGCGCAGGTTGCGCAGGTCATGACTCATGGCGGACTCCAGCAGATTCATTCGTTACGAAAGGCGCAAACCGTTTACACAGGCCCGCTCGGGCCAAGCAAGCGCCGCCTCCCCGACGAGAGGCGTAATGGCTTTGAATTGCGGCACTTTTTCGTGAGGCCTGCGTCCATGGCGAGGCGTTCGCCGGGGCGACCTTCCTTTCCGGCCGGTGGCGGGGCGGTTGCGTTAGCGGGCTGCGTTGACACTCCCCGACCCGCTCTCTATCTCTCACGGAGAGGGCGGGCCGATGTGCCCGCCTAAGTCATTAGAATATCGAGGTTTTCATGCTCGGTGCGCTCGCCCGGAGTTTGTTCGGGACGGCCAACGACCGGATCGTCAAGGGCTTCGACAAGACGGTGGCGAAGATCAACGCCCTCGAGCCGGAGATGGTCAAGCTTTCCGACGAGCAGCTCAGCGGCAAGACCGTCGAGTTCCGGGAGCGCCTGGCGAAGGGCGAAACGCTCGACAGTCTGCTGCCGGAAGCCTTTGCCACGGTGCGCGAGGCGGCCAAGCGGACCCTCGGCCAGCGCCACTTCGACGTCCAGCTCAAGGGCGGCATGGTCCTGCACCAGGGCAAGATCGCCGAGATGAAGACCGGCGAAGGCAAGACCCTCGTCGCCACGCTGGCGGTCTATCTGAACGCGCTGCCCGGCAAGGGCGTGCATGTCGTCACCGTGAACGACTACCTCGCCCGCCGCGACGCCGAGTGGATGGGTCGCGTCTACAAGTTCCTCGGCCTCACCGTCGGCATCATCGTCCACGAACTCGACGACGAGCAGCGCAAGGCGGCCTATGCCTGCGACGTCACCTACGGCACCAACAACGAACTCGGCTTCGACTACCTGCGCGACAACATGAAGTACCGCCTGGACGCGATGGTCCAGCGGCCCTTCAACCATGCCATCGTCGACGAGGTCGATTCGATCCTGATCGACGAGGCGCGCACGCCGCTCATCATCTCCGGCCCGGCCGAGGATTCCTCCGAGCTCTATCGCCGCGCGGACAAGGTGATCCCGCAGCTCAAGGCCGAGCATTTCGAGAAGGACGAGAAGAACCGCACGGTCGTCCTGACCGACGCCGGCATCGAGGCGATCGAGGACATGCTGCGCGCCGACGGGCTGCTGGCGGAGGGCATCAGCCTCTACGCGCCGACCATGGTGTCGGTGCTGCACCACATCACCCAGGCGCTGCGCGCCCACAAGCTGTTCGCGCGCGACGTCGACTACATCGTGAAGGACGGCCAGGTCGTCATCATCGACGAGTTCACCGGCCGCATGATGCAGGGCCGCCGCTATTCGGAAGGCCTGCACCAGGCGCTCGAGGCCAAGGAGAATGTCGAGATCCAGCGCGAGAACCAGACGCTGGCCTCGATCACCTTCCAGAACCTGTTCCGCATGTACCCCAAGCTCTCGGGCATGACCGGCACGGCGCTGACGGAGGCGGCGGAGTTCTCCGAGATCTACAAGCTCGAGGTGGTCGAGATCCCGACCAACGTGCCGGTCGCCCGCAAGGATGCCGACGACGAGATCTACCGCACGCTCGCCGACAAGACGCGCGCCATCGTCAAGCTGGTCGGCGAATGCCGCGCGCGCCAGCAGCCGATGCTGGTCGGCACCGTCTCGATCGAGAAATCCGAGGAACTGTCCGAGGCGCTGAAGAAGGCCGGCATCCCGCACAACGTGCTGAACGCCCGCTTCCATGACCAGGAAGCGCAGATCGTGGCCCAGGCCGGACGTCCGGGTTCCGTCACCATCGCCACCAACATGGCCGGCCGCGGCACCGACATCCAGCTCGGCGGCAACGTCGAGATGCTGGTGCAGCAGAGCGTCCCGGAGATCACGGCCAAGTTCCCCGACGAGGCGGCGCGCAACGCCGAGATCGCGCGGGTCGAGGCGGAGATCCGCGCCGGCGTCGAGCGTGACCGCGCGATCGTGCGCGAGGCCGGCGGGCTCTTCGTCGTCGGCACCGAGCGCCACGAATCGCGCCGCATCGACAACCAGCTGCGCGGCCGTTCGGGCCGCCAGGGCGATCCGGGCGCCTCGCGCTTCTTCCTGTCGCTGGAAGACGACCTGATGCGCATCTTCGGCAACAACAAGGTCCTCGACTGGGTCCAGAAGAAGGGCATGGCCGACGACGAGGCGCTGACCCACCGCTGGCTCAACAAGGCGCTGGAAACGGCGCAGGGCAAGGTCGAGGCGCGCAACTTCGAGATCCGCAAGAACCTGCTGCGCTTCGACGACGTGATGAACGCCCAGCGCCAGGAGATCTACAAGGAGCGCATCGAGCTGATGGGCACGGAGGACGTGTCCGAGACTGTCGCCGGCATGCGCCGCGACGTGGTCGACACGCTCGTCAAGCGGACCATCCCCGAGGGCGTCTATGCCGAGCAGTGGAAAGTCGGCGAGCTCAAGGACGACGTGCAGCGCATCTTCGGCCTCGACCTGCCGGTCGACGAGTGGGCGAAGGAAGAAGGCATCGCCGACGAGGAGATCAAGACGCGCCTGAACGACGCCGTCGAGCGCGTCTTTGCGCAGAAGGCCGCGCAGTACGGACCCGACGTCTGGCGCCAGGTCGAGAAGAGCGTGCTGATGCAGATCTTCGACCAGAACTGGAAGGACCACCTCCTCCACCTCGACCATCTGCGCCAGGGCATCGGCCTGCGCGCCTACGGCCAGAAGGATCCGCTGAACGAGTACAAGCGCGAGGCCTTCAACCTGTTCAGCGACCTACTCACCAACATGCGCGAGCAGGTGATAACGCTGCTGGCGACGCTGCAGATCCGCATGGAAGCGCCGCCAATGCCCGAGATGCCGACCAACATGCACGAGGTGCATGAGGATCCGGCGCAGGCCGCGGCGATGGCCGACGACCCGGCCTACGATCCGGCCGACCCGGACGGCGGCGGCGTGGCGACGCTGCATCGGCCGCGGCCGGTCACCAACGGTCCGGTGGATCCCAACGATCCGGCGACCTGGGGCAAGGTTTCGCGCAATGCCGCCTGCCCTTGCGGCTCCGGCAAGAAGTTCAAGCACTGCCACGGACGGGTCTAGCATCGCCGCGGCAGTCGCCGCGGTGCCCGCGCCCCTGCTTCGAGACGCGCTCCCGCGAAATGACCTCAGGCCCAGCACCCTCGCTCTTCACCTGTGTTTGGGCCGGGGAGATGGTGAACACCTGTTCGGGGACATGGTGAACGGTTT
>LSKJ01000391.1 GCA_001557035.1 Rhodospirillaceae bacterium CCH5-H10 | reverse complement strand
TCTTCCTTGGCCATCCGGCCTCCGGCTGGGGTGAATTTCTGGAAAGCGGCCGGAAAATGGGCCGCAGGCGGGGGTAAGTCAATGGCGGTCGCCCCGGGACAGCGGGACGGCCGGCCTTCTCACAAGCGGCTCCCTCCCCTATACAGGTCGCGGCTGCGGATGATCGGGGGAAAAAGGACCAGTGAAGATGAACGCAACGTGCATGTCCGGCCTCTTGGCCGCTCTCCTGTTGACCCCGGCCCTCGCCTTCGCCCAGGCGCCGGCCGCCACGCCGCCCAAGGCTCCCAACGCCATCAGCCATCCCGCCCAGAAGACCATCGGGAAGCCGACCACGCGGCAGTATTCGACGGCCCTGATCGTCATCAATGCGCGCGGCGCCAAGCTCGATGGCCAGAAGCTGGTCCTCGACGGCGTCCTGCCGACCGCCACGCTGTTCACCAGCCGCCCGACCCGCTCGGTCGGCCACATGGTGACGCCGGACATGGCCGACATCTGGCGGACCGGCAGCTTCGCCAAGGACGCGCCGAACGCCACCGTCTCGGTGTTCCACAAGGACGGTGGCAACGTCTCCGACCTCGTCGTGACCCTGAAGACCGCCAAGCTCGAGGGCGACAAGCTGACCTTCGACGTCGACGTGCTGGAAGGCAGCCTGGGCGCCGCCGACGGCCCGGCCTCGGTGTTCATCGATACGATCTGGTTCGGCATCGGCTCGCACGGTGCGCAGTATTACGGCCAGAGCCAGACCACCGGCGGCGAGACGCCGGCGATCGGCGATCCCGACGGCACCAGCACCTTCAGCGGCTGGCCCAACCCCTCGCCGACGCAGCCCGTGAACCCGTATGGCGGCGGCTATGGTGGTGGCGGTGGCGGCTACAACAGCGGCGCCGGTGCGCCGCCGCCGCCCGATATCGATCCGCGCTACCAGCAGCGCTACAACGCGCCGAGCTGCGGCAAGCCACCTCTCCTGCCCTGCTACTGAGCCGTACGGTGAAGAACATGAACAGCTTCCGCCTCTCCGTCGCTCTCGCCACCGCTGCCGCGACCCTCGGCCTCGCCTTCGGCGCGACCGCGCAGACACCGCCGGCCGCTCCCGCCGTGCAAGGGCTGCCCAAGGTCGTCGGCGCCTCGCAGCACCCGCGCCTCATCCCCTCGATGTTCGTGCTCAATGCCCGCGGCGCCAAGCTGCAGGACAAGAAGCTGATCCTCGAGGGCGTGGCGCCGAGCGTCATCGTGTTCGCCGACCGCCCGGTGCGCTCGGCCGGCCACGCGATGCTGCCGCACGTGCTCGAGGAATGGACGCTGAATGCACCCAATTCCTTCGCCAAGGATCCGCCCAACGCCACCGTCTCGGTGCTGAACAAGGCGAAGGCGAGCGTGGTCGATGCGGTCGTCACGCTGAAGTCGCCGAAGCTCGAAGGCGACAGGCTCACCTTCGACGTCGAGGTGCTGGAAGGCGATCTCGCCGGCGCCGACGGCGGCGCTTCAGTGTTCATGGATCTAGTCAACCTGCCGGTGACGCGCCGCAGCTCGAGCCGCGCGGCATGGTACGCCGGAGCGGCACCTTCTCGCTGACTCCGTCCTTACAATCTCTTGCGCGACGCGGGTGTCTCACCTGCGCGCGCAAGTAAGGGTCGGCCACAATCCATTCATAATCCGGGACGGAAATGACTCCGGTCGAAAGCGCTCCAGTGTGGCAGCGCTTCGCACCGAGGAGAGTCATCATGACCCGCACATTGCTTGCAATTTCCCTGGTTGGCGCTGCAGTCCTTGCGACGAATGCAGTACAGGCGCAGGGCATGCCGAGCGGACGCGAGCCCGGCACCGAGCCCGGCAGTACCCGCATGCCGACAGCCGCCCCGAACTGGACGCCGACAGCGGAAGGCGCGATCGCGCGACAACAGATCCACGACGCAGGCTACAACGGCGTCTCCATGCTGATGCGCAACAGCGACGGAAGCTGGCAGGGCCAGGCGCTCAAGGGCGACACCTACTACATGATCACGCTCGACCCGCAGGGCCACGTCAACCAGCGTTAGAGATCGAAGCTAGACCGTGGGCGTGATCGGCACGCCGAACCGCGCCTTCAGTCGGGCCAGGACCTGGTCGCGGGTGTGGCGGTAGGCATCGAGCCGCATCTCCCGCGACCCTTCGACGGCACTGGGGTCGGGTGTAGGCCAATACTCGACCTCGGTCGCCGTACCGCGCGTGAATTCGAGCGCGCTGTGATGGGCTTCCGGCGACAGGGTGACGATCAGGTCGAACGAGGCGGGATCGACATCCTCGAACGTCTTGGCATGGTGGCGATGGACGTCGATGTCGAGTTCGTCGAGCACGGACGCCGCGAACCCGTCGACCTCGCTTGCGCGCACCCCCACCGAATCCACATAAAGCGACCGCCCGTAAAGCCGCTTGGCCAGCGCCTCCGCCATCGGTGACCGGACCGAGTTCTCGCTGCAGGCGAAGAGCAGGCTGGCGGGCAGTCCGGTCATCGCCCCGCGGCCCTCACGATTTGATGTGCAGCGCGCAGATCAGCGTGAACAGCCGGCGGGCCGTGTCGTGATCGACCTCGATCTTGCCGTCGAGCCGCTCGCGCAGCAGTTCCGATCCCTCGTTGTGGAGGCCGCGCCGGCCCATGTCGAGCGCCTCGATCTGCGACGGTCCCAGCTTCTTGATGGCGGCGTAGTAGCTCTCGCAGATCAGGAAGTAGTCCTTCACGACCTTGCGGAACGGCGTCAGCGACAGGACGATGTCGCGCAGTTTCTCGTCGGCCTCGTTGCGCACGTCGAAGACGAGGCGCTGCTCGAAGATGCCGATCCGCAGGCGGTACGGGCCCGGCTGGCTGCCGACGAGGGAGAAGTCGTTCTCCTCGATCAGGTCGAACAGCGCGACGGCCCGCTCATGCTCGACCTCGGGCGTGCGGCGGGCGACCGAGTCCTCGTCCAGCACGACGTCGATGATGCGCCGCGCCTTGTCGTCGGTCGACCCCGCC
>LSKJ01000390.1 GCA_001557035.1 Rhodospirillaceae bacterium CCH5-H10 | reverse complement strand
TTCGTCGGCTCCGGCCCCTTCATCTTCAAGGCCGACGAGTGGAAGCCCGGCGACAAAACCGTCTATGTGAAGAACCCGGACTACAAGCCGCGCCCGGAGCCCGCCTCCGGACTGGCCGGCGGCAAGGTCGCCAAGGTCGATCGCGTGGAGTGGCTGGCCATCCCCGACCACCAGACCGCGGTGAACGCCCTGCTGGCCGGGGAGATCGACTATATCGAGGCGCCGCCGCACGACCTCAAGTCGCTGCTGCTGGCGGACAAGAACATCCGGCTCGAGGTCTACAACAAGATCGGCGCGCAGTACGTCTTCCGCTGGAACACGGTGGTCCCGCCGTTCGACAACGAGAAGGTGCGACGCGCCGCAGAATATGCCTTCGACCAGAAGGCATTCCTGCAGGGCGTGATCGGCGACGAGAAGTATTATCAGACCTGCGATGCCATGTTCGTCTGCGGCACCCCGCTCGAATCGAACGCCGGCATGGACGGACTGGTCCGCGGCAACTTCGCCAAGTCGCGGGAGCTGCTGAAAGAAGCGGGTTACGACGGCACGCCGATCGTGATGCTGCACACCACCGACATCGCCGTGCTGACGAACGCCGGCCCGATCGCCAAGGACCTTCTGGAGAAGGGCGGATTCAAGGTCCAGATGGTGCCGCTCGACTTCCAGGCCATCGTGGCGCGGCGCCTGCGCAAGACGCCACCGCAGGAGGGGGGCTGGAACGGATTCATGACGGCCTGGCTCTCGGTCGACATGATGAACCCGCTGACCAACAGCATGCTCACCGCCTCGTGCGACAAGGCCAATTTCGGCTGGCCCTGCGACGCCGAGGTCGAGAAGCTGCGCGATGCCTTCGCCCGCGCGCCCGACCTGGAGAGCCGCAAGAAGATCGCGGCCGACCTGCAGGCACGTGCCATCACCTACGGCACGCACGTTCCGCTCGGCCAGTACACGCTGCCGACCGCGACGCGCTCGGACCGTCTGAGCGGCGTCGTGACCAGCCCGATCCCCGTCTTCTGGAACATCGAGAAGAAGGGCAACTGACGCCGCCAGCGTCGGACAGACGATGGT
>LSKJ01000389.1 GCA_001557035.1 Rhodospirillaceae bacterium CCH5-H10 | reverse complement strand
GTGGCGCTCGTGGCGAAGTTCACGAAGGGACGCAGCCTGACGAGACGGCTCGTCCTGGGTTTCGTCGCCGCGCTTGCCGTCGGGGCGGGGTTTGCCGTAGCGCGGCCTCAGTTCGAGATGATCGCATTCGAACGCAGCGACGACTATGCCTGGTCGATCGTGCGCGGGCGCATGATCGCCCAGGATCCTGTCCTGCTCGACGTTTTCGCGCTCGACCCCGCCATCGAAACCGATCTCCGCAAGGGTCTGCTGCCGATCCTGCGCGAGCAGCACAGTGGGGTGAACGATTCCGCGATGCTGCAGGCGGTTGCGAAGGCCGCCGCCGCCACCTTCCGCAGCAAGGTGATGCCGGTGGCCCAGCGCGGCTCCGACGAGGCGGTCGCGGCCTGGGGCGACCGCACGGTGCCGACGCTGCAGGCGTTCCGTACTGTCTCGGACGAGGCTTGCGCCGACTATGCGATCACAGGCGTCAATCGCACCTCGCCCAACCTGCGGGTCGATGCGGCGCTGTCGGCCCGCCAGCGGGCGATGGTCGCGGCCTACAAGTCGAGCGATCCTGCCAGCAAGTTGCCGACGGCCGAGGAACTGGGCGCGGCCTACGAGCAGGCACGCACCCTCGCACAGCCGCCGTTCGAGGAGGCGGACATGGCCGCGTTCCGCGATCTCAAGGATCAGCCCAGGGCTCGCCAGTGCGATCTGATGCTGCGCCTGTTCGGCGCCATCGAGCGCCTGCCGCTGAAGCAGAAGGCCGCGATCTACCGCACGATCATGGCGAACGGCTGAGCGGCGCCGTTCTCGCTCGGCCCTTACTGGGGCGAGAGCCGAACCGCGGTGATGTAGCGCTGGCGGTAATAGTCGGCATCGAGGTTCGTCACCATGACGGGCGATCCGCGATGCGTGGCGTGAACGAACTGGTCGTTGCCCGCGTAGATGCCGATATGGGTGAAGGTGCCGCGATGGCCGAACAGGACGAGGTCGCCGCGCTGTAGATCGCTGCGTGCGACCGGCGTGCCCTGGCGCACCATGTCGTGCGGCATGCGCGGGATGCGCTGCCCGAAGACGGCGCCGTAGAGATAATAGACGAAGCCGCTGCAGTCGAAGCCGGTCTGGGGCGAGATGCCGCCGTAGCGATAGGGCGTGCCGAGATAGTTCATGGCGCGCGTCACCAGCTTGTCGCCCCATTCGTTCGCGATCGCGGGCGTGGCGCCGGTGGCCGCAGTGGAAGCGGGGACCGAATAGGAAGCCGCCTGGACCGTTGCCGGCGCTGCGGTCGTGAAGCCACCGAACGCGGCATTGTCCTGCTGCCACTTGGCATTGAGCTGGTCGGCGACGCTGTCCGTCGGATCGGCTTTGGCGACCGGGCGGGGCTTGGCCTTTGCAGCCTGTTTCACCTGGGGTGCCTTGACCTGGGCGTCGGCGGGGGCAAAGGCGCCCGACGTGCCGAATACCGCGACCGTGGCGAGGATCGTGACCGAGAAGGCTTTCGCCTTGAGAAGGGGGCGTGCGCGGGAGAAAAGGCGGCGTCCGTTTCTCAAGGTCATGAAATTCTTCTCCGGTTGGAACCACGGGGGTGGGCCTACGGCCGGAGGCATAGTGGCCAAGCGGGCTAACCGCGTCCAACAAATGTTGCAAATTTGCCACATTGGTCACAGGCGGGTTAACTGTCTGTAATTATTGACGTTTTGTCAGATTTCCACAGCACGCCGCGTCAGCGCGCACGGTGCGCGAAGGCATCTCGAGGTGCACGCGGCCGCAATCGGCCGGTCATACCGGCGAGTTCGCTTCGTGTTTCAGTCGGGGCAGGCGGCGCCGCTCGCGGCCCGGCTCAGGCCGTCGCGACCTTCTCCCGGCGGCGCAGCGACCAGTTGCTCTGGATGCGGATCTCCGGATTGGGAACGGTCCAGCAGGCGCCGCCTTCGTCTAGGAACACGACCCAGAGGAGATGGGACTCCGGCCCATAGTCGATGACGAAGTGGGCAAGGCCCGGTCCCTTCGATGTCTCGAGCGGCAGGGGCGGGTTCAACTGGGTGATCATGGCCGTAGAACGGGCGCGCCCGTGCGCCGTTGCGAACAGGCACTGGTAATTCCGCCGTATCTCACCAGCCCGGAGTCGTTTTGTCCTGTCGCGCACGGTGGCGAACGCGCGGATCGAGTGCGCCTTCTTGCAGACAGAAAGCATGAGTATCGCGAAGGTAGTTTGTTCACCGGGGTCAGTCCCTCTAGATTGCATCGAGCTTGTTGAGCGCCTGACGAGGTTCATAATGGCGACTCTGAATGTGCCGGGCACCTACCCGACCATCGCCGCCGCCCTCGCGGTGGCCGCACGTTCACGTTATCAGCCAACGTCTAGAACCTGGTCCTGACGGGCACCGTGTCGACCGGCGGTTTTGGCAACGAACCGGACAGCGTACTGACCGGCAATACGCCAACAAGCTTGGGACGCCTGGCGCGTTCAATCCCGTGACCGATCTCGCCATTTCGTTCGCCGGCGCGAATGCGATCGGCTTGGGGAGATATCCTGCTGTGAGGCAGCCCAGCTCCGGCCGGTACTTGCGCGCGCATCGCGCGAATGGTTTCGCGGGCGACTGCGGATGAGTTGTGCCTGTGTTCGCGTGCAAACATGCGGAGATGCAGCTTGAAGTAGCACACAATATGGTACGGCAAAAAGCTCATACGCTCGACGCTGTCTGGGGAGGTCGTCAGTCGAACGAAGACGGGAGTCCGCGTGGCGTTTCCGGCGAATATTGACGTACTGAGCCTCGATGGCCTTAACGGCACGAGGCTGAATGGCTCTCTGTATGATACGCGCGGCTACACGGTCGCCTCGGCCGGCGACATCAACGGCGACGGTTTCGACGATGTAATCATCAACGCGGCGGGCGGTTACGGGACGTATGTCAACAACCCCGGTGTCACCTATGTGGTGTTCGGCAAGGCCGGAGGGGTTGGCGCCAGCGTTCAACTCTCGAGCCTGAACGGGAGCAGCGGCTTCACGCTGACCGGCAGCAGCTACGGCACCCAGTCCGTCGCCTCGGCAGGCGACGTGAACGGCGACGGCTACGATGACCTGATCTTCGGCGCGCCCTCGGACGGCATTGGCGGCGACCGCAACGGCTTGAGCTACGTGGTCTTCGGCAAGGCCTCGGGCTTTGCCGCCGATATCGAACTCTCCACCCTCAACGGTGCTAATGGCTTTGCGCTGAACGGCGTGGCGTTGGGCAACGAGGCGGGCTGGTCGGTGGCGTCGGCCGGCGACGTGAACAACGACGGCTATGACGATCTCATCATCGGCGGTCCAGACGCCGGCACACCCGGCGTCTGGCAGGGCGCGAGCTACGTGGTGTTCGGAAAGGCTGCGGGCTTCAACGCCACGATGAACCTCTCCTCCCTCAACGGCACGAACGGCTTAGCGATCATCGGCGGCAAGGCCAACGACGAGGGTTGCTGGTCGGTCGCTTCGGCGGGCGACGTGAACGGCGACGGATACGAC
>LSKJ01000388.1 GCA_001557035.1 Rhodospirillaceae bacterium CCH5-H10 | reverse complement strand
GGCGGGTCTTCAGGATCTTGCCTGTCGCGGTGTGGGGGATCGCTTCGACGAACTGGACGTCGTCGGGCAGCCACCACTTGGCCACCTTGGTCGCGAGGAACTCGACCAGCTCCTGCTTGTCGATCTGGGCGTCGGGCTTCCTGTGGACGATCAGCAGCGGCCGCTCGTCCCATTTTGGATGCGCGATGCCGATCACCGCGGCTTCGGCGACGCCGGGATGGGCCATGGCGGCGTTCTCGAGGTCGATCGAGCTGATCCATTCGCCGCCCGACTTGATCACGTCCTTGGAACGGTCGGTGATCTGCATGTAGCCGTCGGGATCGATGGTGGCGACATCGCCGGTGGCGAACCAGCCGCCTTCCCGCAACACATCGCCGCCCTCGCCCTTGAAATAGCCCGAGGTGATCCACGGACCGCGCACCAGCAGGTCGCCGAAGGCCTTGCCGTCGCGCGGCAGTTCCTTGCCGGCATCGTCGACGATCATCATGTCGACGCCGTAGGGCGGGCGTCCCTGCTTCAGGCGAACTTCCAGCAGTTCCTTCGGCGACAGCTTGTGATGCTTCTCCTTCGGATGGTTCACCGTGCCGAGCGGGCTCATCTCGCTCATGCCCCAGGCATGCAGCACCTCGACGCCGTAGTCCTTGTCGAAGGTCTCGATCATGGCAGGCGGGGCGGCCGAGCCGCCGATCACGGCGTACTTCACGGTGGAGAGCGTGAGGTTGTTGGCCTTCATGTGGTTGAGCAGGGCAAGCCAAACCGTCGGCACGCCGGCGGTGAAGGTGACGCGCTCCTTCTCGAACAGCTCGTGCAGGCTGGCGCCGTCGAGCGCGACGCCGGGGAAGACCAGCTTGGCGCCGACCAGGGCGGCCGAGTAGGGCAGGCCCCAGGCATTGACGTGGAACATCGGTACGACCGGCAGCACCACCGAGCGCGCCGACAGGTTCAGCGTGTCGGGCAGTGCCGCGCCATAGGCGTGCAGGATGGTCGAACGATGATGGTAGAGCACGCCCTTCGGGTTGCCCGTCGTGCCCGACGTGTAGCAGAGCGACGAGGCGGTGTGCTCGTCGAACTCGGGCCATTCATACGTGCCGGGCTTGTCGGCGATCAGCTCCTCGTAGACCAGCAGGTTGGGGATCTTGCAGTCGGCCGGGATGTGCGCGCGGTCGGTCATCGCCACGACGTGGCGTACGCCCTTCATCTGCGGCAGCAGCTTCTCGACCGCCGGCAGCAGGTTCAGGTCGACGAAGAGGAGCTGATCTTCGGCATGATTGACGATGTAGACGATCTGCTCGGGGAAGAGCCGCGGATTGATCGTGTGGCAGACCGCGCCCATGCCGGAGATGCCGTAGTAGAGTTCGAAGTGGCGATAGCCATTCCAGGCCAGCGTGCCGATGCGGTCGCCGGTCTTGATGCCCAGCCCGAGCAGCGCCTCGGCCACCTTCTTCGCGCGCTTGTTGGCATCGCGGTAGGTATAGCGATGGATCGGCCCTTCGACGGTGCGGGAGACAATCTCGGTGTCGCCGTGGTTGAGGGCGGCATGCTCGATGAGCTGCGAAATCAGAAGCGGGCGGTCCTGCATGAGGCCGAGCATCGGGGCGTCTCTCCTGTCGTGTCGTCTGGCGGCTGGTTGCCAATTGGCTTAGGTTTGCCGGGACATTCTTTGAGGGAAAATCGATGAAACGGTCAAGCAGCGGCAGCGCCTCTGCAATCAGCGGGCTGGTCGGTGTCTGGGCGTTCCCGGCGGCGGCGCAGGCCGTGACGGCCGGCGAGGGGGCGGCGGCAAGCTTCCTGATGATGATGACCGAGCGGTTCGAGTTCACCGTCGCCCAACTTCCCGCACTTGGCGCGCATCTCCTCTCCCTGCCGCAGGCCGTCGGCGGCCGAACCGCCTTGCTGCTGGTCGGAATTGTCGTGGCAGGCCTGTTTGCCGAAGGCATCGCGCGCCTGATCCTGAGCCGCGCCCGCGTCAGCGCTTTCGATCGCCTTGCCAGCAAGACGCCGCTGCGCGCCTTCTTCCGTGCCCTCCTGCTCGACGTCTTGGCCCTTGTCGCCCTGGCGGTCGCGGGCCGGCTGGTGCTGGGCCAACTCGGCACGCCCGACAGTCTGGGCGGCAAGCTCGGCTCGCTGGTGCTTCACACGCTCGTCTATTGGCGCGGCTTCAATCTGGTGTTTCGGGCGTTCCTGCGCCCCAGCATGCCGGAGGGCCGGATCGCGCCGGTCGACGACCGTGCGGCGCGCCATCTGCTGGTCGCTCTCAACCTCGTGGTTCTTCTGCCGATGCTGGGCAGTCTAGCGGCCCGCGCCCTCGCGGCGACGGGCGCCAATCGCGAGACCACCAGTGCCGCCATCATTCTCTACGTGCCCGTGATCGCCGTGCTGCTTCTGTTGATCGTCTGGCGCTATCGCCTGGACATGGCGGCCTGGCTGACGGCCATGGTTCCCGCCACCGGCTTTACCCGCCAGCTCAAGCTCGACGCCGCCCGCAACTGGTGGATGGCCGGCCTTGCCTTCTATGCGCTGCTGGGACTGGCGGCCGTCTATGCCGCCCTGACGGAGAGCGGCACCGCCTCGCGTGGCATGGCGACCATCGAATCCGCGCTGGTCGCCCTGCTGCTGTTCGAGACGCTGATGCATCGCGTCACGCGCCACATCGTCTCCGAACTGCCGATGGCGGGTGACGTGGTCGCCGATTGCGTGCGCCTGCTGGTCCGTCTCTATGTCGTGATCCTCATCGCGGAGGCGATGATGGTCCGCGTGCTCGCGGCTGCCACGCCCGAGGAATGGGTCCCCCACGACCGTGGCGCCAAGATCGCCGCGCTGAGCGCCGTCGCGATCTACGCCGGCTGGCGGTTCCTGAAGTACCGCATGGATTCCTACATCGCCTCGAACCCGCTGCCGTCCGCCGACGTGTCGGGCGACTCGGAGGAGGAAGTGCAGGTCGCGGCCTCGCGCCTGCGAACCCTGATGCCGCTGCTGCGCGTGGTTGCCGGCGCGACCATCGCCGTCGTCGGCGGCCTGCTCGTGCTGTCGGAACTGGGCGTCAACATCACGCCGCTGATCGCCGGCGCCTCGGTGTTCGGTCTCGCCGTGTCCTTCGGCAGCCAGTCGCTGGTGCGCGACATCGTGTCGGGCATCTTCTTCCTGGCGGAGGATTCCTTCCGCATCGGCGAGTATGTCGACTGCAGCAAGGTCAAGGGCACCGTCGAGGGGTTCAGCGTGCGCTCGCTGAAGCTGCGCCACCAGAACGGCCAGCTCCACATCGTGCCGTTCGGCCAGGTCGGCCACATCACGAACTTCAGCCGCGACTGGACGGTGGTGAAGTTCAACATCGCCTTCGCCAACGGCACCGACGTCGAGCTGCTGCGCAAGACCGTGAAGAAGATCGGCCTGCAGATGATGGAGGAACCGCAGTTCAAGCCGATCCTCCTGCAGCCGCTCAAGATGCAGGGCGTCGTCGACATCAAGGACAATTCGCTGATCGTGCGCTTCAAGTTCATGGCGCGGCCGAAGAACCCGACCATGGTCCAGCGCATGGCGATCCGGCGCATGTACGACCAGTTCCCGGCTCTCGGCATCCAGTTCGCCACGGGCAACAACTACCTGTTCCCCGTGCCGGCCACGCCGTCGGTGCCGCCGCAGGCGGCCGAGCAGGCGGGCAAGCCCGCCGAGGCGGCGCCCAAGGCCGCCGAATGAATATCGCCGAATGAATATCCAAGGGAGTGACATGATGCAGAAGCGCAAACTCGGGAAGTCCGACCTCGAATTCGTCCCCATCGCCTTCGGCGGCAACGTGTTCGGCTGGACGGCCGACGAGGCGACCTCGCACCAGCTGCTCGACGCCTTCGTCGACGGCGGCTTCTCCTTCGTCGATACCGCGGACGTCTATTCGCGCTGGTTCCCGGGCAACAAGGGCGGCGAGAGCGAGACGGTGATCGGCACCTGGCTGAAGAAGGACCCGGCCAAGCGCGACAAGATCGTGCTCGCCACCAAGTGCGGCATGGGCCTGCCGAGCGGCGCGCTGTCGGCGAAGAACATCAAGGAATCGGTCGACGCCTCGCTGAAGCGGCTCAACACCGACCGCATCGACCTCTTCCAGTCGCACAAGGACGACAAGGACACGCCGCAGGAGGAGACCCTCTCGACCTACGGCGAGCTGGTGAAGGCCGGCAAGATCCGCTTCATCGGCGCCTCCAACTTCGACGCGCCGCGCCTTGCCGAGGCGGCGAAGATCTCGAAGGAGAAGGGATTGCCGCGCTACGAGAGCCTGCAGCCGCACTACAATCTGATGGAGCGCGGCCTGTTCGAGGGCGCGCTCGAGGACGAGTGCCTCAAGCAGGGGATCGGCGTGATCCCGTACTACTCGCTGGCCAGCGGCTTTCTCACCGGCAAGTACCGCTCCGAGGCCGATGTCGGCAGCGCCCAGCGCGGCGCCGGCGTGAAGAAGTACATCAATCCCAAGGGCATGGCCGTCCTCAAGGCGCTCGACGACGCGGCGGCGAAGTCCCATGCCACGCTGGCCCAGGTGTCGTTGGCCTGGCTGCTGCATCGCAAGTCGATCACCGCGCCGATCGTCAGCGCGACCAGCCTGAAGCAGCTCGACGACGTGCTCAACGCGACCACCCTTGAGCTGGATCCCGAGTCGCTGGCGGCGATCGACAAGGCCAGCGCTCCCGCCTGAGGAACAAGGACCGATGCTCGTCTTCCGCCAGCTCTTCGACCCGACTTCGTCGACCTACACCTACCTGCTCGGCTGCAGCGCCTCGAAGGAGGCGCTGCTGATCGATCCGGTCTTCGAGCAGGCGCGGCGCGACGCGGCACTGATCGGCGAGCTTGGCCTCACGCTGAAATGGACGCTCGACACCCACGTCCATGCCGACCACGTGACCGGCGCCTGGCTGCTGAAGCAGCGGCTCGGCAGTGGCATCGCGCTGTCGGCGGCGTCTGGTGCGGCGGGCGCCGACCGGCTGCTGCAGGATGGCGACCGCATCGAATTCGGCCGCCGCGCACTCGAAGTGCGGTCGACGCCCGGCCACACGTCGGGCTGCGTCACCTACGTGCTCGACGACGAGAGCATGGCCTTCACCGGCGACTGCATCCTGATCCGCGGCTCCGGACGTACCGACTTCCAGCAGGGTGATCCGCGCGCGCTCTATCGCTCGGTGCGCTCGCGCATCTTCGCGCTGCCCGAGAGCTGTCTTCTCTACCCGGCGCACGACTATCGCGGCCTGACGGTCAGCAGCGTGATCGAGGAGAGGAAGTTCAATCCCCGGCTGGGCGGCGAGGTCGGCGAGAACGACTATGTCGGCTACATGAAGAACCTCGATCTGCCGCACCCGAAGAAGATCGACGAGGCGGTGCCGGCCAATCTGCGCTGCGGCCAGCCCGGCAACGGGGCGAGCGCCCCGGCCGAACCCGAATGGGCGCCCTTGCGCTTCACCTTCGGCGGCGTCTGGGAAGTCGAGCCGCACTGGCTCGAGGAAAATCTCTCCACGGTGAACGTCGTCGATGTCCGCGAGCCGGCGGAGTTCTCGGGTCCGCTGGGACACATTCGCGGCGCGACGCTCGTGCCGTTGGGCGAGTTGGCGGCGCGGGCGAAGGAACTGCCCAGGGACAAGCCGGTCGTCGCCGTCTGCCGCGCCGGCAGCCGCTCCGCGCACGCGACGGCGATCCTGCAGAAGGCTGGCCTCGCCGACGTCGCCAACCTCCCCGGCGGCATGCTCCGCTGGCGCGCCGAAGGCCGCGCCGTCGAGGGTGGGTCGGCGTAGGCGTCAGAAGCCGTAAAGCTTCGACGGCGTATCCACCAGGATCGTCTGCCGCATTGCCTCGCTCTGCAACGAGTCCTCGAAGGTCCTGAGCGTCAGGGGATAGGTCGTGACGCGGTTGAGGCCGGTGTCGGTGTGCGGCCAGTCGCTGGCCCACATCAGGCGTTCCGGGCCGAAGGCGTCGAGCAGCATCGGCGCAGCCTGGCGGGCGCGCTCGGGGCCGACGCGGTAGGCGCCGCTCAGCACGACGAAGACACGGCCGGTCTTCGCGCTCTCCAGCAGGACCTTGAAACCGGGATCACGCGCCGGGCCCAGCGTGCGGTCGAACATGCCGTAGTGAGGGATCACCACCCTGTGGCCGCCGTCGAGCAGGAACGGCAGCATGTCCGGGAGGCGCCTGCTCTCGACATAGAGATGGATCGGCCAGTCGCGTTTCAGCGCCTCGCCCAGCATGTCGCCGTAGGCCGACCATTGCGGCGTCGGCAGACCGTAGATCGGGAAGCGCAGCCCGCGCACGCCGATGCGCGCCATCTCCTCCCAGTCCTCTGGTCGTGTCTCGACCGAGGGCGAGATCCACGGCACGCCGCGGAAGCGCGTCGGCTCGGCCTTCAGCGCGCCGAACAGATAGGAATTGTCGTAACCCAGGAAGGAAGGCTGCAGCAGCACGGCGCGACCGACGCCATTGGCCGCCGCGAGCGCCAGCAGCATCTGCCAGGAGGCGTCATAGTCAGGCGCGTAGCGCGCATCGACGGCGAGCTTCAGGCCGCGCACGAAGGCGTGCGTGTGGGCGTCGATCCAGGGTGGGGATGTTGCCCGGGCCGGGAGTGTAGCTGCCGCGAATGCCATCGGCGCCAGCACGCGACGTGTGATTTTCAGGGCGGCACCGTCGCGTCAACTGGTGCGGCGCCCAGTCGGCTAGAGCTACATGAATGTGCCGTTTGTGCTGTGCGACGTCTTCTCAAAACTAAACTTCCGTCTTTCCGAAAGATTTAGTCTTCCCAATCTTCGTCCAGATTCATACCGTTAAGGTTGCCACGATCGTAGAACGCCTGCCGATGAAGATGGATGTTTACACGCGCAGCGACATTCTTCTGCGGAGTATCGATCCCGACCGCAGGGCTAATGGTGGTGTTGAGGATTTGCTCTTCGCCCCAAATGCCGAGATTTCCATCCCAGTCAGCGCTGCTAACTATCGCTTGTGCGCTCCGCCTAAAGTCCCAATTCTCGATTTTGTTCCTCGCTATATACCATGCGTTTCTGGTTGGATAATCGACTCGATCTAGCGGTCGACTGGCAAATCCAGCCGGTTCGCGAGGGCGGGTGCTGCCCCAATCTCCGTAGGTGATTCGTGAGCGGTTAGCTCGGCGCAGCCTGATCTGATCCACGAGCACACGATTGTTAAACGGCACAGGGGTTATGCCACCATCAAGCTCGGTGAAAAGTTTAGGCATCGACGTACAAGACAGGACTATGGGTACCGTTGCGTCAATGGCTTGGAGAACCCCTCCAATTATGCCATCAAACCATGCGGCCAACGAAAGGGGATCACGCGTCCATCCGCCCTCAAGAATAATAGCGTAGTCAGCTGCACCTGATGCAGCAAACGCCGAAACAACTTCAGTGATGTTATCAGGCATCCTGTTCATGAAAATGCGCATGCAGTATGATCGTCCGGCCTCCTGAAAACGTTGGATCTGGAGGCGGATTGCGTTTTCGCTCTGCCCTCTAGTCTGGACGCAAGGCCAGACCCACTCGTGTTCAGCAACGAACCGACACCAATTCTCGAAAGAATTATCTGGGTTTAGTAACGCTACAAGCTCCTGCTGTGTCGGACTTTCCTGGTTGGTGAACTCATAATCCCTATCTATATCGAGAAAGTAGTGCTGATGACGGAAGGCCCGCTCGACTCGGTCGACAGCTTTTTGCAAGGTCGAAGCGTTGGCCCAAGGTGCAAGAAGGATGCACGGCGTCATCTGAGCCTTTGTAGCCGCAGGCAAGAACTCGAGACCATTCATCTCGCTAGCACGTATCGCTAGAGTGGGAACGTAGGTCTTGTTCTCTAGAACCATGCTTGTTCGCTACGCCCCTACGAGAGTGGACAGTTTAATTTCCATAGCAGCTTTCGATACTTCAAAACGAGAAGCAAGACTTTCAATCGTCGCCTCTGTCACCAGCCCTCCGAAGCTTGATCGAAGCTCCTTGTCGACCAACGACTTCGGCATCACGATTTCAGCCGCCAGTCGATTAGCCTCAAACTCAATTTGCTCAGGCTTGCCTGAGCGGTACAGAACCGTGTCCCTGATTCCTTCTGGGCTACTGTCGATTACATTGCGGTGGAGCAAGTAGTGAGACAGTTCATGCGCAACAGTAAAGCGCTGCCGTTCCCGTGCCTCATTACGATTTACGCGGATCACGTACTGATTCCCTTCGCGGGAAATCTGTCCTGAAATCCCGGTGCCCATGCTCGAAACCTTAATCGCCACTCCAAGATCCTTTGCTAGTTGACCAAGCTTAACTGGATACTCGGAGAGATATTGGTCAAGGATCGCCTTCTCGGCCGGTGCAATCCTAGCAAGTTCTTTCGAGGCCATATTACCCTCCTATCGGTTGCCATCGTCATTGGGGTCAAAGCCTTCTTCCAGCTCCGCTACGGTCGGGTTCGTACTCCGGGCAAGGAGCAGCTTGTTAACCCGCTCATTGAAGGCCTCTTCCGAAAGCGCTTCGTCTAGTTTCGCTACGGCAGCCTTTGACGCTTCAGTTTTGATTTCGCGGAATGTGTATGCCGCGATAACGCCTATTCCGATCGCAAGCGCGGCTAATACGGCTGTTACAGCGGTCAACATGACGCTCAGAAAGCCGAGATAGGTCGGAAGGCTTAGAACCGGCTCTTCTTGAGTCCCGGGAATCTTATCGACCTTGTCGACTACTCCCAGCGAAACAAGGAGGAAGCAACAGATCGCCCCTCCAATGAAGATGGCAATGTAACGCGCTGCCTTCATTGCGGAGATCTTACCGCAATCATGATCTATCCATAAGTATGTTCTCTCTACGTTCACGTCAAGTCTAGACTGCTCTCTGGGTGGCGGAAAGCCCCAATAAACCGGCATCAGGCACGTTGAGGCGGAAGATTCTGAGCGTCTCAAGAATTTGGCACGCCGGCCCAGATCGCTCCAATGGCGGGTCGGGAACGCCGCGGTCTGTGCAATCGGCGCCAAGGCGCGCGCGTCAGCTTCATGCCGGCAGGGTCGCGTCGCGCGACGTCTCGCGGAAGGTCAGCAGCGTGGCGATCGAGATGGCGGCGGCGGCCATGAACAGCCAGGCCGGGCTGAGATCGACTTCCGTGCGGGCAACCAGCCAGGCCGCTGTGAGCGGCGTCAGGCCGCCGATCACACCGAAGGCGATGTTGTAGCCCAGCGACACCGCCGTGCAGCGCACCCGCCCTGCCACAGCCTCGGTCAGGATCGAGGGGATGATGCCGAGGCCCATGCCGGCCGGCACGACCAGGGCGAGCTGTCCCGCGAGGATCAGTGTCGGGTCGGGGTGATGCATCAGCCAGAGGCAAGGTACCGCGGCCACGAAGCCCAGTACCATCGCGACCAGCATGAGCGGGCGGCGGCCGAAGCGGTCGGACAGCCAGCCGGACACGAGCATTACCGGCAACAGGAAGAACATGCTCGCCGTATTGATCTCGAGCGCGCGCGCCGGCGCGATGCCGTCGACGTCCTGCAGCCAGGTCACGACGTAGAGGAACATCAGGTAGAAGCCGACGGCGTTGAAGATCGTGATGCCGGCCACGCGCATCACGGCGCGGCCATGGTGGCGCAGGGTCTCGACCAGCGGTGAGCCGTGGCCCGACTGCGGCGGCGTTTCCTCGACGAGGACCTTGCGGATCCACCAGCCGACGATGCCGAGCACGAGGCCCAGCAGGAACGGGATGCGCCAGCCCCAGTCGGCCAGCGCATCCGCCGGCAGGATGGCGGCGAAGGTGGCGCCGATTGCCGAGCCCAGCAGGAAGCCGCTGGTTGCCGCCAGCGAGCAGAAGCTGCCGGCAAGGCCGCGGCGGCCGGGCGGCGCCTGTTCCACCAGGAATACCATCGAGGTCGTGGCCTCGCCGCCGACCGACAGGCCCTGGATCATGCGCAGGAGCGTCAGCAGGATCGGTGCCGCCATGCCCAGCGTCTGGTAGCCGGGCAGCAGGCCCACGAGGAAGGTCGGCACGGCCATCGCCGCGATCGAGAAGGTGAGGGCGGCGCGGCGGCCGTAGCGGTCGCCGATATGGCCGACCACCATGCCGCCCAGCGGCCGCATCAGGTAGCCCAGCGCGAAGATGCCGAAGGCCGCCAGTACCTGGGCGACCGGACTCTCCGCGGGAAAGAAGACGCGGCCGATGGTGGCCGCGAAGTAGCCGTAGATCGCAAAGTCGTACCATTCGAGCAGGTTGCCGATGGTGCCGGCCGCGACGATGCGGCGTGTGCTGGGCGCTCTCATTGCGCGCGACTATGCCATGGGAGGCCGTGGCGGGGTCATTTCTTCGGCGGCGGCGGGGAAGGGGCGTCGGCCAGGCCCGTCCTGTCGGGAAACGACGCCGTCGCGACGAAGGAGATTGCCGCCGCCCCGATGATCAGGAAGGCCGGGCTGAGATCGTTCCCGGTCCGGTGGATCAGCCAGGCCGCGGCGAGTGGCGACAGGCCGCCCAGCACGCCGGCTGGCAGGTTGAAGCCCAGCGCCACCGCCGTGCAGCGGATGCGGGCCGGGGTGGCCTCCACCATGAAGGCCGGTTCCACCCCGAAGACGGTGCCGATGATCGCGACGAAGCCCAGTTGCCCCGCCATCACCAGCAGTGGATCGGGATGATGCAAGAGCCAGAACAGCGGCACGGCGCCGACCATCGCGGCCGCCATCGCGATCAGGAGCAGCCGGCGCCGGCCGATCCGGTCGCTGAGCCACCCGGCGCCCAGATAGATCGGCAGGGCCACCGCCATGGCCACCGTGTTGAAGGCGAGGGCGCGGACCGGAGCCACGCCGTCGACGAACTGCAGCCAGCTCACGAGGTAGAGGAACACGATGTAGAAGGTCACGGCGCCCAATGCAGCGATGCCGGCCAGTCGTGCCAGCAGCCAGAGATGTTGATGCAGCACCTCGCGCACAGGGGTCTCAGCCCGATCGCTCGTCCGGGGCGGCTCGGGCACCCGACGGCGCAGCCAGATCCCCAGCAGCCCGATGGGCAGGCCGAGAAGGAAGGGCAGGCGCCAGCCCCACTCCTGCAGGGCGTCCGGCGGCAGGATGGCGGTGAGCAGCGCGCCCGTCGCCGACCCGAAGAGGATGCCGGCGGTGCCGCCGCCCGTCGCCATGGCACCGGCCAGGCCGCGCCTGCGGAGGCCGGCATGTTCGATCATGAAGATGAACGCCGTCGGGCACTCGCCGCCGATCGACAGGCCCTGCACGATGCGCAGCGCCGTGAGCAGCACGGGCGCCAGGAGGCCCAGGCTTTCATAGCCCGGCAGGATTCCGACCAGGAAAGTCGAGAAGGCCATGGCCGCCATCGAAAGGTTGAGCGCCGCCCGCCGGCCGAACCGGTCTCCGATGCTGCCCGACACGAGGCTTCCCAGCGGCCGCATCAGGCAGCCTATGGCGAAGACGCCGAAGGCCGAGAGCAACTGCGCGAGCTCGCTCTGATGCGGGAAGAAGGTCTGCCCGATGGTGATCGCGAAATAGCCGTAGATCGCGAAGTCGTACCATTCGAGCACGTTGCCGATGGCGCCCGCGCCGACGATCCGGCTCTTCTCGGAGACCATCGTCTGTC
>LSKJ01000039.1 GCA_001557035.1 Rhodospirillaceae bacterium CCH5-H10 | reverse complement strand
GCCGGTGCGATCTCATTCATTCCGTTCGTCGGCACCTTCGTGGGCGCGGTCATGGCGCTCGGCATGGCACTGGCGCAGTTCCCGCCGGACTGGATCGGAGTCGTGAAGGTCGCAGCGGTGTTCATCGTGGGCCAGATGCTGGAAGGCAATTTCCTCTCGCCCAAGCTGGTCGGCGACCGCGTTGGTCTCCATCCGGTCTGGATCATGTTCGCGCTGCTGGCCGGCGGCTCGCTGTTCGGCTTCACCGGCGTGCTGATCGCCGTTCCGGTGGCGGCGGTCCTCGGGGTGATCGTGCGGCACTTCCTGGCGCGCTATCGCGAGAGCGATCTCTATCGCGGTAGCGCGAACGGGTGAGGCGGCCCTTGGCCAACCAGCTCATCCTGGACCTCGCGCTGCCCCCGCCGACCTATGCGCGGGAAGACTTCGTCATGGCCGAGGGCAACCGCGAGGCGCTGGCCTGGATCGAGCGCTGGCCGGACTGGCCGGCGCCCGCTCTGTCGCTGAACGGCCCGTCCGGATGCGGAAAGACCCATCTGGGGCGCATCTGGGCGGCGCGCAGCGAGGCGGTCGTGATGGATGGAAGCGACCTCGACGGGAAGAGCGTGGCCGACCTCACGGACCTGGCGGCCGCCTCGCCGGCGATCGTCATCGAACATGCCGAGCGAGCGCCCGAGCGCGGGCTCTTCCATCTCTACAATCTCATGCGCGAGCGCGGCGGCTTCCTGCTGCTCATCTCGCCGGAGCCGCCGGCGCGCTGGTCGATCGCCCTGCCGGATCTCGCTTCCCGGCTGCGCGCGGCACCGTCCGTCTCGGTCTCGCCACCCGACGACGAACTTCTGGGCTCGATCATCCTGAAGCAGCTCGCGGACCGCCAATTGCACGCGGGCGCCGGCGTCGTGCAGTATCTCGTCTCGCACATGGAGCGTTCGGCCGAAGCGGCGCGCCACGTCGTCGCCGCGCTCGACCGGCGGGCACTGACGGAGCGGCGCGAGATCGACCGGCGGCTGGCGGCGGACGTGCTGGCGGATGTCGCGGGCACATCGTGAAGGGGAGAAGACAATGAAGACGATCCTGGCAGCCCTTGCGCTCACCCTCGTGGCCTCGGCGGCCTCGGCGCAGCAGGGAACGGTGATGGGGACGTGGCTTTCGGAGTCGGGCGTGGCGCAGATCAGGATTGCCCCCTGTCCCGATGCTGCCAGCGGCCCGATCTGCGGCTTCGTATCGAACCTCATCAATCCCAAGGGACCGGACGGCGCCCCCGTCGCGCCCGATGCCGCCACCGACTATCGCAACGAGAACGCCTCGCTGCGCACGCGCAAGGTGATCGGCATGCCGCTGATCTGGGGCTTCAAGAAGACCAACGACCCCAACACCTTCGAGGACGGCAAGATCTACAACGGCGAGGACGGCAAGACCTACAGCGCGAACATCAGCCTGCAGCCCGACGGGAAGCTGCGGTTGCGCGGTTTCGTCGGCACGCCGATGTTCGGCAAGACGCAACTCTGGACACGCGTGAATTAGAAAAAGGAAACGCAAATGGATATGGGCATCAAGGGCCGTAAGGCCATCGTCTGCGCGGCGAGCAAGGGACTGGGCCGAGGCTGCGCCGAAGCGCTGGCCGGCGAGGGCGTCGATCTCGTGATCAACGCCCGCACCCAGTCGGAACTGGAGGCGACGGCGGAAGCGATCCGCAAGAAGTACGGCGTGAAGGTCACGGCGGTGGCCGTCGACGTCACCACCGAGGCCGGCCGCAAGCAGGTGCTGGCCGCCTGTCCCGAGCCCGACATCATCGTGAACAATGCGGGCGGCCCGCCGCCGGGCAACTTCCGCGACTGGAACCGCGAGGACTGGATCAAGGCGCTCGACGCCAACATGCTGACGCCGATCGAGTTCATCAAGGCGAGCGTCGACGGCATGATGAAGCGCGGCTTCGGGCGCATCGTGAACATCACCTCGAGCTCGGTGAAGGCGCCGATCGACATCCTGGGTCTCAGCAACGGGGCGCGCTCGGGCCTGACCGGCTTCGTGGCCGGCGTCGCGCGCACAACGATCCGCCACGGCGTCACGATCAACGGCCTGCTGCCGGGCCCGTTCGACACCGACCGCCTGCGGGGCACGACCAAGGCGCGCGCGGCCAAGGCCGGCCGCAGCTTCGAGGACGAGTACGCGGCGAGCGCCAAGGCGCATCCGGCCGGGCGCTTCGGCACGGCCGAGGAGTTCGGCATGATGTGCGCGTTCCTGTGCAGCGTTCATGCCGGTTACATGACCGGCCAGAACATCCTGATGGACGGCGGCCAGTACCCGGGCACGTACTGAGGCGTCAGCGCGAGTCGACGTCGCGCGGGCGAACGAAAGCCAGGAGCTCGCAGACGCCTGGAGCGAGATCGCTCCAGGGACCGGGCGCGGGGCGGAGCATGGCGAGCGCGCCGGTCGGGTACTTGTCCCGCAGCCGGGCCAGCGCCTCTTCCGGCCCCTGCGCGGGGAGGGCGGCCGCGAGCTGCCCGATGCCGTCATTGTGGCCGATCAGCAGGACCGTACCGACTTCCTCCGACAGGGCCTGCAGCCGCTCCAGCAGCTCTTCTTCCGACGCCAGGTAGAGCCCCTTCTCCAGCGAGATGGGCGGCGTGGGATTGCCCAGGACGGTGACCAGCGGCGCCAGTGTCTGCCGCGTGCGCATGGCCGTGGAACACAGAATCAGGTCGGGCCGCGGGACATGGCGGGCCATGTGGTGCGCCATCGTCTGGGCGGCCTGTTCACCGCGGCGGTTGAGCGGCCGGTCGTGATCGGTCAGGCGCGGGCTGTCCCAGGCCGATTTTGCATGCCGCAGGAGGAGAATGGTCTTGCGCATGGTCACGTCGTTAAATCCATTTGAAACAATGGCTTAGTTAATTGCCATGACACCGGCATGTAGAGCCGCTACCGTTCCTGTGCATAATTTCAGGGAGAGTGCCCCGCAGGGGTCCACATGGACGCGCTCAACTCCGCCGATCCGGCTTTGCTGGAAATAACATCCGACAGTCCCCGGCGCTTCATCAATCGCGAGCTGTCTTGGCTGGCGTTCAACACGCGGGTTCTGGAGGAGGCGACCAACAAGCGCCACCCGCTGCTGGAGCGCGTGCGGTTCCTGTCGATCTCGGCAGCCAATCTCGACGAATTCTACATGGTTCGCGTGGCCGGACTGGTCGACATGCTGCAGACCCGTTCGACCCTGTTGAGCGACGACGGGCTGACGCCGGCCGAGCAGCTGGCGGCGATCCGGGACCGCGCCTCGGCCCTGATGGCGCAACAGCAGGATGTCTGGGCCGCCCTGCAGGACGACCTGCGCGAGGCGGGCATCGCGGTGCTCGATTCGGGCGAACTCACCGAGGCGGAGCGGACCTGGCTCGATGCCTACTTCATCGACCAGGTGTTCCCGATCCTGACGCCGCTCGCGATCGATCCGGCGCATCCGTTTCCGTTCATTCCCAATGGCGGCTTCTCGGCCATTCTGAAGCTGCAGCGGCGCGACGACCGGCGTCCCCTGATGGCGCTGCTGCCGCTGCCGCCGCAGGTCGACCGCTTCGTGCGCCTGCCGGGCAGCGACATCCGCTTCCTGCCGCTGGAAGACCTGATCGACATCTACCTGCCGCGCCTGTTCCCGGGCTACGAGGTGATCGAGCGCGCCTTCTTCCGCCTGATCCGGGACAGCGACGTCGAGATCAACGAGGAGGCCGAGGATCTCGTCCTGCTCTACGAGAGCGCGCTGAAGCGCCGCCGTCGCGGCGACCTGATCTCGATCTCGGTCAACAGCGCCATGCCGGCCGAGCTGCGCGACTTCCTGTTCGACCAGCTCGAAGTGCCGGCGCAGACCCAGAGCGTGCACGTCTTCCATCTCGACCGCATGCTGAACATCGTCGACGTGAAGGCCGTGATCATCGACGACCGGGCCGACCTCAAGTTCGAGCCCTACAATGCGCGCTTCCCCGAGCGCATCCGCGACTTCGGCGGCGATTGCTTCGCCGCCATCCGCGCCAAGGACATCGTCGTCCATCATCCCTACGAGAGCTTCGACGTCGTGGTGCAGTTCCTGCGCCAGGCGGCGCGCGATCCGGCGGTCGTGGCGATCAAGCAGACGCTCTATCGCACGAGCGCGGACTCCCCGATCGTGAAGGAACTGATCGCGGCGGCGGAGGCGGGGAAGACCGTTTCGGCGCTGGTCGAACTGAAGGCGCGCTTCGACGAGGAAGCCAACATCCGCTGGGCACGCGACCTCGAACGCGCGGGCGTGCAGGTGGTCTATGGATTCATCGACCTGAAGACGCACGCCAAGGTTTCGATGGTGGTGCGACGCGAGGCGAATTCGATCCGCACCTACGTCCATTTCGGCACCGGCAACTATCACCCGATCACCGCGCGCATCTACACCGACCTGTCGTTCTTCACCTGCGATCCGGCGATGTGCCGGGACGCGGCGCGCCTGTTCAACTACATGACCGGCTATGCGCGCCCCGAGCAGATGGAGAAGATCGCCTTCGCGCCGGTGACGCTGCGGCCGACCCTTTACGAACTGATCGATGCCGAGATCGCCAATGCCCGCGCGGGAAAGCCGGCCGCGATCTGGGCCAAGCTCAACTCGCTGGTCGATGGCGCGTTGATCGACCGTCTCTACGCAGCCTCCTGCGCCGGCGTGCAGATCGACCTCGTCATTCGCGGCATCTGCTGCCTGAGGCCGGGCGTGCCCGGGCTCAGCGAGCATATCCGCGTCAAGAGCATGGTCGGGCGCTTCCTGGAGCATGCGCGCATCATCTGCTTCGGCAACGGCAAGCCGCTGCCGTCGCTCCAGGCCAAGGTCTTCCTGTCCTCGGCCGACTGGATGCCGCGTAATCTGGACCGTCGCGTCGAACTCCTCTGCCCGGTGGAGAACCAGACGGTCCACGAGCAGGTCCTCGACCAGATCATGGTCGCCAACCTCAAGGACGACGGTCAAAGCTGGCTGATGTCACCGGACGGTAACTATCACCGGCCGCAGACCGGCAAGGAGCCGTTCATCGCCCATCACTACTTCATGACGAACCCGTCGCTCTCCGGCCGCGGCAGCGCGCTGAAGCTGAGCGGCGCGGTGCCGCGACTGGTGCTGAGCTCCTGACGTGAATTCGCGCCAAGGCCAGCGGCGTCGGGTCGCGCCCATTTCGGCGCTGTAATCCCTCGCGGTTTCGGCTAGACGGGGCGCGCATGGACGGCCACCCGATCGCAGGCGCCTCTGCCGCGCACAGCCCCCACGAAAAGGGCCGCGTCGGCATCATCGACGTCGGCTCGAATTCGATCCGTCTGGTCGTCTACGAGCGTGCAAGCCGCGCGCCGCTGCCGGTCTTCAACGAGAAGGTCCTGTGCGGCCTGGCACGCGGCCTAGACGCCACCGGCCGCCTCAACCCCGAAGGGGTGGAGATGGCGCTGGCGAACATCGACCGCTTCGTCACGCTCGCCCACAACATGAAGGTGACGTCGCTCGACCTGCTGGCGACGGCCGCGGTGCGCGACGCCGCCGATGGCGCGGACTTCATGCGCCAGCTCGCCAGCCGGCCCGGGATCGTCGCGCATACCGTGAGCGGACAGGACGAGGCCCGCTATTCGGGCTACGGCGTGATCTGCGGGATTCCCGATGCCGACGGGGTCATGGGCGACCTGGGCGGCGGCAGCCTCGAACTCGTGTCCATGTCCAACGGGCAGCTCGGCGCGTCGAGCACGCTGCCCGTCGGCCCGCTGCGCCTCATGTCGTCGGGCAAGGGCGATCCGCGCAAGATCGTCGCCGATTCGATCGACAGCGTGCGCTGGCTGCGCGAGGAGCAGGGCAAGGTCTTCTACGCCGTGGGCGGCGCCTGGCGATCCTTCGCGCGGCTTCACATGGAGCAGGCGGGCTATCCGCTGCACATCATCCACCAGTACGAGATCTCGGCGGATGAAGCGCGGGCGGTTGCCCGGCTGATCGCCGTGCAGAGCGCCAAGTCGCTGGAGAAGATGCCGGGCGTGTCGCGCCGCCGCGTCGACACGCTGCCGCTCGCCTGTCTGGCGCTCGACAAGCTGCTGGTCGCGCTGAAGCCCCGGAGCGTCGTCTTCTCGGCGTTCGGCCTGCGCGAGGGCTTCTACTATTCGCGTCTCAGCGAAGCGGAGCGGATGTCCCATCCGCTGATCGCCTTCGCCGAGGAGCAGGGTGTCGGCTGGCGCCGGTTCGATCTCTCGCCGCAGGAGATCTTCGACTGGCTGACCCCGGCCTTCGTGGATGAAACCGAAGGCGACCGCGTGCTGCGGACCGCCGCCTGTCACCTGAGCGACATCTCCTGGGACGATCATCCGGACTATCGCGCCGACCAGGCCTACTTCCGCGTGCTGCACCTGCCGGCCCCGGGCATGAGCCACCGCGAGCGGGCGATCCTGGCGATGGCGCTCACCTATCGCTACAAGAGCGACCTCAAGGCGGCGATGATCGACACGGCGCTGCGCCTGACCGACAGCAGGGCGCGCAGCTACGCCAGACGCCTCGGAGCCTGCCTGCGGCTCGCCTACAATCTGAGCGGCGGAGCGCCCGGCCTGCTGCCGCAGCTCCAGCTGCGCCGCACCGATCGCGAGTTGCGGCTGCTGGTGCCGACGGCTCTCAAGAGAAGCCTGGGCGACGTCACGGCGCGGCGCCTCGAGACCGCGGCGCAGGCCTTCGACCTCAAGCCGATGATCGTTTCGGCTTAGAGTCTCTCCGACCTAGATTGAACCACTGGAAACGAGAACAATTTCTTCCCCCTTCAGAGGGGGAAGTGCCCCGTCATACGGGGCGATGGGGTC
>LSKJ01000387.1 GCA_001557035.1 Rhodospirillaceae bacterium CCH5-H10 | reverse complement strand
GATCCGCCAGACGTGTGCTTCGCACTCCAGGCGTTGCGCGTGCGCCCGAACAGCGGACCGTCGGTCAGCGACTTGTGGCCGAACTCCGGTGTCGTCGTCTTGCCGAACAGGATGCCACCGGCCGCCTTCACGCGAGCCGCGCACACCGCGTCTTCCTTCGGCACGTTGTTCTCGTAGAGCAGGGAGCCGAAGGTGGTGCGGACGCCGGCCGTGTTCACGAGATCCTTCGCCGCGAACGGAATGCCGTGCAGCAGGCCGAGCGGCTTGCCCTGCATGACCTCGGCTTCGGCCACCTTGGCCGCCGCGCGCGCCTGCTCGGGCACCAGGGTGACGAAGCAGTTCAGCTCCGGCTGCAGTTTCTCGGCTCGTGCGAGCACGGCGTCGGTCAGCTCGACGGGCGAGATTTTCCTGGCGGCGATCTGCTCGCGCAGTTCTGAAGCAGGCAGGCGGGTGAGGTCGGTCATGGTCTTCTCTTGTTCCTCTCCCCGGCTAGGGGGGAGAGGCTAGGTCAGGGGGCGACGAGGGCAGTGCGCTACCCCCTCACCCTGCCTCTCCCCCTAGCGGGGGAGAGGAGCATGAAAGGGAGGATGCATTACCGCAGCAACCCTCGTGCCGCGAGGTTACGCATCAGCGCTCCCGCGCCGAATGTCCATGGCGGGATCTTGTCGCAATGGTTCACCTTGTTGGTGAGAGTGCCGAGCTTGGGCGAGCTGATCGAGACCATGTCGCCCACCATGTGCGTGAAGCCGGTGCCGCCGGGCTTGCGCGGCTCGGTCGGGGCGAACAGCGTGCCGGTCATCAGCGCCATGCCGTCGGGATACTGATGCGCGCTCATCGCCTGCGCGACGAGATCGGTGGGATCGCGGCTGATCTTCGACAGGTCGCTCGACCCGCGCAGGCGGAACTGGTCGGGACCGGTCACTTCGAGATCGACCTTGGCCTTGCGCACATCGTCGAGCGAGAACGTATCGTCGAACAGGCGGATGAAGGGGCCGAGCGCGCAGGAGGCGTTGTTGTCCTTGGCGATGCCCAGCAGGAGGGCGCTGCGGCCCTCGATATCGCGCAGGTTGACGTCGTTGCCGAGCGTCGCGCCGACGATCCTGCCCTTGGCGCTGACGATCAGCGTCACCTCGGGCTCCGGATTGTTCCAGTCGGAATCAGGCCGGATGCCGATCTCCGCGCCGTAGCCGACGGCGGCCATCGGTGGCGCCTTGGTGAAGATTTCGGCATAGGGGCCGATGCCGACTTCGAGGTAGGGCGACCAGGCGCCGCGCGCCATCAGGGTCTTCTTGAGTGCCTCGGCCTCGGGCGAGCCCGGCTTGATGGCGCTCACATCGGCACCGATGATCGAGTTCAGTTCTCCGCGCACCTGCTCGGCGCGCGCGGGATCGCCCTTGGCGTGTTCCTCGATCAACCGCTCCAGCAGGCTGACGGCGAAGGTGACGCCGGCGGCCTTCAGCGCCTGCAGGTCGACCGGCGCGAGCAGATCGCCGACGAGGTCCTGCAGCGCGCCGATGCGCTCACCCGGGGAATTGCGCGCAAGCGCCGTCGGATCGGGCGCGTTGCAGAGGTCGGCCATCGTCGGCACGGTCGAGGAGAGGTCGAAGACCCCGTCGGCTCGCACGGCCACGATGGCAGGTCCGGCCGGGCTTCCTGCACGCCATACGCGGCTGACGAGCGTGCCGGCGGTGCCGTCCTCGGGCAGAATTTCGCTGAGAGATGGTGACACTGGACGTCTCCGGCGCTTCGTTGCAGAAAAGGCGCGCCATTCCCGGGAGAAATAAGATCATGGCCGCAGCACGGATCAAAGGCGTTCTTTCGCCCGTCGTCACGCCCTTCAAGCGCGATCTGTCCCCCGACGTCGGCCGCTTCATCGCGCACTGCAAGTGGCTGATCAGCCAGGATTGCGGCCTCGCGGTCTTCGGCACCAACTCGGAAGCCAATTCGATGTCGGCCAAGGAGCGCATGAGCCTGCTAGAGGCCGTCGTCGCATCCGGCGTCCCGACCGAACGCATGATGCCCGGCACCGGCGCCAGCTCGATCAGCGAGGCGGCCGAGGTCAGCGCGCATGCGGTGAAGCTCGGTGTCGGCGGCGTGCTGATGCTGCCGCCGTTCTACTACAAGGGCGTTCCGGAAGAGGGGCTGTTCCGCTTCTTCTCGGAAGTGGTGCAGCGCGTCGGTGACGATCGCCTGCGCGTCTATCTCTATCACATCCCGCCGGTCTCGGCCGTGCCGATCACGCACAAGCTGGTCGAGCGCCTGATGAAGGCCTATCCCAAGCAGATCGCCGGCATGAAGGATTCGTCAGACGATTGGCCCCACACCAAGAGCATGATCGACGCCTTCGCCAAGGACGGCTTCGACGTCTTCTCCGGCAACGAGAAGCCGATCCTGGAGAACCTGAAGGCTGGCGGCGTCGGCTGCATCAGCGCCACGGCCAACATCAACCCCGGCAAGATCGCAGAGACGATCAAGGCCTACGGCACGCCCGAGGGCGACAAGCTGCAGGCCTGGATCAACGAGGTCCGCGGCGTGATGCAGGGCTATGTGATGATCCCGGCGCTGAAGTACGTGATCGCGCACTACGGCAGCGACCCGCAGTGGAACCCGGTGCGCCCGCCGCTCGTCGAGATCGACGAGAAGACCGGCCGCGACATGATCGAGAAGCTCGACAAGCTCGGCTTCACCATGCCCGGCCTCAAGCAGGCGATGGCCGTCGCGGCAGAATAGTCGCGACGCGGGTTATCCCTAACACGTGTCATCCCGAGCGCAGCGAGGGATCCTTCGATCGCAGGAAGGATCCCTCGCTGCGCTCGGGATGACACAGAGGACATTGACAGGCCCGCGATCAAAGACTTATAAACTGCCCATGCTCAAGACCCTGTCTCACAACGCTTGGTATTTTACGCCCCTTACATAGGCGGCGCGAAGGGTCATGACTCAACGAAGCCGCCGCATCCCGGCGGCTTTCGTATTCTAGGACCAGGCCTCCGGCCTGCGGCGGAAACCGCAAACCGGAGGACGACATGTCGATCATCGAAGCAGAAATTGAACCGCAACTTTCCCCCCTCGCCATCCGCGTGAGGCTGGCGGGTCCGCGCGACATCGAGGAACTGACCGATCTCCTCGATGGTGGCGAGAACGGACGCGAGCAGGTCCTGACATGGCTCGAAACGCCCGGCACGACCCTGCTGGTGGCCCAGAGCGAGATGGGCGTCCTGGCCGTCGCGGTGCTGGTGACGCGGCTGGTGCCGCTCGAAGGGACGGGCGCCCACAAGGTCATCGAGGTCGACAATCTCGTCGTGCGCGCCGATCAGCGCGGCCGCCGTATCGGCCGGCGCCTCCTGGCCGCCGCCGTCGAATGGTCGCGCCAGCGCCGTGCGGTGCAGGTCGAGGCCGTCGTGGGCGAGGGGGCCGCGAAGCGCTTCTACGAGAATTTCGGCTTCGCCGTGGCCAATGACCGGTTGGTTCTCGCGGCCTAGCAACGGCGGGGAGGCCGGCTTTCGCCCCGTGAACGATCGGTTCGCAGGACGATCAATGTGCTACTGTGGCTTCTCTTGCACACAAAGTGCCGGACATTCGTGCAGGAGAAGCCCGTGTCGAAGAACACATCTAAGCGTCCGCCGGCCGAGAAGCCGGCTCCAGGCTTGAAGCAGACACTGGCCAAGCCGATCGAGAGCTACACCGATCCCGGGCAGTTGCGCACGTTGATGCAAAACGCCCGGCGCATGGGGCGCGAGGACATCTGGCGACAGGCATTCGACCAACTCTGCTCGCTCGAGGGGGCGAGCCAGGAAGATCCCCTGGAGCGGGCCTTCTACCGCACGCTTGCGGCCTACGAGGAGTTGCTCACGGCGAAGAACAAGCGGGCCACGCGCGCCAGCCGGACGCGCCTCAAGTTGAAGAGCAAGGGCGTCGTCCACTGTCTCGAGGACTGGGCCAGGAGCAAGGACGCGCCGGAATCTTTCGATCTCCTGGCGGCCAACGGCATGGTCGAACTGACGGGCGAACAGCTCGTGCTGACCTATCCCGACAGGTTCTCCCCGGAGGCGATCGCGGGCGCCACGGCGCGTCTGGCGACGCTTACCAGGGCAGCGCCCGCGAGCTGACTCTATGCCGGCTCGGCGTCGCGGGCGGCCCACATCTTCTTGAAGGCGGGGCGGGCCTGGCAGGCGGCGAGCCATGTCTTCACGCGGGGCGCTGCGTCGAACAGTTCGGGCGCGGCCTGCGCGTAGCGCACGATCTCGGCGACGTTCAGGTCGGCCACGGTGAAACGGCCGCCGACCAGCCAGCCGGTCTTCGCCAGCGCCTTGTCGAGAACGGCGAACGGACCCTTCAGTGCCTCGACCGCTGCGTCGGCCACCTTCGGATCCTTGACGCCGGTCGGGTTGCCGAGGCGATGATAGAGGACGTTGATGGCGTGCGGCTCGACGCCGGTCGCGGCCCACAGGGACCACATCGCGAGTTCGCCTTCCTCGGCCACATTGGCCGCGGCGACCGGGCCGCCATGCTTGCGCGCGAGGTAGAGGTTGATCGCCAGCGACTCGTACAGCACCAGACCGTCATCATCGATCGAGGGGATGAGGCCGTTCGGGTTGACCTTCAGGAACTCCGGAGACTGCGTGTGCAGCATACCGGCCGGCACGGTGCGATAATGCTGGATCACCGGCACCTGCTTGAAGGGGATGCCGAGCTCCTCCGCCAGCCAGATGTTGCGGGACGCGCGGGAGCGATAGACGCCGTAGATCGTGAGCATTGAACTTCCTGGTTTGGCCGACGGTACTCGTATCCGAGTTTCTTAGGGCCTGCCGACTGCGCGGCACAGTGAAAATCCGGCAACTGAAAGTACGATTACTTGTCGCTGACCCGAGCCTAGCTAATCGCCGGGGCACCCTGTCCCACATACCGGACCCGCAGCTCCCGCTTCAGGACCTTGCCCGTCGCGTTGCGGGGCAGGACGTCGACGAAGGTCACGGACTGCGGGACCTTGAACTTGGCGAGACGACCCAGGCAATGCTGGATCACGTCGCCCTCGGCCAGCGGCTGGTCGGGTTTTCGAACGATGACCGCCATGCCGACCTCGCCCCAGCGCTCGTTGGGCACGCCGATGATCGCGGCGTCGGCGACGGCGGGAATCTGGAACAGCACGTTCTCCACCTCGGCGGGATACACGTTCTCGCCGCCCGAGATGTACATGTCCTTCCATCGGTCGACGATGTAGACGAAGCCTTCCTCGTCGAGACGCGCGGCATCGCCGGTATGCAGCCAGCCATCGGTGAAGCTCTTCTTCGTGGCCGCCTCGTTGTTCCAGTAGCCCGGCGTGATGTTGGGCCCCTTGATCAGCAGCTCGCCGATGCCGCCCGCGGGCACGTCGCTTCCCTCGTCGTCGACCACGCGGATGGCGGTGTGCATCATCGCCTTGCCCGCCGAGCCCA
>LSKJ01000386.1 GCA_001557035.1 Rhodospirillaceae bacterium CCH5-H10 | reverse complement strand
TGCGCGTTCCCACCCTTCGAGACGCATCGCTGCGCGATGCTCCTCAGGGTGAGGTCGGCTTTGGAATGCTCGGCTCGATCCAATCTCGCCCATTGGCGCCCTACGCCTCCAGCCGCTGGCCGGCCTCGTCGCTCCAGCCCAGCCAGACCTGTTGGCCGCGCGCGAAGGCTCCGCCGGCGGCGCGGCTGGTGTTGGCGGTCGACACGATCATCGTGCCATGGGCCTCGGTGGCGACATGGTAGAGCGAGCGGTCACCCTCGTAGGCGAGATCGACGATCCTGCCGGCCGCGGCCCGTGGCAGGTCCGGTCGGCCGGCGGCAAGGGTGATCTTCTCCGGCCGCAGCGCCATCCAGCCGCCTTCCGGCAGGGCGAGTATGTTGGCGATGCCGATGAAGTCGGCCACGAAACGCGACGCGGGATGCTCGTAGATCTCGTGCGGCGTGCCAATCTGGGCGATGCGGCCGGCGTTCATCACGGCGAGCCGCGTCGCCATCGACATCGCCTCTTCCTGGTCGTGCGTCACCATGACGAAGGTGAGGCCGAGCTGTTCCTGCAGGCGCACCATCTCGAACCGCGTGGCCTCGCGCAGCTTGCGGTCCAGCGCGGCCAGCGGCTCGTCGAGCAACAGGAGCTTCGGCCGCTTCACCAGCGCCCGTGCGAGCGCCACCCGCTGGCGCTGGCCGCCGGAGAGCTGCGACGGCTTGCGCTTCGCGTGGTCCTCGAGATGCACCAGCTTCAGGATCTCCGCGACACGCGCCGCGATCTCGGACGCCTTCAGCCCGTCGCGTCGCAGCCCGTAACCGACGTTCGTTGCTACATCCATGTGCGGGAACAGGGCGTAGGACTGGAACATCATGTTCACCGGCCGCCGGTAGGGCGGCACGTCGGTCATGTCCTGGCCGTCGATGAACAGGCGTCCTTCGTCGGGCGTTTCAAAACCGGCCAGCATTCGCAGCAACGTCGTCTTGCCGCAGCCCGAGCCGCCCAGCAGCGCGAACAACTCGCCGCGCGCGATCTCGAGGTCGACGCGGTCGACGGCGACGATCGGCCCGAACCGCCTGGTCAGTCCCTCGATGCGGACGATCGGCCCTGAACTCAATTCAGCGGCCCGTCTTGACCGAGGTCCACAGCCGCGTGCGGTCGCGTGTCTGCTCGGCCGTGCCGGCGGTGATGGTGTAGAGCTTCGCGCGTACGTCCGGCGGCGGATAGATCAGCGGATTTTCCGAGATGTCCTTCGGCAGCAGCGCGAAGGCCGCCTTGTTGCCGTTGGCGTAGCCGGTGAGTTCCGTCGAGGCCGCGGCGACCTTGGCTTCCAGCATGAAATCGAGGAAGCGATAGGCGTTGGCCTGGTTGGGCGCGTCCTTGGGAATGGCGACGACGTCGATCCACAGCATCGCGCCTTCCCTGGGGATCGCATACTCGATGTCGACCTTGCGGGCCGCCTTGGCGCCGCGGTCGCGGGCCTGGAAGATGTCGCCGGAGAAGCCGAAGGCGAGGCAGATGTTTCCGCCGGCCAGCGCGTTGATGTACTCCGACGAATGGAACTTGCGGACATAGGGCCGCACCGCCTTCACGACGTCGGCCGCCTTGGCGAGGTCCTCCGGCTTCTTCGAATCGGGATCGAGGCCGAGATACTTGAGCGCGGCCGGCAGCATGTCGGTGGCGCTGTCGAGCAGCATCACGCCGCAATCCTTGAACTTCGAGACGACAGTCGGATCGAAGATCATGCGCAGCGAATCGACCGGAGCGTCCGGCATGCGCTTCCTGATCTCCGCCACGTTGTAGCCGATGCCGATCGTGCCCCACATCCACGGGACTGCATGGGCGTTGCCGGGATCGTAGGCGGCCAGCGCCGTCATGATCTCGGGATCGAGATTCTTCCAGTTCTTCAGCTTCGACTTGTCCAGGGCTGCGAAGATGTTGGCCTGGAGCTGGCGCACGAAGAACGGCGAGGCGGTCGGCACGACGATGTCGTAGCCCGACTTGCCGGTGCGCAGCTTGGCGTCGAGGATCTCGTTGCTGTCGTAGGTCGTGTAGTTGACCTTGATGCCGGTATCTTTGGCGAAGTCCTTGAGCTGGTCCTCGGCGATGTAGTCGGACCAGTTGTAGACGTTCACCTGGCCCTGGGCGAAAGCCGGCAGCGCAAGGGCAGAGGCGAGCAAGGAGGCAACGGCAAGCAGACGCATCGGCAACTCCGCAGGATCAGACCCCAAGATACCTGTGCTGCAGGTCCTTGTCCCCGGCCAGAGCGTCGGACGAACCGGACCACACGACGCAGCCTTTCTCGACGATGTGGTGGCGGTCGGCCAGCGGTATGAGCGCCGACACGTTCTTGTCGATGACGAGGATTGCCTGGCCTTCGCTCTTCAGCCGGCTGAGACAGGACCAGATTTCCTGCCGGATCAGCGGCGCCAGCCCCTCGGTCGCCTCGTCGAGGATCAGCAGCTTCGGATTGGTCATCAGCGCGCGGCCGATCGCCAGCATCTGCTGCTCGCCGCCGGAGAGCTGGTTGCCCATGTTGCGCTGGCGCTCGGCCAGCCGCGGGAAGAACTCGAAGACGCGCGCGATGGTCCAGGGGCTGGAGCGGCCGGTGCGGTTGGCGCTGGCGGCCACGAGGTTCTCGCGCACCGAGAGATTGGGGAAGATCTGGCGGCCTTCCGGTACGAGACCGATGCCCAGCCGCGCGATGCGGAAGGCGGGCAGTCCGTCGACCCTGTTGCCCTCGAACTCGACCGTGCCGCGTCGCGCCGGCAGCAGGCCCATGATCGTATGCACGGTCGTCGTCTTGCCCATGCCGTTGCGGCCCATCAGGGTCACGACCTGGCCGGCCTCGATGGCCAGTTCCATGCCGAACAGCGCCTGGCTGGGACCGTAGAAGGCGTCGAGGTCGCGGACCTTCAGCATCAGGCCGTCTCCTCGCCGAGATAGGCCTGGCGCACGTCCGCGTTGGCGCGGATCTCGTCGGGCGTGCCGCTGGCGATGGCGCGGCCGTAGACCAGCACGGTGATGCGGTCGGCGAGTTGGAACACCGCGTCCATGTCGTGCTCGATCAGCAGCATGGCGTGCTTCTGCTTCAGTTTCCGCAGGAAGCCGATCAGGCGCTGGCTCTCCTCGACGCCCATGCCGGCCATCGGCTCGTCGAGCAGCAGCAGGGTGGGCTCGCCGGCCAGCGCCATGGCGATCTCGAGCTGGCGCTGCTCGCCGTGGCTGAGCGCCGAGGCGAGGGTTGCGCCGCGCGCGCCGAGCCCGACCTCGTCGAGCAGGTGGCGCGCGGGCGCCCGCAGGGTCTCGTCCCGGCGAGCGTCGGCGAGGAAGCGGAAGGAATGGCCGGCATGGCCCTGCACGGCCAGCGCCACGTTCTCCAGCGCCGTGAACTCGCGCAGTACCGATGTGATCTGGAAGGAGCGGCCGAGGCCCAGCCGCACGCGTGCATGGGTGGGCAGGCGCGTGATGTCCTGGCCGGCGAACTGGATGGTGCCGGAGTCGGGTGCGACGACGCCCGTGAGCTGATGAACCAGCGTGGTCTTGCCGGCGCCGTTCGGCCCGATCAGCGCGTGGATCTCGCCCGGCCGGACATCGATCGAGACGTTGTCGGTGGCCAGCAGTCCGCCGTAGCGTTTCACCAGGCGTTCGGTGCGCAGAAGGGGTTCAGTCATGGCGGCGCCCCAGCAGCGAATCGATGCCGCCGCGCGCGTAGAGCGCGATCAGGACCAGCAGCGGGCCGAACACGATCATCCAGTACTCGCCCCAGCCCTTGTGGGCGAGGTTGAGGATCGGCGGCAGCGCCTCCTCCAGCACGAAGAAGGCGATGGTGCCGTAGAGCGGGCCGAACAGGGTGCCCATGCCGCCCAGCACGATGATGACGATGAGATCGCCCGACTTCACCCACGACATCATGGCGGGCGAGATGTAGGCGCCCTCGTTGGCGAGCAGGATCCCCGCCAGGCCGCCGAACGCACCGGAGATGGTGAAGGCGGCCAGCCGGTAGCGGAACACCGGGAAGCCCAGCGCCGTCATGCGCAGCTCGTTGGACTTGGCGCCGCGGATCACCAGGCCGAAGCGGGAGTTGGCGTAGCGGCTGCAGAACCACAGGCTTGCGCAGAGCAGCGCGAAGCACAGCCAGTAGAAGTTCGCCTTGTCGCGCAGATCGATCAGGCCGGGAAAGCTGTCTCTTATACACATCTCCGAG
>LSKJ01000385.1 GCA_001557035.1 Rhodospirillaceae bacterium CCH5-H10 | reverse complement strand
CGGTGATGTTGGCCGTCGAGGCGCGCGAGCCGCCGATGTCGGGATGGCCGGTGATCACGACGACGGTGCCGTCCTCGTTGACGTTCACCTGGGCGCTCGATTCGCCGCCTGCGTTGAACCAGAAGCCCGAGGCCACGCCGCGGCCGTAGAGCTTGCCGTTCTTCGCCTTGGGCAGCGGCGTCGTGTAGTGCGCGTGCTTCTTCGCTTCCTCGATGGTTTCGACGAAGCCGATGCGCGGATAGACCGGGCCGTGCGCGGCCTTGGTGCCCTGTTTGGCGGCATTCTTCAGACGGAACTCCAGCGGATCCATCTTCAGCGCTTCGGCAAGCTCGTCCATGACGCACTCGACGCCATAGGCGCCGATCGGGGCGCCCGGTGCGCGGTAGGCCGCGACCTTGGAGCGGTTGGACACCACGTCGTAGCCGAAAGAGTGGACGTTCGGGATGTCGTAGGGCGCGAAGGCGCAGCCGGCGGCGCCGCGAATCGGCGAGCCCGGCAGCGCGCCGGCCTGCAGGCAGAAGGTGCCCTGCGCGGCCACCAGCTTGCCGTCCTTGGTCGCGCCCAGCTTGACCGTGCTGTAGGAGCCCGAGGTCGGGCCCGAGGCGTGGAACACCTCGCCGCGCGTCATGGTCATCTTCACCGGACGGCCGGACTTCTTGGCCAGGATCAGGGCCAGCGGCTCGAGGTAGATGATGGTCTTGCCGCCGAAGCCGCCGCCGATCTCGGCGGGGATGGCGCGGATGTCATTCTGCGGCAGGCCCGTCAGATAGGCGCACATGGCGCGGACCATGAACTGGCCCTGGCTGGAGCTCCAGATCGTGGCCTTGCCGTCGGAGACGCTGACCAGGCAGGCGTGCGGCTCGATATAGCCCTGGTGCACCGGCTGGGTGCGGAAGCTGCGCTCGATGACGACGTCGGCCTTGGCGAAGCCCTCGCCGATGTCACCCAGCTTGTGTTCCAGCGTGCCGGCAATGTTCGACGGCTTGTCCTTGAACTTGATGAAGTCGTGCAGGATCGGCGCGTCGGGCTTCATCGCCTCCTCGACGTCGATCACGAACGGCAGCACCTCGTACTCGACCTCGATCAGCTTGCAGGCTTCCGCCGCGATCTT
>LSKJ01000384.1 GCA_001557035.1 Rhodospirillaceae bacterium CCH5-H10 | reverse complement strand
GCTCGGAGATGTGTATAAGAGACAGCCCAGATCTACACCCACGTGCTCGACGAGAAGCTGAGATCGCTGGTGCAGGAGCACCATCCGTTGGCCCGGCGAAAGCGCCGGCCAGCCGGTTGACAGGATTCCGCGAGCGGGCGACATCTGATTTCCAATGACGACTTACCTCGACTTCGAGAAGCCGATCGCGGAGCTGGAAGGCAAGATCGCCGAGCTCCGTCATCTGCCCAATTCCGGCGACGTCGACATCGCCGAGGAAGTCATGCGCCTGCAGGACAAGGCGCATAAGCAGATTCGCGCGACCTATGCGAAGCTCACCCCGTGGCAGCGCGTCCAGGTCGCGCGCCACGCCGAGCGGCCGCACGCGCAGGCCTATATCGACCGCCTGATCACCGACTACACGCCGCTGGCCGGCGACCGCGCCTTCGGCGAGGACGCCGCCATCGTGGGCGGCATGGGCCGGCTGCAGGGCCGCAGCATCGTCGTGCTGGGCCAGCAGAAGGGCGACGACACCGAGTCGCGCATCAAGCACAATTTCGGCATGGCGCGGCCCGAGGGCTATCGCAAGGCGCAGCGCCTGATGCGGCTCGCCGACCGGTTCAGGCTGCCGGTGCTGACGCTCGTGGACACGCCCGGCGCCTATCCCGGCATCGAAGCCGAGGCGCGCGGCCAGGCGGAAGCCATCGCCAGCTCGATCGAGACTTGCCTCGGGCTCGGCGTGCCGCTGGTCAGCGTGGTGATCGGCGAAGGCGGTTCGGGCGGCGCGCTCGCCATCGCCTCGTCGGACCGCGTCTACATGCTGGAGAATTCGGTCTACTCGGTGATCACGCCGGAAGGCTGCGCCTCGATCCTGTGGCGCAACAATGCCAACGCGCAGGATGCCGCCGAGGCGATGAAGGTGACGGCGGCCGACCTGAAGAAGCTCGACGTGATCGACGAGGTGATCCCCGAGCCGATGGGCGGCGCCCATCGCGCGCCCGACGAGACGATCGACGTGGTGGGCCGTGTGGTCGGCGAAGCCATCGCCGAACTGGCGAAGCTCGACGGCGACACGCTGCGCCAGCGGCGCCAGGACAAGTTCCTGGCGATGGGCAAGAAGGGCCTCTGACTTCCTTGTCGCTGCGTCTCAGCGTTCTCGATCAATCACCGATCCGCAAGGGCGGCACGCCGGCCGAAGCCGTGCGCGAGACGCTCGAACTGGCGCAGCTCTGCGACCGGCTGGGCTATACGCGCTACTGGCTGGCGGAGCACCACAGCAGCGAGGCGCTGGCCGGCTCGACGCCCGAGGTGCTGATCACGCGGGTCGCCGGGCTGACCGAGCGCATGCGGATCGGCTCGGGTGGCGTGATGCTGCCGCACTACAGCGCCTTCAAGGTGGCGGAGAATTTCCGCATGCTGGAGACGCTGTTCCCCGGCCGCATCGACGTCGGCATCGGCCGAGCGCCGGGCAGCGACCAGCAGACCATGCGCATCCTGGCCGACGGCAAGCCCAACTGGAGCAACGCCGACAAGTATCCCTACCAGGTGCGCGATCTCGTGGCCTGGCTGCACGATGCGTTGCCGCTCAATCACGAAGGCACCGGCATCGTGGCGCAGCCGAGCGGCGAGACGTCACCGGATGTGTGGTTGCTGGGATCGAGCGACGACAGCGCGGCGTTGGCGGCACATTTCGGCCTGCCGTTCTGCTTCGCGCACTTCATCAATCCCGATGGCGGCGATGGCGTGACGCGCGCCTATCGCGCCCACTTCAAGCCCTCGTCGCTGCATGCCAAGCCGATGCCGCTGATGGCGATCTCGGTCCTCTGCGCGGAGACCGACGAGGAAGCCGATCTTCTGTCGCGCAGCCGGGAGGTCTGGGCGATGCGCCTTCGGACACTCGGCAATCCCGGCCCGGTGCCGTCGGTCGAGGAAGCGCTCGAGGCTGCGAAGCAGCCCGGTGCCGAACGCTGGCTGCCGGCCTTGCGCCGCCGCTCGGTGGTGGGCTCGCCCAAGACCGTCCGCGCCGGCCTCGAACGCCATGCCGCGGCTTACGAGGTCGACGAGATCATGGCCGTGACGATCTGCTACGACTTCGAGAAGCGGAAGCGGTCGTATGAGTTGCTGGCGGAAGAGTTCGGGCTGAGCGCGTAGCGTCTCAACGGAGCGCGCCACTCCAGTGGCGCCTTCATGAGATGAGCGCCACTGGAGTGGCGCGCTCCAATGATCAAAGTCCCGCGAGCGGGAAGCCTTTGCCCTTGCCGTTCTGCGGGCGGCGTTTTTCGATCATGGCACGCGCCTCGGCGGCGCGGCCGGCTTTCGCCATTGCCGAGGTCACGACGTATTCCAGCAGGTCGCGTTGCGCGCGGCTGCCGCCCAGGCGTTCGTGGGTGGCGAGCAGCGGCTCGATCTCGGCGATCGCGCGCGTCCAGTCGCCCTGCGCATAGGCCTCGAAGCCGCGCGCCATCGGTTGCAGCATGTCGGCGGTGGCGCCCTTCGGGGCCTCGATGAATTTTGCCAGCGCCGCGCCGTCGCCCGCCATCGCGTAGGCCAGCACCGTGTGCATGTCGACGAAGCCCAGGCCCGGCCGGCCGAACCATTTGGTCGCGTAGTCCGCAAGCTCGCGCCAGCGCGCGGCCTGCCGCGGCTCGCCCGCCATCTCGGCGCGTGCGAGGAACGCGGCGCAATCGGTGGCGACGTTGATCTGCGGTCCCCAGGCGACGGCAGGACTCAGCGCCTCGTCGTAGATGCGCCAGGCGTCTTCCATGCGGCCGGTCTCCATCGACCACAGAGCGAGGTGCCAGCTGTTGTGGACATGCATCAACCCGTCGCGCGAATAGTCCTTCATCCAATCGGTGAGGAAGGCGAGGCCGGTCTCGCGCTCGCCCAGCTCGTAGAAGAGATGACCGCGGATGTGCGCGGCATGCGCGCTCTTCGGGAAGGCGTGCAGTGCGGCGTCGATGTTGCGCTGGCCCTCGTCGAGCTTCTGCAGCTCGATCTGCGCGAAGGCGAGCTGGGTACGGTACCACCAGTCGTCGCCGTAATGCTTCTCGAAGGGTTCGAGCAGGGCGAGCTGGTCGACCTCGCGACCGGTCTTGCCGGAGAAGCCGATCAGGCCGAACACGCTGGTCGCCGGCGCGAGCGCCATGGCGTCGCGCGGCCATTCCTTCATGTGCACATGGATCGCGTCGAGCGCGGCGGCGCCCTGGCCGGTCAGGATCTTCTCGAAGATCGCGATCTGGCTCTGCTCGCGCGGGCTTGAGCCGGCGGCCAGTTCCTTCGCGCGCGCCAGCGGCGCCTTGGCCTCGTGGCCGCGACCCAGCAACTGCTTGGCGCGGGCCAGCGAGATGTGGCCCAGCGCGAAGTTCTCGTCGGCGTCGACGGACTTCTGGAAAGCCGCATCCATGCCGGGCGTCGCTGCCATCAGGCTCTCGACGCCGGCCAGGTAGGCGTCGCGCGCCGCGGCCGACTGCGTGGCGAGTTCGTTGCCGTAGCGATCCTGCAGACCCATCACTTCTCCTTGCCCGCCGTGGGATCCCACATCGGCGAGGCCATGGTTTCGCTGAAATTCTTGAACATCAGGTTGAACGAAATGCTGATGCGTTCGCTCTGCCCGTCATTGGCCGGCACCGTGTGCTTCAGCCAGGCCGGGAAGATCACCATGCGGCCGTCCTTGCTGGGCGCATTGGCGCCGTTGGCGGTGAGGCGCGTGTACTGGCGCGGCTTGGGCATGATCATCGAGGCCTGACCGCGCGGGTCCTGGAACAGGATCTGCGAGCCGCCGGCCGGGATCGAGACGTAGTAGACGCCGCTCAGGTAATTGTTCGGATGATGGTGCATCGGATGATAGGCGCCGGGCGGATTGACGTTCGCCCAGCAACCGGTGATCGCCATCGGATACTGGTCGACCTGCAGGAAGCGGGCGACGCCGCGGGCCGCCGTCTCGACCAGCTTCACGAACTCCGCGAAGGCCGGCCGCGTATGCAGGTCCTGCGGCGTCTGCCAGTTGCTGCCGGCGGGGACCTTGGGGCGGGGCGAGATCAGCCGCTCGATCTCGGCCTTCAGTTTCGCATTGAGGGTGGCCGCGGCGGCCGGCTGGAGATCCACGATCCACAACGGGGTCGGGAATATCTCCTGCACTTCCTGCTTCTCGATCATGGCTGCCAATATATCGCGCGATTGCCCGATTGTCCGTTCGGTGGTCCAATCGGCCGCATAATCAAAGGCTAGGGAGAAAACAACCGATGCCCGTGTCGATCCATGCCGTGACCCCCGACTTCGTGGCCGAAGTGGGCGACGTCGCCCTGAACAAGGTGTCGCGCGAGGACCTCGCCGCAATCCGCGAAGCCTTCACCAAGTATGCGGTCCTGGTTTTCCCCGACCAGGAATTCGACGACGAGAGCCAGCTCGCCTTTGCGCGCCATTTCGGCCCGCTCGAGACGACGGTCTTCAAGGCGCGCAAGGACCACAAGCTGCGCCTGCACGAGAACATGGCCGATGTCGGCAATCTCGACGCCGAGAACCGCATCCTCGAGGCCAGCAACCGCCAGCGCCTCTACAATCTCGGCAATCGCCTCTGGCACACCGATTCGTCGTTCAAGCGCCTGCCGGCCTACTGCTCGATGCTGCATGCGCGCTCGATCCCGCCGATCGGCGGCCACACCGAGTTCGCCGACATGCGCGCCGCCTACGATGCGCTGCCCGACAGCACCAAGCATCGTCTGGAAGGGCTGGTCGCCGAGCATTCGATCATGACCTCGCGCGCCAAGCTGGGCTTCAAGGACTTCGACGAAAGCGAACGCGAGGCCTTCGCACCGGTGCCGCAGGTGCTGGTGCGCCGCCTGCAGGATTCCGGCCGCATGAGCCTCTACATCGCCAGCCACGCCGGTGCGATCCGCGGCATGGCCGACGACGAGGCCCGCCAGCTTCTCGACGAACTGACGGCGCACGCGACGCAGCGCCAGTTCGTCCATTCGCACCGCTGGCGCCAGGGTGACCTCGTGATCTGGGACGATCGCTGCACCATGCATCGTGGCATGGAGTTCGACGACCAGCGCTACAAGCGCGACATGCGACGCGCCACCGTATCCGACATTGCCCCGACCTGCGAACAGATGGGCCTGGCCGTCGCCGCCGAATAGTGCGTCACCCCCTCACCCAACCTCTCCCCCGATAGGGGGAGAGGTTGGGTGAGGGGGCTGCGCACCGCGTGTCAATCGAGCGACCGCCGCATGATCGTCCGCCGCCAGGGCGGATGGCCGTGCCGGTTTGCCGCCATCTCCTGCATGCGGAAGACGTGCGGCCAGTGTCCGCGGGGCAGTTCCTCGAAGCCACGGCGTGCGTAGTAGGGTGCGTTCCACGGGACGTCGCGATAGGTCGACAGATAAAGCGTGCGATATCCGAATGAACGGGCCGCCGTCGCCGTCTGGTCGATGAGCGCGCTGCCGTGACCCTGGCCCTGCCGGCGATTGAGCACCGAGAGCTGGTCGAGCCACGCGGTGCCGCCGGGAAACTTCATCAGGGCAAAACCGACGGGCTGGTCGAGCGGCGAGACCGCGACCCAGAGCCGGTTCTCGCGGCGCCCGGCCTCGAGCGACGCCAGGCTTGCGGGCGGCATGTCGACGACACGGCCGAGGCCCACGCGGCGATAGCGGACATCGGCTTCGTTTTCGATCTGCGGCAACAGTTTGATTTCATGCGGGCGTGGACGGCGAATCATGGCAGTGGATTGGCTAGGCTGGCTGAAAGTTCGGAGGAAGCACCCATGACCATCGACATCGAACCGCTCAAGAAGGAACTCGGCCGCAAGATCGAGGACGAGGACGTCGTGACGCAAGCGCCGCTCAAGGCGATGATCGCGACCTTCGATCGCGACGACAAGGTTCCGGCGGAAGGCGAGGCGATCGCGCCGGGCTGGCATCTCTGCTTCCTGCATTCCTATGCCCGCCGCAACGTGCTGGCCGAGGACGGGCTGCCGACCGAAGGCGGCGTGCTGCCCAAGATCCCGCTGCCCCGCCGCATGTATGCCGGCTCGACCTTCACCTTCGAGGGCGACATCCGCGTCGGCGACAGGCTGCGCCGCGAGACCGAATTCTCCGACGTGCAGGTCCGCGGCGGCGGTACTGGCAGCCTGATCGTCACCAGCCAGACGCGCCGGATCTACACGCCGCGCGGCCTCGCCGTGACCGAGGTCGCCAACACCGTGTTTCGCGAGGAGGTGAAGGCCGGCGAAAAGAGCGGCGTGCCGGTGCGCGAGGCCGCACCGACCGACGTGCCGTGGCGGCGCACCATCAAGGCCGATCCGGTGATGCTGTTCCGCTACTCCGCCATCACCTTCAACCCGCATCGCATCCACTACGACCGCACCTACTGCATCGAGACCGAGGGCTATCCCGGCCTGGTGGTACACGGGCCCTTCGCCCAGCAATGCCTGCTCGACCTACTGCGCGACAACAACCCGGGGCGGCCGATCAAGACCTTCGCCATCCGCGCCCGCGCGCCGCTGTTCGACACTTCGCCATTCGATGCGATCGGCCGGCCGACCGCCGACGGCAAGGGCGCCGAGCTCTGGACGGTGACGCCCAAGGGCACGATCGCGGCGCAGGCCACGGCGACCTTCGCCTAGAGTCTGTTCGAATGGAATGGTGATCCAACAACCACCTCATGCTGAGGAGGCTGCGGAGCAGCCGTCTCGAAGCATGGGCTACAGACACCACGCTCGTTGCCCATCCTTCGAGACGCGCGCTGCGCGCGCTCCTCAGGATGAGGTGTGTGGGGGCTGACTTTGAGTCAGAAAGACTCCGGGTTGCGGGTGCAGGCACCGCCCCTGCCGCGGTTCCTGATCCCGCGGCTGCCGTTCTTCTACGGATGGGTGGTGCTGGGCTGCATCTGCCTCGCGGGCTTTGCGCGGCAGGGGCCGGCCGTCGCCGTGCTGTCGATCTTCGTCGTGCCGATGACCGATGCGTTCGGCTGGTCGCGCACCGAAATGTCGGGCGCGGTGTCGCTGGGCGGCGTGCTGGCCGCCATCCTCTCGCCGGTCATCGGCCCGTTCGTCGACCGTCGCGGCGCGCGCCTCGTGCTGTGCCTCGCGGTGGCCGGCACGGGCATCGCCTGCATGGCGCTGTCGCTGATCCAGTCGCTGCTGCTCTTCTATCTGCTGTTCTGCTTCGCCCGCATGATCTGGGCGGGGCCGTTCGACCTCGGCCTCTACAGCGCGCTCAACAACTGGTTCGTGGCGCGCCGTGGCATCGCTGCATCCTTCGCCACGCTCGCGCAGATGTCGGGGCTGGTCGGCCTGCCGCTGATCGCGCAGTTCGCCATAAGCGGCGCGGACTGGCGCGCCGGCTGGATCGCGGTCGGCGCCACGGTACTCCTGGTGGGCTTCGTGCCCTGCTGGCTCCTGCTGGTGCGGCGGCCGGAGGATGTCGGCCTGCAGCCCGACCGGCTGGCCGACGGCAAGGCGCCGCCGCTGGTCGAGCCGCGCTGGAGCCGGGCGCAGGCGATGCGCACGCCCGCCTTCTGGCTGCTCTCGCTCTACACTGTCCTGCTGTTCCCCGTGCAGGCCGGGGTCAGCCTGCACAATGCACCGCACCTGATCGAGCGTGGCCTGTCGCCCGTCGCCGCGGCTTCCGTCATCGCCTTCGTGGCGATGCTCTCGGGCGTGGCGAGCTTCGGCATCGGCTTCCTGCCGCGCGGCTGGCCGGTACGCTACCTGATGGCGGTGTGCGCGGTGTGCATGGCGCTCGGCAGCTATGGGCTGATCTTCATCTCGGGAATAGAATCGGCGATGGCGGCGGCCGGCCTGTTCGGCATCGGCATGGGCGGCGTCATGCTGCTGCTGCCCGTCGCCTGGGCCGACTATTTCGGGCGCGAAAGCTATGGTGCGATCCGCGGCGTGGCGCTGTCGCTGCAGGTCACGGCGCAGGCTGCCGGGCCGCTCGCGTCCGGCATGCTGCGCGACTGGAGCGGCACCTACACCGATTCGCTGCTTCTGTTCGGCACGCTGGCGACGCTCGCGGTGATGGCGGCGCTGGCAGCCCGCAGGCCGCACCCAACAATGACCTCACCCTGAGGAGCGAACGCAGTGAGCGTCTCGAAGGGTGGGCACGAGCACC
>LSKJ01000383.1 GCA_001557035.1 Rhodospirillaceae bacterium CCH5-H10 | reverse complement strand
CCGTGGGCATCCATCCGACCGCCGGCGAGGAGTTCGTCACGATGCGTACGGCGCGGGCCGATTCGGCCCCGACCCGGGCAGCCGCGGAGTAGAACGGGGCTGGCCTCCCGGCTGGCCTTTTATCCACAGCACGTATAGGTTCACCCACCCCGCCAGTCCCTTTGACCCGCGGGTCGAGGAGGAGTCGATGACCGCGATCCAGGGCCAGTCCAGGGCCGATTCGCGCAACGCCGCAAAAAGCCAGTCCCGCAGTTCGAGCGCGGCCGACTGGTCGCTGACCGGCTGGCGCAGCCGGCCGGCGCTTCAGATGCCGGTCTATCCGGATGCCGCCGCACTGGCCGGCGCCGAAGCCCGCCTGCGCCGCTATCCGCCTCTGGTCTTTGCCGGCGAGGCGCGCAAGCTCAAGGCGTCGCTGGCCAAGGTCGCCAACGGCGAGGCCTTCCTGCTGCAGGGCGGCGATTGCGCCGAGAGCTTCGCCGACTTCACTGCCAACAACATCCGCGACACCTTCCGCGTGCTGCTGCAGATGGCCGTCGTGCTGACCTATGGCGCCGGCGTGCCGGTGGTGAAGGTCGGCCGCATGGCCGGCCAGTTCGCCAAGCCGCGCTCTTCCAACGTCGAGAAGGTGGGCGACGTCGAGCTGCCGTCCTACCGCGGCGACAACGTCAACGGCTTCGAGTTCACCGCCGCCGCGCGCCTGCCCGATCCGGAGCGCATGGTCCAGGCCTACAACCAGTCGGCCGCGACGTTGAACCTGCTGCGGGCCTTCGCCCAGGGCGGCTATGCCGACCTGCACGAGGTAAACCGCTGGAACCTCGACTTCGTGCGCAACTCGCCGGCCTCGGCGCGCTATCAGGACCTGGCCGCGCGCCTCGACGAGACGCTGAACTTCATGGCCGCCTGTGGCCTCAGCTCGGCGACGACGCCGCAGATCGCCGAGACCGACTTCTTCACCAGCCACGAGGCGCTGCTGCTGCAGTACGAGGAGGCGCTGACCCGCGTCGATTCGACCTCGGGCGACTGGTACGACTGCTCGGCGCACATGCTGTGGATCGGCGACCGCACCCGTCAGCCCGACGGCGCGCACGTCGAGTTCCTGCGCGGCGTCCGCAACCCGATCGGCTTCAAGTGCGGCCCGTCGCTGTCGACCGACGACACGCTGCGCCTGATCGACACGCTCAATCCGGCCAACGAGGCCGGTCGCATCGTGCTGATCGTCCGCATGGGCGCGGAGAAGGTGGGCGACATGCTGCCGCCGCTGGTGCGCGCGGTCGAGCGCGAGGGCAAGTCGGTCGTCTGGTCGTGCGACCCGATGCACGGGAACACCATCACGGCGAACAACGGCAGGAAGACCCGCCACTTCGATTCCATCCTGAACGAGGTGAAGGCGTTCTTCGCCGTGCATCGCGCCGAGGGCACCCATCCGGGTGGCGTGCATTTCGAGATGACCGGCCAGGAAGTCACGGAGTGCATCGGCGGTTCGACCGACATCACGGTCGACAACCTCAACGAACGCTACGAGACGCAGTGCGACCCGCGGCTCAATGCCAGCCAGGTGCTGGAACTCGCCTTCCTGCTCGCCGAGCAGCTCAAGGCGGAACGCCTGTCGGTCGCAAGGGCGCGCCCGGCCGTCTGAACGACGTCCCGGTCGAGCGCGCGAGAGCCCTGGGGAGGGCCGATGATTCATCCTGAGAACGGCGAGATCGAACGCTACACCGACCACTACTTCAATCGCTCGAAGCAGGTGGTCGGCAAGTTCGGCGACTGCACGGTCACATATGCGATTTTCATGCGCCGGCCCGTGGTGTTCGCGCCGCGGATCGCGCTGGAATGGCTGGAAGAAACCTGCCGCGCGCGCAACGCGAAGGTGGAGCTCGACCTGCGCTACCGCGAGGGCAAGTGGGTCGGCGCCGGCGAGCCGATGATGTACATCACCGGCTCCTTCTTCCACCTGGTCGATCTCGAGACGATCTTCCTGCAGAAGCTCGGGCCGGCCTGCGTGGCCGCCTACAACGCCTGGACCATGTGCGCGGACATGCCGAAGTCGGCGTTCCTCGCCATGGACGCCCGCCATTGCGCGGGCCGCGAGATGGCCGAGATGATGGCCTATGCCGCCTCGGTCGGCTCGGCGCGCGCCAAGCGCAAGGTCGGCGCCGTCGGCTTCATCGGCAACGCCACCCACGCCACCGCGCATTACTTCGGTCGCGAGTTCGGCCTCGGCACCATGCCGCACGCCCTGATCGGCTATGCCGGCTCGACGCTGCGCGCCGCCGAGATGTTCCACGAAACCTTCCCGGCGGAAGGGATGACGGTGCTGGTCGACTATTTCGCGCGCGAGATTTCCGACTCGCTCGAAGTCTGTCGGCGCTTTCCCGAACTGGCGGCGCAGGGGAACCTGTCGCTGCGTCTCGACACGACCGGCGGCCGCTACATCGAGGGGCTCGATCCGGCTTCGTCCTATGCCGTGCTGGAGCGTTTCTCGCCCGAGTCGATCCGCGGTTACCGCAGCGAGGAGGAGCTTCGCTATCTCGTCGGTACCGGCGTGTCGGCGGCGGCGATCTTCCATCTGCGCGCCGAACTCGACCGCAACGGGTTCGACAAGGTGAAGATCGTGGCCTCGTCGGGCTTCGGGCCGGCCAAGTGCCGCATCATGGCCGAGGCCAAGGCGCCGATCGACGTGGTCGGGTCGGGCTCGTTCCTGCCGTCCAACTGGTCGGAGACCTACGCCACCGCCGACATCGTCGAATACGACGGCGAGAAGCGCGTGAAGATCGGCCGCGAGTTCCTGCATCGCAACAGGCCGGCCGACGCGACCAAGCCGCTCTAGCTTTTCCGGAGGGATCCATGCTCAAGCTCTACTACGCACCCGGCGCCTGCTCGACGGCCTCGCATATCGGTCTGGAAGAAAGCGGAGCGGCTTACGAGTCGCAGGCCCTTTCCTTCGCCAAGAGCGAGCAGCGCACGCCGGAGTATCTCAAGGTCAATCCGCGCGGCCGCGTGCCGGCGCTGGTGGTCGACGAGGGCACGATTGTTGAGAACACCGCGATCCTCGACTACGTCGCGGCGAAGTACGCACCGCATCTCATGCCGACCGATCCGGTGAAGCGCGCCCGCGCCATCTCGCTGATGGCCTGGTTCTCGAACGGCGTGCACCCGAACTTCACCCACATCGGGCGTCCCGAGCGCTTCGCTACCGACACCGCCGTGTTCGATCATCTGAAGGCCGTGGGCCGCGACAACTTCTTCGCCAACCTCAAGGAGATCGACGGTCTCCTCGCCGGCAAGACGTGGTTCCTGGGCGACGAGTTCTCGGTGGTCGACGGCTACGCGCTGGTCTTCTACGGCTGGGGCAAGCGCATCGGCCTGCCGGTCGAAGAGCTGAAGAACTACACCGCCTGGAAGGACCGCATGCTGGCGCGGCCGGCCGTGAAGCGGGTGCTGGAGCGCGAGCAGAGCGTGCTGCTCGCCGCCTGAGCCGGCCTCAGCCGACCACGAAGCTCTGGTACATGAACTGGAGGTCCGCGCTTTCCTGCGGCGTGATCTCGCCGTCGAGGACACGGCCTTCCCAGGCGCGCAGCTTGCGCTTGACGTCGACGGGGGTGCGCGGGCTCAGCAGCACCATGAAGAACTGCTCGTGCGGGGACAGTTCACGCTCGCGGCGATAGCCGAACGGACCGCTGCCGGGCGTCTTTGCGGGGCCGCCGGCTTCGGCGACAGGTGAGGGAGCGGCGACGCGGGGCAGGACCGAGGCGTCGATCACATCGTCCCACTTCAGCCCGGCCTCGCGCACCATCGCCGAAGCGAGCTTGGCGGCGGCCAGCGCTTCCTGAGCGTGGCTGCTGTCGAGGATCTCGAGGACCTTGACCAGTGTATTGCGATTGAAGGTCGACACGGGCGTCTGGCCTTTGACTATTGCATGAGCAACGGGCACTAAGTGCCTACAAGATATAGGTGGATACGCCTTGGATCAAGGCAAGCCCTCGGCCAGCGCCTTTCCCGTCTATCTCGCCGGCCTCGGCAGCTGGTTCGTGCCGCTGGGCATCCAGATGGTGCTGTTCCCCTGGCTGGTCGCCGTGGTGTTGCACATGGACGCCTTTGCCGTCGGCGTCGCGCAAGCCGCGGTCATGGCGCCGTCGCTGCTGTTCCTGCCGCTCGGAGGATTGGTGGCCGACCGGGGCAATGCCCGGGCGCTTCTGCTGCGCTACCACCTGCTCTACGCCCTGCCACCGCTCGCCTTGGCGGCCGTCCTGTGGGCGGATGGGCTCAGCTACCCGCTGCTGATCGCCTACGGCATCGCCGCCGGCGCCATCGGCGCCTTTGCGATCCCGACCCGCGACGCGCTGTTGCCGGTGGTGGCGCCGAAGGGCGGCCTGCCCAAGGCGGTGGCGCTGGCGACGGCGCTGCAGTTCGGCGGCCAGCTTCTGGGCATCGCCTGCGCCTCGACCGCCGACCGGTTCGGCGCCGTGCCGCTCCTGCTGCTTCATTCGGGCATGGTGCTGGCGGGCTGCCTGTTCGTGCGTCGCCTGCCCGACCCGCCGCCGCATCCGAAGGTCCGGCACGAGGGCTTCTGGCGCAGCGTCGGTGACGGCGTTTCGGCGGCGGCGAAGTCCGATCAGATCTGGCCGGTGCTGCTGCTCAACTTCGGCGTCGGCATCTTCTATGTCGGGCCGTTCATGGCGGTGCTGCCGCTGGCGATCCGCGATCACTATGCCGGTGGCGCGCTCGAACTCTCCTACATGAACCTGGCCTTCTGGGCCGCGACCATCGTCGCCAGCATGGCGCTGGTCGGCCTCGCGCGCCGGCTCACCCTGCGTGGACGGCTGATCGGCGGCGCCGTCCTAGTCGGCGCCATCGTGTTGCTGTCGCTCGCGACGCTGCCGCCGTTCCCGGTGTTCCTGGCGCTGATCTTCGTGTGGGGGCTGGGCGCGGGCATCACCATGACGCAGAGCCGGACCGTGGTTCAGATCGTGGCACCGGCGACGCACCGCGCGCGCCTGATGTCGCTGTTCCAGCTGGGCCTGAGCGGCGGCGGCCCGATCGGCGCCTTCCTCACCGGCACGATCTGCTCGATCTGGGGCCTCAAGGCCGCGCTGCTGATCCCGGCGCTGGCAATGCTGGTCCTGATCGCGATCGTGCTGCTGCGCTCGCGCCTCTGGTCGATGCGGACGGTGGAGTAGAGGCGCTACTCCGCCGCGGCGCGGGAGCCGAGGCCCAGCGTCTGCCACACGTCCTGAAGGGCGCTGACCAGGCAGGTCATGTCTTCGTCGCCATGCATCGGCGTCGGGGTGAGGCGCAGGCGTTCGGTGCCGCGCGGCACGGTGGGATAGTTGATCGGCTGCACGTAGATTGCGTGACGCTCCAGCAGCAGGTCGCTCGCCTGCTTGCACAGCGCGGCGTCGCCCACGAAGACCGGCACGATGTGCGTCGTCGACGGCATCACGGGCAGGCCGGCGGCGGCGAGGCGGCGCTTCAGGGTGGCGGCGCGTTCCTGGTGGCGCGTGCGCAACTCCGGCTGGCCGCTGACGAGACGCACGCTCGCAAGGGCCGCGGCGGCGATCGCCGGCGGGAGCGAGGTCGTGAAGATGAAGCCCGAGCCGCAGGAGCGCACGAAATCGACCGTGGCCGCCGTCGAGGCGATGTAGCCGCCGACCACGCCGAACGCCTTGGCCAGCGTCGCCTGCACGATGTCGACCTTGTCGAGCACGCCGTCGCGCTCGGCCACGCCCGCACCGCGCGCGCCGTACATGCCGACGGCATGGACCTCGTCGAGATAGGTGAGGGCGCCATGGCAATGGGCCACATCGCAGATCTCGCCGATCGGCGAGACGTCGCCGTCCATCGAATAGACCGACTCGAAGGCCACGATCTTGGGCGTGGCGGGATCGGCGGCGCTGAGAAG
>LSKJ01000382.1 GCA_001557035.1 Rhodospirillaceae bacterium CCH5-H10 | reverse complement strand
TCAAGCTCGACGATCCGAGCTTCAACGCGCCGATCTTCGCCAACCTGTTCGACGACGAGGACGGCGAGGGCTTCAGCCTGATCTGGTCGCGCAGCCGCAAGAAGAACGGCGAGTAAGCCGCGGCTCCCAGAGCCCCGCCCGGACTGCCGGGCGGGGCTTTTCTTTGCTTGGGCGGCTGTGTTTCTGAAAGGCCGCAAGATGAGGCATGGGATAGAGCAGCCATGTTTTTGCGTTCGGCTTCGAGGCCTAACGGGATGGTGCGACTTCGATTTGGGTGCAGGCTCAACGATCAGGTCAGCCGGACGCACGCTCAGGCGGGGCTTTCTGTCGATCAGTTAATCGCCCTTGGCGATTAACTGTGTCGTTTCTGTTCGTACCAACCTTTGCTCGCGTTCACGATCCTCACAACGGACAGCATGACGGGCACTTCTATGAGGACCCCGACCACGGTGGCCAGCGCCGCGCCCGAGGAAAAGCCAAAGATGCTGATGGCCGCCGCGACCGCCAGCTCGAAGAAGTTGCTAGCGCCGATTAGCGCCGACGGCGCAGCGACGCAATGCTGCTCGCCAGCCGCCCTGTTCAGCAGATAAGCCAAGCCGGAGTTGAAGTAGACTTGGATTAAGATTGGCACCGCCAAGAGGGCGATGATCAACGGCTGCGCGATAATCTGTTCTCCCTGGAAGCCGAACAGCAGCACGAGCGTCGCCAGCAAGGCAACGAGCGAAGCCGGTTGCAGGCGCGCCAGCAGGCGCGCGAGGGCTTCCCGGCTCTGCGCGAGCGCCGCGCGGCGTATGAATTGCGCCAGCACCACGGGCGCGAGGATGTAGAGGGCGACCGACAGCAGCAACGTCTGCCACGGCACCACGATGACGGAGAGGCCGAGCAGCAGGCCCACGATGGGCGCGAAAGCGAAGAGCATGATCGCGTCGTTCAACGCCACCTGCGTCAGCGTGAAGTCGGGCTCGCCGTCGGAGAGGTTGCTCCACACGAACACCATCGCGGTGCAGGGCGCGGCCGCCAGCAGGATGAGGCCCGCGATGTAGCTGTCGATCTGTTCGGCCGGCAGCCACGGCCTGAACAGGTAACCGATGAACAGCCAGCCGAGCGCGGCCATCGAGAAGGGTTTCACCGCCCAGTTGATGAACAGTGTCACCCCGATCCCGCGCCAGTGTCGGCGCACCTCGGCGATGGCCGCGAAGTCGACCTTGATGAGCATCGGGATGATCATCAGCCAGATCAGGGCTGCGACCGGCAGGTTCACATGGGCGACTTCGGCCGCGCCCACGGTGTGAAAGACTACCGGGAAGAAGTGCCCGAGCGCGATCCCGACGACGATGCAGGCCGCGACCCAGAGGGTCAGGTAACGCTCAAAAAGGGACATTTCGCCGTCTCCCGCCCGTCGATCCGCTGATTTGCCCGTCGACACCCGACGCCCGGCTGCGTAATACGTATGTCATACAATTGGACTATTCGAGAACTATGGAATCATCGGACGTAGCTGCCGGATTTGCTGCCCTTTCGCAAGAGACCCGTCTCAATTTGATGCGGCTTCTGGCGAGCAAGGGAGCGACTGGCATGGCGGCCGGCGAACTCGCCAGCGCGCTTGGGCAACTGCCTTCGACGCTGTCGTTCCATCTGGCTGCCCTCGAGCAAGCCGGTCTCGTTCAGTCCACCCGGCAAGGCCGCAACATCATCTATGCGGTCCGCTTTGCCGGTTTGCGCGCGCTCTTCAGCTTCCTGACGGAGACGTGCTGTGGCGGGCGACCGGACCTCTGTGGCGACCTGGCGCGACTCCTCCCCGAGGATCAACCCGAGG
>LSKJ01000381.1 GCA_001557035.1 Rhodospirillaceae bacterium CCH5-H10 | reverse complement strand
TGGCGCCGAGCCAGTCGAGCGCGCCCGTCGCCGCGCGGCCCCGCGCCGCCTGCCAAGCCCGGTCGGCGCGCGCCTGTTCGATCCCCGCCATCCGGGCCACCTGCGCCCGCAGCTCCGGCGACGCGTCCGGCGGCGTCGCCTCGGCGGCACGCGCCTGGTAGTCGTAAAAGTTCGGTCGGTGTGTCGGATCTCCGGCGTGTCGGCGAGACTACCGACGACCTCCGTGACGCGGCGCTCCTCGCGCGCCCGTTCGATCTTGCGTTCGACCGCCGCCTGCCGCTCCGGCTGGATCACGACGCGCGCGTGATCGTAAAGCGTCGCCGCGCGCTCGGGATCCTGAACGATCGCGGCCTCGACCGCGCCGGCGTAGAGGTCGCTCAGCCCTGTGCGCACCGCCGTGTCGGTCCGGCCCGCGTCCCAGCCCTTCCGTTCGCCCTGGTAGCGCAGTTCGTTGACCACGGTGCGGCCCAGCAGGCGCAGATGGGCCGTGTCCTGCCAGGACAGCGACGCGTCCTGCTGCAAGTCGGCGAGGCGCTCGGCCACGCTGCGGTCGTCCAGCAACGACGTCGCCCGCTCCACGATCCGCCCGAACGTCGCCGGCGCGGTCGAGACGACGGTCGATCAGCGGTTCGAGCAGCGCCTTCTGGCGCGAGCCAATCGCCTGCGCCAGATATCGGTCCTTCAGCTCGGCCAGCAGCGGGATGGTCTCGGCGATCCCGGCCAGCG
>LSKJ01000380.1 GCA_001557035.1 Rhodospirillaceae bacterium CCH5-H10 | reverse complement strand
CCCGCCAATGGGCCTTATGGGAGAGACAATGTATTGAATCGAAGAGTGCAATTGCCAGGCACAGAAATGACCGTTGGCATTCGGTCAAACAGAGATGGAATACCGTCTTTGGACATCGGCTCGCCTGAAACAGGCTATAAGAAGTATCACTATAAATAGAGGTCGTGATGGATAGGGACATGATTGACGCAAAACTCAAGGAGCTGGTGGCGGATATCGAGGTCGGCCGGATTCACGACTGGACCGGCCTCCCGGAAATCGCCGGTTACGTAAGAGTCGAATGCGAAATATCGGACAAGCAAGAAGTGAAGGACTATTCCCTGAAGGTCGTTCGCATTCTGATGGAGCGCGGCTTTCGTGTCGGTCAGTTCGAGCATTATGGCGACAGCAAGCTGATCCCGTGGCCTGAACAGGAGCCGGATGCCGTCGTCTCTCGGATCGACTGCGAATGGGATGTCACCAAAGGCAATCTAGGCGTCGGCGATATCTGCTGGTTCGAGTAAGCGAACAGCTAGGATGCGACACTCGCTTCGCCGCATGCGTAGGCGAAGCGCGATGCCAGGCAACGTGGCTCTCACCTTGGCGATGCCCAGATGAACAAGCAGGCGCTGGAGCGACTGCAGCAGCGTAGGGCGAAGCCGGCGGGCCAGGTGACGCCTGTTTCTCTCAAGTTTGACGTGATCCGATAGACCACGGCAGGTCATTTCCCCGAACCAGATCGACCAGCAGGCTCTCGATCGCCGACCCGTCGAGCCCACCAGCAATCCGCCGGCGTCCGACGTCATCAACCCGACGCCTTTGAGAAATCCGGGTTGGCCTCACGAACGTTCAAGACGGCGATCCATGCCCGGCATCAAATCGCCGGCATGGATGCTCTTCCCGGTTTCCTGATTGCAGCGGTCGCACTGGCCGGCAGCCCCGGCCCGGCAACCCTCAGTCTCGCGGCCGCCGGCCAGTGCGACCGCTGCAATCAGGAAACCGGGAAGAG
>LSKJ01000379.1 GCA_001557035.1 Rhodospirillaceae bacterium CCH5-H10 | reverse complement strand
GCTTAAGCTAAGGCTTGCACTCGAGCTTGGTGAGGCGCGGCGAGAAGGTCGGGAGCGCCGTCGATGCGCCGGCTGGCCAGGCGCGCGGCCAGGCCTTTTCGCCCAGCTTCTTCTCGACGATCGGCACGAGCAGATTGAACGCCGTCCAGGCCCGGATGCGCGTGCCGGCATAGTTGGTGTGCACGGCGTCGGTGAAGAGATCGGGGTCGAACGGCATGGTGCCCGCGACGTCGAGGAAGTCGATGCCGTGGGTGGCGGCATATTTGGCGAACAGCCGGTTCTGGAACTTCGCCAGCCGTTCGAGGTCGCGATAGCGGTACGGCCAGTTGGCGGCGTTGAGCTGTTCGATGATGTATCTGTGGCGGACCGGATCGACGACCAGCCCGTCCTTCACCATCAGGAAGAACGACGCGAGCGCCATGTCGGCGCCGATCGTCGCGAGATCGCCGCGGATCTGGTCGAGGTCCTTCTGGATGATGCTGAGGCTGACCGGCAGGTTGGCGAAGTCGAGCTGCGGCGACATCTCGTCGAGTCCCTCGGGCCAGACGACCTTGTAGTCGGGCTTGGGCCATTCACCGCCGCCGCCCGTGCCGGCGCCGGCAATGGCGAACGCCGCCTGGACGCGGCCGATCAGGGCGGAGTAGCGCGCACCCTCCTTCAGCCATGCGACCGCGGCCGGCTCCTGCGCGCTCGATGGCCGCGCGATCGGATCCGTCGGCACCTTCTCGACGATCGACGCCGGCCGGAACTGGTTGCCCCCCTCGTGATAGACGACGAGATCGGGTCGCAACGGCAGAACCTCGGTGCGCACGATGGCGGCCAGGTCGGCCGCGATTATGCTTTCGCGGCCCGCGTTCAGGACCTCGAACCGGATGCCGAGACCCCTGGCCTTCGACCACATGTTCATCCAGTGGCCCACATACTCGGGCCAGGAGTATGGAAGATGGTGGGCCTCGACGACGGTCGAGGACCCCACGAACACGATCCGGACCGTCTTCTCGGCGCGCGGATTCTCGATCGGAGGACCGCGCCAGCCGATCTGGTTGGTCGTCAGGCCGCTCGGGATCGTGACGTCGGGCAGGAAACGATAGGGCGGCCGCTCCTGGCCGTCGGGCGGGTCGTAGAGGAAGAGCTGGCCCGGTGCGTGGCGCAGGAACCAGTGATTGCAGGGATCGCCGGAGAAGCGGGTGTTCCAGACCTTGAAGGCATCGGAGGGACGAAACCACATGCCGCCGACGGGGTTGGCCTCGACGAAGCGATAGAGGCGCTCCCAGTCCTCGGGAACGGCGCGCTTGTTGGGCAACGGCGCGGGCTCGGTGGAGAACCAGGCGCGCTCGACGCCGGGTGCGCGCGGCACCTTGTCGACGGACTCCTGCTTGACGCTGGCAAGCCCGGTCGGCTCGCTGAGCGGCATGTAGAAGATCGTGTGGCCGTCGATGTAACGGACGACACCCTCGGCAACGACCACGCACAGGGAGATCGAGACCAGGAAGAGAAGCGCGTCCTTGAGAAAGCGCATTACTTGCAGCCCTTGCCCTGGTCCTTGCACAGACCGTCGAGCAGCTTGTTCAGTTCCGGCACCATCATCGTGGTGAAGGCGGCCATCGCCGCCCCGTTGGGATGCGGATCGGGAACCGTCACCCAGAGGCTCGCCGGGTCGAGATTTTGCACCGTCGGCAGCATGTCGAAGAACGGCACGCCCAGCCCCTCGACGTCGGCCTTCACCTTGGCGGTGACCTCGGGAAAGGGATAGGGCTTCAATTCGCGCAGCTCGGGAATGTTGAATACGACCAGTTTGACGCCCATTTCGCGCGCCGTCGCCGCGAAACCCTGGATGGCCTTGCGGGTCTGCTGCCAGCCGGCGGCATCGTCCCTGTAGAGTTCGCGGTAATAGCGCTTCCAGTCGGGCGCCTCGCCGAACTGGCGCATCAGCGAATCGAGTCGATATTTGAACACGACCCAGGCCGCCGAATGCTCGTCGAGCCAGGAGGTCTGGCCGTAGGTCGGCATCGGTTCGGCATCGTTGATGAAATAGCTCAGCACGATGATGTCGGGCTTCAGCTTGGCCGCGCTGTCACGGAACAGCGTGAGTTCCTGCAGCGTGTTGTGATTGCCCACGCCGAGGTTGTAGCTGTCGACCTTCCGGCCTTCCTTCAGCAGGGCGGCGGTGACCCGGGCCGCTGCGGTCTCGTTCTGGGCGACGCCCCAGCCCAGGGTCGTCGAATCGCCCACGAAGGCGATGCGCGCCACGCCGGCCGGCGCCTTCTCCGGAATCTCCGACGAGCGGAAGCCACGCGAATCGGTCGTCACCTTCACGCCCATGAGCTGGGCCTCGGCATTGGGACGGTGGCGATGGCCGAGATCGGGATTCATGTCGCGCACCTTCACGTCGCGTGCGTAACGCCACATCTCGAGTTCGTAGAGCATGCCGTTGTCGAGAAACAACCGCGTCATGCCTTCGAGGCAGAGTGCACAGACAGCCGTGAGGACCACGACGAGAAGCGTATTCTTGAGAAAATTCATCGACCTTGTCGCTCGAGCGGTTCATCCAGAAAGCACGCGGACGGACGTCCAAGCCCTCGGACGGGACGCGTTGGCTGGGGCGCCAGGATTCGAACCTGGGAATGGAGGAATCAAAATCCTCTGCCTTACCGCTTGGCGACGCCCCAGCAGGCGCTCGTTCGGGCGGGCGGGAACATAGTGGGTTGGCGCGGGGGCGCAACCCCGCTGCGTCAGGCGGCCTGCGCGGCCTTCTTCAGCGCGGCGCCGTGGACGAACGTCCCGTCGGCGTAGAGAAGCGGCGAGGCCGTCTCATGCAGCGCCACGTCGACGATCTCGCCGATATAGATCGTGTGCGTGCCGGCCGAGAGTTCGGTGACCAGTTTGCAATCGAACGAAACCGGGCAGCCCTTCAACACCGGCGCGCCGGTCGTGAGCGTCGTCCATTCGCCCAGGTCGTTGAACCGGTCGTCGCCCTCGATCCCGTCCATGCCGGCGAACCGTTCCGCCAGCTTGCGATGCTCGGGACACAGGATGTTGACGCAGAAGAACCCGGCCTCGCCGATCGGATCGTGGGCGCTCGCGGTCTTGTTGACGCAGACCAGGATCTGGGGCGGTTCGGCCGAAACCGAGCAGACCGCCGTGGCGGTGAGACCGCCCCGCTGGTCCTGAAGCTTGGTGGTGATCAGGGTTACGCTCGCCGCGAGGTGGCGCATGCCCTTCTTGAAGGCTGCCGCATCGATACTCATGGCGTGACTCTAGGCCACGCCGACCGGCAGCCGCCACTGCAAACGACGCCAAAAAACGACCGCTAACCCTCGGCCCGGCCAGCGAAATCGGCTGAACCCGGGCGAATTCTACAGTCTCCCTGTTGCAATAAAACCTTCATCAGACTGTCGCTCTTTGAGGTTGCCCCCTCCCTCGCGGTCGTTACGGTCGAACCGATGCCTGCCTCCGGGTCCCGAATCGGCGCCGAAACGCCCCCCGACGTCGCGCTGCGGCGGATCGCGGCGGCCTGCCGGACCGACCTTTCCAGGTATCGCGCGATCGTCCTGGAGAGCCGCCGCCCCATCGGCATCCACCAGGCCCGCGTCGCGCTTCGGCGCCTGCGGGCGGCGTTCAGCGTGTTCCGCCCCGCCGTCGACGGGCCCGAGGTGCGGGCGCTGTCGGCCGAAGCGAGGTGGCTGGCGGGGGAATGCGGACCCGCACGCGACCTGCATGTTTTCCTGACCGAGAGCGTCACGGACGTCCCGCCGGTCGTGAAGCGCGTCGCCGCCCGGCTGGCCTCCAGCCATCTGCAGCGTGGCCGGGCCGCCCTCTCCAGCGCCCGCTATTCGGCCTTCGACGAACGGCTCCAGGCCTTCGCGGACGCCACGGCCGAGGCCGAACCGTCCCCGGACGGCAAAGCCGCGCGCCTCGACACGTTCGGTCGCGCGGTGCTGGATGCCCGCCACGGCAAGGTCGTGCGCCGCGGCCGCTCGTTCGCCACGCTGGGCGAGGAAAAGCTCCATCGCCTGCGCATCGGCATCAAGAAACTGCGCTACGCCGCGACTTACCTGGCGCCCGCCTTTGCGTCGCCTGCGGCCAAGCCCTATATCGAAGCAACGGTGCGCCTGCAGGGCGCGCTCGGCGCCTTGAACGATCGGGCGACGGCGGCCCGCATGCTGGCCGACATCGCCACGGCCGCCCGTCCCACCGAGGACACGGCCGCGCCGCTCAAGGTCCTCGCCCGGCAGGCGGCAAGCGGCGAAAAGCGCCGCCGCCGCAAGCTCGAGCGGGCCTGGAAGGATTTCAGGAAGGTCGGGCGCTTCTGGCGGGCGTGAAGCCAGAACACAGGAATTCCCGAATGAGCGACCCGCAGAACGCCGCCGAGCAGCGTATTCCCGTCACCGTGCTGACGGGCTTCCTCGGCAGCGGCAAGACCACCCTGCTGAACAAGCTGCTGCGCCGGCCGGAACTGGCCGACACCGCCGTCATCATCAACGAGTTCGGCGAGATCGGCCTCGACCATCTGCTGGTCGAGAAGTCCGACGACGAAGGCATGGTGACGCTGAATTCCGGCTGCCTGTGCTGCACGGTGCGCGGCGATCTGGTGCGCACCATGAGCGAGCTGTTCCTGAAGCGCTCGCGCGGCGAGGTCTCGCCGTTCAAGCGCATGGTGGTCGAGACCACGGGCCTGGCCGATCCCGCCCCCATCCTGCACACGCTGATGACCGATCCGCTGCTCGCCTCGCGCTACCGCCTCGACGGCGTGGTGACGACGGTCGACGGCGTGAACGGCGCCAGCACGCTCGACAATCACGAGGAGGCCGTGAAGCAGGCCGCCGTGGCCGACCGCATCCTGCTCACCAAGGTCGACATTGCCGACGCACCAAAGCTCGCCGAGCTCAAGCACCGGCTGCAGCATCTCAATCCCGGCGCGCCGTTCCATACCGTCGCCACGGGCGAGATCGATCCCAACCAGATCCTCAATGCCGGCCTCTACAATCCCGAGACCAAGAGCGCCGACGTGAAGAAGTGGCTGCAGGCCGAGGCCTATGCAGGCGGCCACGATCACGGTCATGGACACGGCCACCATCATCACGGCCATGACCATGGGCACGATCACGGTCACTCGCACGACCATGGGCACGGTGAGCAGGATCCGCACGACGTGAATCGTCACGACGACCGCATCCGCTCCTTCTGCATGACCTTCGACGAGCCGATGAGCTGGTCCACCGTGGCCGCCGCCTTCGACGCGCTAGTGACCTATCGCGGGCCGGACCTCTTGCGCATGAAGGGCATCCTGAACGTCAAGGATACCGACAAGCCCGTCGTGATCCACGGCGTGCAGCACGTCTTCCACCCGCCGGCCACGCTCGATGCCTGGCCCGAGGGCGACGACCGCAAGAGCCGTGTCGTGTTCATCACCCGCGACATCGGCGAGAGCACCATCCGCAAGGTCTTCGCCTCGTTCTTCGATGCCGAGAAGAAGGGCTGGGGCAAGGACGCGGGCGAGCAGGCCAAGGCGCAATGAAGCTCGCGACCATCACGCACGGCGGCGTCACCAAGGCCGCCCTCGTCGCCGCCGACGGCAAGACGTTCTGGCCGCTGGAAGAGATGCTGGGTCGTACCGTTCCCGATCTTGGCGCCATCGTGGGCGATCTCGACGCGATCAAGCCGAAGCTGAAGCCGGCGGGCGCCGGCTTCAGCTTCGGCTTGATCGCGTCGAGAT
>LSKJ01000378.1 GCA_001557035.1 Rhodospirillaceae bacterium CCH5-H10 | reverse complement strand
CCACCGAGCTCTACCGCCATGGCGAGGCCTTCGGCATCCCGGGCGAGCGTGTCGACGGCATGGACGTGCTGGCGGTGCGGGCGGCGGGCGAAAAGGCCATCGAGCACGCACGCAGCGGGCAGGGGCCGTACATCCTCGAGATGCAGACCTATCGCTACCGCGGCCACTCGATGAGCGATCCGGCCAAGTACCGGAGCAAGGAAGAGGTCGACAAGTTCCGCAACGAGCGCGATCCGATCGAGCAGATCCGCAAGCGCCTGCTCGACGGCAAGATCATCGACGAGCCAGGCCTCAAGGCGGTCGACGCGGAGATCCGCAAGATCGTGAACGACGCCGCCGAATTCTCTCAACACAGTCCCGAGCCCGATCCGTCGGAGCTGTGGACCGACATCCTGGTCGAGGCCTGATCCCATGAGCATTCAGGTTCTCATGCCTGCCCTGTCTCCCACGATGACCGAGGGCAAGCTTGCGAAGTGGCACGTCAAGGTCGGCGATGCCGTGAAGTCGGGCCAGGTGATCTGCGAGATC
>LSKJ01000038.1 GCA_001557035.1 Rhodospirillaceae bacterium CCH5-H10 | reverse complement strand
ATCCATCGCCGTGTCGCCGCCGCCGATCACCACCACGTTCTTGCCCGCGGCGTCCAGCAAACCCGATTCGAACTCGGGGACGGTGTCGCCCAGACCCTGGCGATTCGAGGCGGTGAGATAGTCGAGCGCCGGCGCGATGCCCGCGAGGCCGACGCCGGGGGCGGCGATGTCGCGCGCCTTGTAGACGCCGGTGGCGATCAGCACCGCGCCGTGACGCGCGCGCAGTTCCTCCAGCGTGACGTCGCGGCCGACTTCGCAGTTGAGATGGAACGTCACCTTCGAGTCGCGCAGCAGCGTCTCGCGGCGCTGCACGATCTCCTTCTCGAGCTTGAAGTTCGGGATGCCGTAGATCAGCAGGCCGCCGACCCTGTCGTAACGATCGTAGATCGCGACCTGGTAGCCCTTGCGGCGAAGCTGTTCGGCGGCCGCCAGGCCGGCGGGACCGGCGCCGACGATGCCGACGCTTTCGGGCCGCTCGCGCCGCGGCTGGATCGGCTTCACCCAGCCGCGCTCCCACGCGGTATCGGTGATGTACTTCTCGACCGAACCGATGGTGACCGCTTCGAAGCCCTTCTCGATGACGCAGTTGCCCTCGCACAGCCGGTCCTGCGGACAGATGCGGCCGCAGATCTCGGGGAAGTTGTTGGTCGCGGACGACAGCTCGTAGGCCTCGTCGAGCCGGCCCTCGGCCGTCAGCTTCAGCCAGTCGGGGATGTTGTTGTGCAGCGGGCAATGGATCTGACAGAAGGGCACGCCGCACTGCGAGCAGCGCGACGCCTGTTCCGCGGCCTTCTGCTGGGCATAGCTCTGATAGATCTCGTCGAAGTCGCGACGGCGCTCGGCGGCCGGCCGCTTGTCGGGCATGGCTTGCGGCGTTCCGACGAACTTCAGCATCCTCTCGGCCATCCCCGGCCTCCTCGGAATATTTTGTGAAATTTTATTACGCAAGAAGCGCGCCGATCGCGCCTTTGCTGCTTTATTGATGGTGTTTAACCACGGCGGCGGACGATAGTCAACTATGCTGACCTAATTGTCGCGAGAGTAATCTTCATCTCAAACTATGCGCCGCGATGCGATTCAATGTCTGGAATTATGATACCGAAATCGGACTATAAGGTTTGGACGAGCATAATCGCCGTCTGTGACACCGTGATTTGTAGTGCTTAGGCCGGGGCCTGGAGGTTGTAGCGGCCGCCGACGCGATAGCGGTCGAGGTACATCGGCAGGATGGCCTCGGCGGCGGTCGGCTCGATGCCGAGGGCGGCGAGGCCGGGCGCGCCGGGCCGGGCGACGTTGTCGGTGATCAGCAGATCCACCTGGTCGTGCGTCAGCGGCGGCACCGGCAGGAATTCCGCAAAGAAGCCCGCGACTCGCATCAGGCCGGCCGGCACGCCGACAATCCGCTTGTTGCGATCGATCTCGCGCAGCACCAGGGCCGCGATCTCGCGATAGGTGTAGACGTGCGGGCCGCCCAACTCGAACACCGTTTTGGCGGTGTCGGGTCGCGCCAGCACGGCCACGACGGCGCTGCCGATATCGCCGACATAGACCGGCTGGACCTTGGCCGATCCATTGCCGACCACGGGCACGAAGGGCGCCTTGGCCGCGATCTGGGCCATGCGGTTGAACATCGCGTCCTCGGGCCCGAAGACCACGCTGGGCCGCAGGATCGTGGCGTCGGTGAAGCCCGCGACGATCGCATCCTCGGCGTCGACCTTGGAGCGAATGTACTTGTTGGTCGAATTGCGCTGATCGGCACCCATGCCCGACATGTGGATCAGGCGCTTCACGCCGGCGGCCTTCGCAGCGTCGGCGATGGCGCGGCTGCCCTCGACATGGACGGTCTGGTAGCTCTGCCGGCCGCGCTGGAAGGGGATGCCGGAAGCGTTCACCACCGCCTGGCTGCCGGTGATGGCGGCCTTCACGGAGGCGGGATTGCGCAGGTTGGTGCGCATGAGCGTGATCTGGCCGACATCGCCGGCCGTCTTGATCCGTTCCGCCAGCTCGATGCGCCGGCAGGCCACGCGGACCTGATAGCCCTTCTGCGCGAGCGCCCGCACGATGGCGCGGCCGACGAAGCCGCTGCCGCCAAAGACCGTGACCTGCTTGATGTTCATGGAAGCTGCCTATAGCCCAAAGCCATGACGGTGCAAGGGGCGAAGCGCGCCAGGCGGTGCCGCGGATGTCCAGCGCGGTTGACATCTGAGCGGCCCGGCCCTAACTCAGCGCCCGCACTAGACCGCATGCCGTGCCCAGGTGGCGGAATTGGTAGACGCACTAGTTTCAGGTACTAGCGCCGCGAGGCGTGGAAGTTCGAGTCTTCTCCTGGGCACCATGCAGGTCAGTCGGAGCACCCCATAATGGCGATCAGCCTTCACCGCGGCGATCTTCCCGCGGACCTTTCGTTCGGCCCGGTCGTGGCGATCGACACCGAGACCATGGGGCTCAACCCCCATCGCGACCGGCTCTGCCTGGTTCAGCTCTCGGGCGGCGACGGCAACGCCCATCTGGTCCAGATCCCGCGCGGGGTGCCCAAAGGTGCTGCCAAGGCGCCGCGGCTGGCCGCCCTGATCGCCGATCCGAAGGTGCTGAAACTCTTTCATTTCGGCCGTTTCGACATCGCCGTGCTCGAGCATTCGCTGGGCGTGCGCTGCGAGCCGGTCTACTGCACCAAGATCGCGGCCAAGCTGGTGCGGACCTTCACCGATCGTTTCGGCCTCAAGGACCTGTGCCGCGAGCTGTTGGGCGTCGACCTGTCCAAGCAGCAGCAGACCTCCGACTGGGGCGCCGACAGCCTGACCGACGAGCAGCTTGCCTACGCCGCTTCCGACGTGCTGCATTTGCACGCGCTGAAAGCCAGACTGGATGCGCTTCTGGAGCGCGAGGGCCGCCGCGAACTGGCGGACGCCGCCTTCCGGTTCCTGCCCACCCGAGCGCGCCTGGACGTCGCCGGCTGGCCCGAAGCGGACATTTTCGCCCACTGAAAGTACGAGCCGTGCTGACATTGGCACGGTTCTTGCACTAGACTGTCCATCGGGGAGGTCCAACGACCTTCGGGGTGGGGTGACATGCGTATCGGTCCAAGTCTCATTCTTGCGTCGCGCCAGACCCTGGCGATGACGCCCCAGCTCCAGCAGGCCATCAAGCTGCTGCAGTTCTCGCACCTCGAACTCGCGGCTTTCATCCAGCAGGAGCTGGAAAAGAACCCGCTGCTCTCTGAGGGCTCCGCGGAAGACGGTGCCGCCGGCGAATACGAGGCGCCTCCGGTCGAGGCGCCGCGCGACACCGCCGAGGCCCTGCAGGCCGCGGCACCGGCCCTGGCGGACGCCGACGATCGCTGGACCCGCGAACATGCCGACCGGGGCGGCGATGCCGCCGCAAGCCGTACCGGCCAGCGCGAGGATACGCCCGACGCCCTCGACTTCGTGGCGGAGCGTCCGCGGTCGATGGCCGTCCATGTGCTCGAACAGCTCGAACTGATGTTCAAGGACCCGGCCGAGCGCCGCATCGCCCTGAAGATCGCCGAAGGGCTCGACGAGGCCGGCTACTGCCGTCTCGAGGCGGCCGCCGTCGCCGAATCCGTCGCGACCGACATCCCGCTGGTCGAGAAGATCTGGGCGCGGCTGCGCCAGATGGAGCCGGCCGGTCTGTTCTCGCGCACCGTGGCCGAATGCCTGGGCGCCCAGCTCGCCGAACGCAACCGCCTCGATCCGGCGATGAAGGCGCTGCTCGACAATCTCGAACTGGTCGCCGCCGGCGAACTCGGCCAGCTGCGCCGCCGCTGCGGCGTCGACGACGAGGATCTGCGCGACATGCTGGCCGAGCTGCGCACGCTCGACCCGCGCCCCGGCCTCGCCTTCGAATTCGAACCGATCCAGCCGGTCCAGCCCGATCTCTACCTGACGCCGGCCAAGGATCCCGAGACCGGCGAGGATGGCTGGCACATCGAGCTCAACACCGATGCGCTGCCCAAGGTCCTGGTCGACCGCAACTATCACGCCACGCTGATGAAGGGCGCGCGCGCCAAGCCCGATCGCGACTTCGTCGCCGAGCGTTTCCAGTCGGCCAACTGGCTGGTGAAGACGCTGGAGCAGCGCGCCACCACCATCCTCAAGGTCGCGCGCGAGATCGTGCGCCAGCAGGACGGCTTCTTCCGCCACGGCGTCAGCGCGCTGAAGCCGCTGGTGCTGCGCGACATTGCCATCGCCACCGAGCTGCACGAGAGCACGGTGAGCCGCGTCACCTCGAACAAGTACATCAACACGCCGCGCGGCATCTTCGAGCTGAAGTACTTCTTCACCTCGGCGCTGCCGGCGCGCACGCCGGGCGTGGTCGTCTCCTCGGAATCGGTGCGCTCGCGCATCCGTCACCTGGTGGGCGGCGAGAACGCGCACCAGCCGCTCAGCGACGACCGCATCGTCGATCTGCTGAAGGGCGAGGGTGTCGAGATCGCGCGACGCACGGTCGCGAAGTATCGCGAAGCCATGCGCATCCCCTCGTCGGCCGAGCGCCGCCGGCTGGGCCGCCTCGGCATGAACCGCCCGATGCCGGGCCTCTCGTCCGCCGCCGTCGCCGTCGAGGCGATGACCGGTCCGGCCGACTGACACGCCACGCGCGGCGGGCTCACCCGTGCTGCCGAGCGACGGCTTGACCCGGTCGGGGGAGGCGCTTATAGGGGCGCACCCCTCGCAGGGCGGATTCAAGTTCGCGCTCGCTAACCCATTGGTGACATTGTGGAAATCGCCGATTTGCTGACCGGCCCGGATGCCGTTCTGGCCAGCGCCAAGGCGACCGGCAAGAAGGCGCTGCTGGCCGAAATCGCCAGCCGCGCAGCCGGTCTCTTCCAGATCGACGAGCGCAAGCTGTTCGACCGCCTGCTCGAACGCGAGCGCCTGGGATCGACCGGCATCGGCGGCGGCATCGCCATCCCGCACGGACGTCTGTCGACGATGACGCGGCCGCTCGGCCTGTTCGCCCGCATGGCGCATCCCGTCGACTTCGATGCGATCGACGAGCGCCCCGTGGACATCGTGTTCCTGCTGGTCACGCCGGAAGGTGCCGGCGCCGACCATCTGAAGGCGCTGGCCCGCGTTTCACGTCTGCTGCGGGATCGCAGCCTCGTCGAGAAGCTGCGCGCGACCGAGAATGCCGAGGCGCTGTATGCGCTGCTCGTCGAGACGGTCCAGACCCAAAGCGCGGCCTGAACCGCTTTCCGCCGACTTTTTCTCAGTGAACCAGCGCGGGCTCCAGCTCGTGCTGGCGGATGAGCGCCTGCGCGATCTCGATCGAAGGCACCGACGCCATCGGTTTGCCGTCCGCCGAGAAGATGCCGACCGCATGGGCGCCGTCGGGCAGGTTGATCGCCTTCACGTAGGCGATCTGCTCCGCGCCCAGGCTGAGGAAAGCCTCGTCGGCAAGCGGGGTAAAGCTCAGAACATTGTTTTCCATGGCTACCTCCTTGGCAGCATCAACGCGCTCCGCCTCAACGGCTGCGACGCGCGGTAATATCGATCGTCTGATCCGCAGCACCGGCGGCACGGCCGGCATCGATGCGAATGGTTCGAATTCGGGGCTCCACGACGGGCCGAACCAGCTCGATCGACAAAAGGCCGTTGTCGAGCCGGGCGCCGACCACCTCGATTCCGTCGGCGAGCATGAACGCCTTCTGGAACTGGCGGGCTGCAATGCCGCGGTGGAGAAAGATCCGGTCGCTGTCGTCGGCCTGCTTGCCGCGTACCGTGAGCTGGTTCTCGACCAGTTCGATCACGAGGCCGTCGCTGGTGAAGCCGGCCACCGCAAGCGTGATGCGCAGTCCGTTCTCGCCGATCCGCTCGATATTGTAGGGAGGATAGCCCTCGGCATTCTTGGCCAGCCGGTCGAGCGTCCGTTCGAGCTGGTCGAAGCCCAGTAACAAGGGCGAATTGAACATCGTTACGCGACTCATCTAACCCCCCTCCGCGGAGCGAGTGGCCAGGAACCCCGTTCGGGCGTTCCCTTGGAATGAATCTGGTGTGCGTGATCGGAGGTTCAAGGGCCGGTCGCGGGCCGCCCTGCTGCCCATCGCCACCGGGCTCCGACTGGGCTAAAATACAAAAAAACTCCTCCACCGCCCGGCCGCTCGAGCCTCCCGGGCCAAAGAACAGAAACGATGACGCTGGTCGCCTCTGACACAAGACGGCCCGGTGAGCCTTTGGTTTCCGGAGCCCGGCCGATCCGCTCGGTGCCGACGCGCCCCTCCGTGGCCGCCAAGCGGGAGCGGCAGGCATTCGGCCGCTGGTTCCTCGGCTCCTCCCTCTATTCGCTCACGCTGGGCTACAACACGCCGCGCAGCTTCTTCGCGGTCGCCGCCGATTCCTGGCCGGGCGATCCGGTGCTGGGCCAGCGCCTGCTCCAGGCCGGTGAATTCGCCGCCGGCGGCAGCGTCGGGACGGTCCTGCCCGATTCGGACGACCCGCCTTGGCAGCGGCCGGGAGCCGCACCGCTCTGGCTCGATGCCCTGAACGGCTTCGCCTGGCTGCGCGACCTGCGCGACAATGGCGATCCGCACGGCGCGATGCTGGCCGCCAGGCTGGTCGACGACTGGACCAATCGCGAATGGCGCTGGTCGCCGGTGACGTGGAAGCGCGAGGTGCTCGCAGCCCGCATCGTCGCCTGGATTCGCCATTACGAATGGCTGGCCTCGGCGGCCGACCCCGGCTTCGCCGCGCGTTTCGTCTTCTCGCTGGGCCGCCAGCGCGTCCATCTGCGCCGCGTCGCGCGCCGCGGCATGGTCGGCCACGAGGCTGTCGCCGTCTACAAGGCGCTGATCTTCGCCGACCTGGCATTCATCCGGGACGGCAAGCACTTCGAGAAGAGCCTCGATCAGTCCCTGTCACGGCTGGCGAAGTTCGTGAAGCGCTACGTGCTGCACGACGGCATCGTTTCCGAACGCGCGCCCCACCTGCAACTCGCGGTGCTGCGCCACCTGATCGACGTGCGCGCGGCGCTGGCCTCGGCCGAACGCCGGGCGCCGGCCGAACTGGTCGCCGCGATCGATCGCATGGCGCCGATGCTGCGCTTCTTCCGCCACGGCGACGGCGGCCTGTCGCTGTTCAACGGCACCTGGGAGGGCGACCGTCGCCTGATCGACCTCGTGCTGGCGCGCTCGGGTTCGGGCGAAGTCGCGCCGACCATGGCACTGGCGAGCGGCTTCCAGCGGCTGTCGGCCGGTACCTCGCTGGTGATCGCCGATGCCGGGAGCCCGCCGGGGCGCGGCATGGACGGCATCGCGCACGCCGGCACGCTGAGCTTCGAGATGAGTGCCGCGCACGAGCGGCTGATCGTGAACTGCGGCACCTATCCGGGCGCGCCGCGCGACTTCCAGCATTTCATGCGCTTCACCGCCGCCCATTCGACGGCGGTGGTCGACGACGTGAACTCGACCGAGATCACCAACCACGGCGCGCTGGAGTATCGCGCCGGCAACGTGCTGATCGACCGCGCCGACGATGGCGGCGCGCAGTGGCTCGACATGTGCCACGATGGCTATCGCTCGCTCTACGGCATCATCCATCGCCGCCGCCTCTGGCTCTCGCCCGACGGCGGCGACCTGCGCGGCGAAGACTCGTTCCTGGGCTACGAGGGCCGCCCCGTGACGGTGCCGGACCAGCGCTACATCGTGCGCTTCCACCTGCATCCGACGGTGAAGGCCACCCTCGCCCAGAGCGGCCAGGCGGTTCTGATGCGTCTGCCGAGCGGTCGCGGCTGGCGGCTGCGCGCGACCGGCGCCGGCATCGGTCTCGCCGAGAGCATCTATCTCGGCGAAGAGGGCCGCGTGCGCCGCACCGAGCAGATCGTGCTGGTCGGCCAGGTCCCGGCGGAGGGCACCACGGTGAAGTGGGCCCTCACGCGCATGGAGGGGTAACTCTTTCAATGGAGCGCGCCACTCCAGTGGCGCTCATGATTGCGCCACTTCAGAGCGGAGGTTACTCCGCTCGCAGTGGCGCGCTCCAATGATCAAGGCTTCAGGAAGCCGACCGTCCGGTAGACTTCGTCGAGGATCGGCGTGGCGATGGCGCGGGCGCGCTGGGCGCCGTTGCGCAGCACGCCATCGACATGGCCGGGATCCTTCATCAGCCGCTGCATCTCCGCGCCGATGGGGCCGAGCTTGGCGACCGCGAGTTCGGTCAGCGCCGTCTTGAACTCGGAGAACTGTTTGCCGGCGAACTGGGCGACGACGGCGTCCTTCTCCTGGTCGGCGAGGGCGGCGTAGATGCCCAGCAGGTTATCGGCGTCCGGCCGCTTCTCGGCATCTTCCAGCGTGTCCGGCATCGGCAGCGGATCGGTCTTGGCGCGGCGAATCTTCTGGGCGATCGCGTCGGCATCGTCGGTGAGGTTGATGCGCGAATAGTCCGACGGATCGGACTTGCTCATCTTCTTGGTGCCGTCGCGCAGGCTCATCACGCGTGTCGCGGCGCCAAAGATCAGCGGCTCGGTGATCGGGAAGAAATCGGGCTGGCCGAAATCGTTGTTGAACTTGATGGCAATGTCACGCGTCAGCTCGAGATGCTGCTTCTGGTCCTCACCGACCGGCACGTGCGTGGCCTTGTAGATCAGGATGTCGGCGGCCATCAGCGCGGGATAGGCGAACAGGCCCAGCGAGACGTTCTCGCGGTCCTTGCCGGCCTTCTCCTTGAACTGCGTCATGCGGCTCATCCAGCCCATGCGGGCGACGCAGTTGAAGATCCAGGCGAGCTGCGCGTGCTCGGGCACCATCGACTGGTTGAAGATGATCTGCTTGTTGCCGTCGACGCCGGCCGCGAGGAAGGCCGAGGCGATCTCGCGCGTCTGCGCGGCGAGCTGCGCCGGCTCCTGCCACACGGTGATCGCGTGCTGGTCGACCACGCAGTAGAGGCATTCGTAGTCGTTCTGCAGGCGCGCGAAGTTGCGGATGGCGCCGAGATAGTTGCCGAGATGGAGATTGCCGGTCGGCTGCACCCCGGAAAGGATCCGGCCCTTGAGGCCGCGCGTGTTGTAGGCGGCGAGGTGCGGATTGGGCGCCTGCGCGGCGCCGGTCGTCGTGTCGCTCATGGATGTGGACTCCGGGTCAGGTCGATGGCGCGGGGTTTGGACCTCCGCGCACCCCGCCGGTGGAAGGCAAGGGGCGGGCGGGTATCGCGCAGGCCGCCGCGATAATCAAGGTGCCGGCATTGACGCCGGCGGGCGCGGCTGATCCCATCGAACTGCACGCATCTTGCAGGATAGCGGGAGCGTCAGGGAACCAGCTTCGACACTCTGGATGGAGGCATCCGATGGACGAGCGTGGCTTGCGTGGTTTGATCGACCGGGTGAAGGCAGGCGACCTGTCTCGCCGGCGCTTCGTGCAACGGCTGGCCGCGGTCGGGCTGACCGCGCCGATGGCAACCCAGCTTCTCGCTTTCTCCGGCGTTGCGATGGCGCAGTCGACGCCGGTCTACAAGCCGACCAAGCGCGGCGGCGGCGGTCTGCTCAAGGTCCTGTGGTGGCAGGGCCCGACGCTCCTCAATCCCCACTTCGCCGTCGGCACCAAGGACCAGGACGGGTCGCGCCTGTTCTACGAGCCGCTGGCGGCCTGGGACCGTGACGGCAACTTGCGGCCCAAGCTCGCCGCGTCGATCCCGAACCGCGAGGACGGCTCGCTGGCCGCCGACGGCCGGTCGGTGATCTGGAAAATGAAGCGGGGCGTGAAGTGGCACGACGGCAAGCCCTTCACCGCCGACGATGTCGTGTTCACCTGGGCCTATTCCCGCGATCCCGCGACGGCGACCGTGAGCAGCGGTTCGTACCGGGATGTCACGGTCGAGAAGATCGACGATTTCAGCGTGGTCGTGAAGTTCAAGCAGCCCACGCCCTTCTGGGCCGACACCTTCGTCGGCTGGGCGGGCGCCATCATCCCGAAGCACCTGTTCGGCGATTACATCGGCGCGAAGTCGCGCGAGGCGCCGACCAACCTCAGGCCGGTCGGCACCGGCCCCTACAGGTTCAAGGAGTTCAAGCCGGGCGATCTCGTCACCGGCGAGATCAATCTCGACTATCACGTTCCCAACCGGCCCTTCTTCGATGCGATCGAGATGAAGGGCGGCGGCGATGCGGTCTCGGCGGCACGGGCGGTGCTGCAGACCGGGGAGTATCACTTCGCTTGGAACCTCCAGGTCGAAGACGAGATCCTCGTTCGCATGGAGAAGGGCGGCAAGGGGCGCGTGCTCATCACCCATGGTGGTGGCATCGAGCACATGCAGCTGAACAACACGGATCCCTGGACGGAGGTCGACGGCGAGCGCTCCAGCCTGAAGACGAAGCATCCGATCCTGTCGGACCCGACGGTGCGGCAGGCGATCGCGCTGCTGATCGACAAGGATTCGCTCGAGAAGCACATCTACGGCCGCATCGGCATCGCGACGGCGAACTACATCAACAATCCGGAGCGCTTCCGCTCCAGGAACACGAAGTACGAGTTCAACATCGACAAGGCCAACGCGCTTCTCGACAAGGCGGGCTGGGTGCGCGGGCCCGACGGCATCCGGACCAAGGACGGCCGGCGGTTCAAGCTGGTCTACCAGACCTCGATCAACCAGCCGCGGCAGAAGACGCAGCAGATCGTCAAGCAGGCCTTCCAGAGGGCCGGCATCGACGTCGACCTGAAGTCGGTGACGGCCTCGGTGTTCTTCTCGTCGGACGTCGCCAATCCCGACACCTACACCAAGTTCTATGCCGACCTTCAGGAATACAGCAACGGCATGAACGCGCCCGACCCGGAGGTCTTCCTGCGCCAGTTCTGCTCATGGGAGGCGGCCACCAAGGACAACAAGTGGCAGGGCCGCAACGTCACGCGCTGGCAGAACAAGGAGTACGACGACACCCACAAGGCCGCTCAGGTCGAGCTCGACCCGGTGAAGCGCGCGGCGATGCTCATCAAGTGCAACGATCTGGTCGTGAACAACCAGGTGACGATCCCGCTGGTGGCGCGTCCCAGCGCCGTCGCCGGCAACAATGCCCTGGTCGCGGAGATCAGCGGCTGGGACAACAACACCTGGGATATCGCGAACTGGTATCTCGACGGCTAGGGGCTTTCCTACCGGCCTCATCCTGAGGAGCCGTGCGGAGCACGGCGTCTCGAAGGATGGGCAATAGACGCGGTGCTCGTGTCCATGCTTCGAGACGCGCTCCTCGCGGAGCGCTCCTCAGCATGAGGTTGGGATTTTGACCGTCAGGCCGTCTCGCGATCCTTGTCGGGATGGTGGAACAGCAGGACCATCAGCACCGAGGAGAGGGCGAGCGCGGTCATCAGCAGGAAGCCGTCGGCGAAGGAGCCGCGGATGTTCAGCACCCAGCCGGTGATGGCCGGCGCCAGGAAGCCCGCGACGGCGAAGGCGAAATCCATGATGCCGAGTGCCGTCGCGGCACGCGCAGGGACGATGTCGACGTTCACCGCATAGTAGGCGGCGTTGGCGCCCATCGACGAGGCGACGGCGACCGTGATGCCGGCGATCGCCACGGTGAGATTGTCGGTCAGCGCCACCGGGATGACGGCGAGGGCGGCCACGAACTGGCTGCCCGCGATCAGCCAGGAGCGCGAGATGCGCATGCTGCCGGTGGTCTTGAGCAGATGGTCCGACCAGCGGCCCATTGCCCACAGGAGGAAAGCGGCGGACAGCCAGGGCAGCACCGAGAACAGACCGACAGAGGGCAGGTTCAGCCCGTACTTGCGCTCCAGGTAGCTCGGCAGCCAGCTCATGAAGAAGAACAGGAAGTAGCCGAAGACGAAGAACGCCCAGGTGTTGGCGAGCAGCGTGCGGTTGGTCAGCAGCGCCTTCAGCACCGAGGCTTCCGGCCAGGATTTCAGCACCGCGTGCGGCGCGGCGGTGACACCGGGATCCACTTTGCGGATATGGGCGAGCTCGGCCGCGTTCACATGGCGCGATTGCGAGGGATCGTCCCGGAAGCAGAAGTACCAGAGGGGGATCCAGGCGGCGGAGAGCACGAAGAGCGCGCCGAAGGTCAGGCGCCAGTCGAGCCAGCCCAGAAGCTGCGTCACCAGCGGTCCGCCGATGGCCAGCGCCAGCGGCACCGCCAGCAGGGCGTTGGCCAGCGCCGTCGCCCGCTCGTGCGGCGACAGCCAGTGGCTCACCGCGCCGGTGAGGGCCGGGAAATTGGGGCCTTCCGAGACTCCCAGCAGGATGCGGGCGGCATAGAGGATCGCCACGCTGGTCGCGAGCGCGGTGGCGCCGATCGAGAGGCTCCACAGCACGGCGGCAACGGTGAGCACCAGCCGCGCGCCGTAGCGGTCGACGGCGAAGCCGCCGATCAGGGTCGTCACGGCATAGCCCAGACCGAACGCTCCCAGGATGGCGCCGGTCGCCTCCGGCGACAGGCCGAGATCGCGCTGGATCATGGGGATGGCGTAGGAGAGGGCCGCGCGGTCGATGTAGTTCACGACGGTGATCGCGAACAGCAGGAAGACGATGAACCAGCGATACCGGCTGCGCGCCATTGGCTTCTCCTTGTCGGCGATAAACTAGCATGCGAAGGAACGGTGCAACCTGCCGATGGTCCAAAACATGTCCGACAATCCGCCGATCGAGTTCGCCTTCCCCGACCTGCGCAAGTGGGAGAAGGGGGCCGCGCCCTACATCCACGTGCTGGAGAGCGGCAAGCCCGGCCCGACGGTGATGGTCGCCTCGCTGACCCACGGCAACGAAGTGTCGGGCGCCATCGTGGTCGATGCGCTGTTGACCGCACAGGTGAAGCCGCGCAAGGGCACGCTGATCCTGTCCTTCAACAACATCGAGGCCTATCACTCGTTCGATCGCCGCACGCCCTTCAAGTCGCGCCTGGTCGACGAGGACTTCAACCGCGTGTGGGGCCGCATCGACGAGCCCGCGACGACGGTCGAGACGAAGCGCGCGCAGGTGCTGAAGCCGTTCGTCGAGCGCGCCGACCTGCTGCTCGATCTCCACTCGATGCACGACGATTGCGTGCCGCTGATGCTGTCGGGCCCGCTCGACAAGGGTGTCGCCTTTGCGAAGGCGATCGGCACGCCCGTCGACATCGTGCGCGATGCGGGCCATGCCGCGGGCATGCGCATGCGCGACTATGGCGGCTTCGGCGATCCGAAGAGCCCGAAGAACGCGCTGCTGATCGAGACCGGCCAGCACTGGCGCGCCTCTTCCGTCGTCGTCGCCAAGGACGTGACGGCGCGCTTCCTCGTCGAGACGGGTGTCCTGGAAGAAGGCGACCTGCCGGCCGGTTGGCGCCAGCCGACACCGGAGAAGCAACGCGTCGTCGAGGTGACGCATGCGGTGGCGACCAAGCGCGGCAACTTCACCCCGGCGCAGCGCTTCGAGGGCCAGGACGTGATCGCCAAGGCGGGCACCGTGCTGGGCCACGACGACGACGAGCCGGTGACGACGCCCTACGACAACTGCGTGCTGGTCATGCCCTCGTCGAGCCGCCCGTTGCGGCCCGGCGTCACGGTTGTTCGCCTGGGTCGGCTGACTTGACGCCCGGCTGGCGGCGCATCACGTAGCGCAGCTCCGAGATCCTCACGACGCCGAGCGCGGCGCCCAGCAAGGCATAGGCTGCGGCACCGATTACGCAGATGCCGGCGAGCGCGATACCGCCCTCGATGTCCGGGCGCGATAGCGGCCTGGCCAGCCAGAGGAAGCCGAGCCACAGCACCACGCCCATGCCGGCCGTCGCGCCGGCCATGCGGATCGCACGCGAGATCAGGCGCCCGTCGGGTTTCAGGTGGTCGCGGCGCCAGAGGATCGCCGCCAGCAGCGCCGCGTTCAGCCAGCCCGACAGCGAGGAGGCGAGCGCAATGCCGACCTGGGCGAGCGTGGTGGCGAACAGGAAATAGACGTTGAACAGGATGTTCGCCGAGATCGCCGCCAGCGCGATGTAGAGCGGCGTGCGCGTGTCCTCGCGGGCGAAGAAGCCGGGGGCCAGCGCCTTCACCAGCACGAAGGCCGGCAGGCCGACCGCGAAGGCGGCCAGCGCGCCGGCGGTGCGCATCGTGTCCTCGCCCGTGAACCGGCCGCGCTCGAACAGCACGCGGATGATCGGATCGGCCAGGAACCACAGGGCCACGGCGGCCGGCAGGCTGAACAGCAGGCCGAACTCGATCGCGCGGTTCTGGTTGGTCATGGCCGACTGCGTGTTGCCGGCGCGCAGCTCGCGGGCCAGCAGCGGCAGCAGCGCCGTGCCGATGGCGATGCCGACGACGCCCAGCGGCAACTGCGCGATGCGATCGGCATAATAGAGCGCCGAGATGGTGCCGACCGGGAGCAGCGATGCCCACACGACGTCGAGCACGACGCTGATCTGCTGCACGCCGCCGCCGATCGCGACTGGCGTGGCGAGCTTCACCAGGCGCGCCACGCGCGGCGTCCAGCGCGGTCGCACCAGCGCCATGCCGACCTCGTCGCGCGCGCAGGCGACCAGCAGCCAGAGCCATTGCAGGACGCCGGCGATCGCCACGCCGATCGAGGCGGCATAGCCCGCGTTCGGCAGCAGCGGCGTCAGGCCCAGCACGGCGGCAATCAGGGCGAGGTTCAGCAACACCGGCGTCGCCGCGACATGGGCGAAGCGGTCGATGCCGTTCAGCACGCCGCCATAGAGCGACGCCAGCGAGATGAACAGGAGATAGGGAAAGGTGATGCGGCCGAACTCGACGGCCATGGCGAAGGTCGGGAGATCGTCGCGCATGCCTGGCGCCAGCAGCGCCATCACCCACGGCATCGCTCCGATCAGGGCCAGCGTGAAGGGGATCAGCACCAGCAGCAGCGCGGCCTGCGCCTGGCGCGCAAAGGCCATCGCCTCGGCGCGGCCGCCGCCCTGCAGCTCGCGCGCGAACAGCGGCACGAAGGCGGCGGAGAAGGCGCCCTCGGCGAACAGGCGGCGGAAGAAGTTCGGCAGCTTGAACGCGACGAAGAAAGCGTCCGCCACCGCCCCGGAACCCAGCACCGCCGACAGCACGATATCGCGCACGAAGCCCACGACGCGACTGAGCAGCGTGAAACCGCCGACGGTGGCGATGGCCCGCGCGAGGCTCACAGGCGCGGCCTCCGTTCGAGGTAAGTGAAAGGTCCCTCACTGCGTTTGGGATGACAACTCTGCTGAGGTTGGCGCAGTGCGTCGATGCAGAGAACGGTGTCATCCCGAACGTAGTGAGGGACCTTTGCACCATGCGCGATCGCCCTGCCTGAAATGGCAGGAATTGCCTGTGTCACAGCCATAATTCTGTCATCGCGCTCAGGCATATTATCCCTCGGTAGCGGCCGGCGATGTGATGGTCGGTTTAAACCGCTGCCACGGCCGGTCCCGAGAGGGGCCGGTTTTCTTTTGTGCCTCTCACGGCGCGGCGGCGGCCAGTTTCAGAAGCGTCTCGCGATCCTGGGTCACGAGCTTCTTGTAGTCGCCGACGATCTTCTCGAGTTCGTCCGCCGGCAGCACGCTCTCGAGATCGGTGAAGCCCTGCGGTGCGCGCTGCTCGACGATGTCGAGCATCACGTCGATGCCCTTGCGCCGGTTGCTCTCGACGATCCGCGCGGTGGGCGGCAGGCGCCGTTCCTCGTAGCGGCGCAGCGCCTTCTCGGGATCGTCGCCCACGGCCAGCTCCTGCGTGATCGCCTCGCCGTCGAGGATGGCCTGCGAGGCGCCGTTCGAGCCGATCGGGTACATCGGGTGCGCGGCGTCGCCCAGCAGCGTGATGCGGCCATGGCTCCAGCGCGGCAGCGGATCGCGGTCGATCATCGGGAATTCGAGGATCGTGTGCGCATTGCGGATCACGTCCGGCACGTCGAGCCAGCCGAAGTTCCAGTCGGCGAAGCGCGGCAGGAAGTCCTCCAGCCGGCCGGGCTTGTTCCAGTCCTCGCGCGACGGCAGCGCGCCGTCGCCCATGTAGAGATCGCAGATCCAGTTGATCAGCGCCTCGCCGCGCTCGGCATGGGCGCGGCTGATCGGGTAGCAGACGAATTTCTGGTTGTGATGGCCCGCCTGCACCATCGTGTTGCCGCCGAGATAGGGCTTGCCCACGGTGACGCCGCGCCACATCAGGATGCCCTGCCATTTGGGCGGGCCTTCGTCGGGATAGAAATGCGCCCGCACGGCGGAGTGGATGCCGTCGGCGCCGATCAGCAGGTCGGCCTCGGCGTTCTCGGCCGGCATGCCGTCGCGATCGACGAAGTGTGCGGTGACCTTGCCGTGATGCTGCGCAAAGCGTGCGATGCGGCGGCCGAGGCGGATGCGGTCGGCCCCCAGCATTTCCCTGGCCGCGTTGAACAGGATCATCTGCAGTTCGCCGCGATGGATCGAGAATTGCGGCCAGGGCAGGCCGGCATGGCGCCCGCGCGGGTCGGCCCAGATCGTCTGGCCGTGGCGATTGGCGTAGCGCAGCTCGCGGGTCTCGATGGCGGTGGCGGCGAGCGCCGGTTCGAGTCCCAGGTTGCAGAGGATGCGGACGGCGCCGGCCTGGATGTTGATGCCCACGCCCAGCGGCCGCAGTTCGGACACGGCCTCGTAGACCTGCACGTCGTGACCTGCACGATGCAGGCACATCGCGGCGGTCAATCCGCCGATCCCGGCGCCGGCAATGACGATCTTCATGGTGCGGCCTCAGGTGTCGCGGTTCAGGCCGCGCTTCGCGAGCGCCGCCTCGTAGTCCGCCCAGCGCGTGGCATGGGTCTCGCTCAATTCGCGCAGATAGGCCCAGCTGTAGATGCCACTGTCGTGGCGGTCGTCGAACACGATGCGGATCGCATAGTGGCCCACCGGCTCGACTGCGACGATCTTCACGTGCCGCCGGCCGGCGACGATCTTCTTCTGGTTGGGACCGTGGCCCTGCACCTCGGCCGACGGGCTCTCGACGCGCAGATATTCGGCGGACAGCGCGCAGGCATGGCCGTCGGAGAAATCGATCTCGAGGCGGCCTTCCTCCTTGAAGACGCGCAGTTCGGTCGGCCACGGCGCGGTGGTCGTTTCGTAGTTGCCCCCGTCGGGCACGGCCTTGGGAAACTCGGCGGTCATGGCACGTCGCGCAGCGGCCGCGCCTCGCTCACCAGCATGATCGGAATGCCGTCGCGGATCGGATAGGCGAGGCCGGCCTTGCGGCTGATCAGTTCGCCGGCCGCGGCGTCGTATTCCAGCGTGCCGTGCGTGGCCGGGCAGACGAGGATTTCGAGCAGCTTGGGGTCGACCCCGGCGCGGCGGGGGGCTGCGGAGTCGTCCGATGGAGGGCTCATCGTGCGGGGTTTCCCTGAATTCTTGTGCGGGCCTTATAGCATGGGGCCCGATACCCGCCCTAGCCCGCGGCGGGCCGGACTTCTCCGGTCGCCGGTCCCTTGTGGTAAGGGTCGATCCCGCAGCCCCCGAAGCGACGAGGATCCGGCATGGACGTCGACAGCGAGACAGCCGCCATCAAGGGCGTGGCCTACATGGACGGGCGCTGGATGAACCTGTCGGAGGCCGCCGTCCCGATCCTAGATCGCGGCTTCGTCCGCTCCGATGCGACCTACGACGTGGTGCATGTCTGGAAGGGATGCTTCTTCCGGCTGCACGATCACGTCGAACGCTTCCAGGCATCGATGGCCGGTCTTCGCATGTCGCTGCCGCTCACGGGTCAACAGATCGCGGACATCATGATCGAGTGCGCCAGCCGCTCGGGACTGCGCGATGCCTACGTGCAGGTGACCTGCACCCGCGGACTGCCGCCCGCCGGCACGCGGGACCCGCGCCTGTGCCGCAATCGCCTCTACGCCTTCGCGCAGCCCTTCGTCTGGATCGCCGACGAAGCGCAGCGGCGCGACGGCCTGCGCATGATCCTGTCCCAGACCCAGCGCATTCCGCCGGAGTCGCTCGACCAGCGGATCAAGAACTTCCACTGGCTCGACCTGACGATGGGTGTCTTCGAGGCCTACGACCGAGACGCCACCATCGCGCTGCTGCCGGCCGCCGACGGGACGGTGACCGAGGGGCCGGGCTTCAACGTCTTCGTCGTCCGCAACGGCACGCTCGCCACGCCGGCGCGCGGCATGTTCGAGGGCATCACCCGCCGCACGGTGATGGAGATCGCCGAAGCCCTCCAGGTGCGTGTCGAGGTGCGCGGCGTGCACGCGCGCGAGGTGGCCGAAGCGGACGAGATCTTCATCAGCAGCACGGCCGGCGGCATCATGCCGGTGGTGAACTACGAGGGCCGTTCCGTGGGCGACGGCCGGCCCGGCGCACTGACCCGGCGCATCGAGGAACTCTACTGGGCACGCCACGATGAACCGGCGCTGTCCACGCCCGTGCCCTACGCCGACTGAACTGTCGATCGGTCGCGCCGGGCCGGTGCCCGGCCGTGATCAGTTCTTGCGGCTGGGCGGCGTGTCGGACGGATCGCCGAAGGCGTTCATCTCCAGGAAGGCGATCAGCAGCTTGGCGCGGGCGGTGCTGTCGGCGGCTTCCAGCAGTGCCTGCTTCTCGGCCGGGCCGAACGGCAGCACCATCGAAAGCGACGTGACGAGGTTGGCGTCGGCCGCCTTGTTCACCGCATCCCAGTCGGTCGAGAGCTGGCGGCCGCGGAAGAAGGCGGCCAGCGCCGCCATCAGCCGGTCGCGGTCGAGTTCGACGACGTCGTCGGCATGGTCGAGGTCGGCGCGGTAGGGCGAGAAGACCGAGGAGACGCGACGGTAGCCACCCTGGGCGAGATCGAGTTCGCGCACGATGTCGAAGCGGCAGACGCCGCTCAACACCAGCATCAGCCTTCCGTCCTCGGTCTCGTTGAAGTTGGTGATGCGGCCCGCGCAGCCGACCCGATGGACTTTGGGCCTGCCGTCTTCCGACGGCAACCCGTCGCCGGCGAAGCCACCGGGCTGCACCGGCTGCACCATCCCGATCATGCGGTGCCCGGCCAGCGCGTCGGAGATCATCGCGAGGTAACGCGGCTCGAAGATGTTGAGCGGCAGCTTGCCACCGGGCAGCAGAAGCACGCCCGACAGCGGAAAGATCGGCAGCGTCTCGGGCAGCTACTCGAACGTGGGCTCGAACGGATTGCGCCCCGGACTCGTCGAAGAGGGCGCGCGCTCGCTCATGAGAGGCCGCTCACGAGAACAGGATCGTCGACAGGCGCTTGCGGCCGTCGACCGAGATGGGATCGGTGAAGCCCAAGGCCTCGAAGAACTTCAGCAGCTGCTGGCGCGCGGCCGCCTCGTTCCAGTTGCGGTCGGCCTTGATCATCGCGAGCAGCTCGTCGACGGCTTCCTGCTTCTGGTTGGCGGCCCAATAGGCCATCGCCAGATCGAGGCGGGTCTGGAAGTCCTTGGGATCGGCCTCGGCCTTGGCCTTGAGGTCGCCGATCGGGCCGGCTTCCTTGGCTTTCTCGGCCAGATCGATCGCGGCCTGCGCGGCCACGACGTCGGCGCCGGTGCGCTCCTTGGCGGGAATCTGTTCCAGCAGTTCTCTGGCCTGCTCGACGTCGCCGAGCGACACCTGGTAGCGGGCGAGGCCCGCGAGCGCGACCACGTTGGTCGGCTCGACGCCCAGGATCTCGCTGTAGAGCTGCGCGGCGGTGTCCATGTCGTTCTGCGCCATCGCGGCCTTGGCCTGCTCGAGCAGTTCGGCCAGTTCTGCGGCGGCCGGGTCGCCGCCGCCGCCGGAGGCCTGCACGAGACGACCGACGAACTCCTTCAACTGGCTCTCGGGGACGGCGCCCATGAAGCCGTCGACCGGACGGCCGCCGAAGAAGGCATATACGGCCGGGATGGACTGGATGCGCAGCTGCTGCGCCAGCATCTGGTTCTTGTCGATGTCGATCTTGACCAGCTTGACTGCGCCCTTGGCCTCCTTGACGACCTTTTCGATCATCGGCTGGAGCGTCTTGCACGGCCCGCACCACGGCGCCCAGAAATCGACGATGACCGGGACGGTCCGCGAGGCTTCGAGCACGTCCTTGGCGAACTTCGTCTGGTCGCTGTCCTTGATCAGGTCGGCGGGGGCAGCCTGCGGCGCGGCGCCCTGCAGCATCGTTTCCATGAGTCCTCAAGCGGAATTGGGGTTCGCCTGCAATGTGGCGTCGGCCCCCCCGGGAAGCAAGGGGCAGTCCTGCTGCGATATCCGACCGAATATTAAGGTGCGCGGATCTGGTGCTTCATCAGTTCGTCACCAAGCCGGCCGGTGAGGAACAAGCCGCACATCTTGTAATCGCTGATCAGCGACCAGAAGGGTGCCTCGAAGGTGGCGGGCTTGTTCTTCTCGATGAAGAAGTGGCCGAACCAGGCCGGTCCGTAGCCGAACAGCGGGACGCCCAGCAGCCACCACCAGTTCTGGGTGACGATCGCCCAGATCAGAAGCGCCGCCGAGGCGATGGTGCCGACATAGTGCACCGCGCGCGTCGAGGGCTTCGCGTGCTCACGCAGGTAGAAGGGCCAGAACTCGGCATAGGTCCGGAAGCGGGAGGCCATCCGGGTATCCTACCCTAAAGCGCCGGCCTTTTTGAGGGCCTCGATCTCGCTTTCGCTGAACCCGGTCTCGCGCAGCACCTCGTCGTTGTGCTGGCCGACCTCGGGCGGCGGCCCGGCCTTGCGCGGCGTGGCGAAACCCAGCCGGATCGGCGTGTTCACGGTGCGCGGGATCGCGGGGTTGTCGGTGTCGGCGAAGATGCCGGCATGCTCGGCCTGCTCGTCGTCGATCACGTCGGCCAGCCGGCCGATCACGCCGAAGGGAATGCCGGTGCCTGCGAGCAGCCGCTCCCACTCCGCGTAGGTCCGGCCGGCGAATACCGGCATCAGAATGTCGTGCAGTTCCTGTGCGCGGGCGCGACGCTCGGGCCGGTCGGTGAAACGCGGGTCGGCCAGCAGGTCGGGCCGCTCGATGACGCCGCAGAAGGTGGCCCATAGCCGGTCGTCGCGCACCATCAGGAGCTGCAGCCAGCGATCGTCGCTCGTGCGGTAGAGGTTCGTCAGCGCATTGCGCGGCTTGTCGGGCGGCGGCCGCACCGGCAGTTGCGCGCCGATCAGCGCACCGGCCGCCGTGGTGCCGTTGGCCCAGACGCCGTTGGCGTAGAGAGACGTGCCGACCCAGCTGCCCTTGCCGGTCTGGTCGCGCCGCCGCAGGCCCATCAGGATCGCCGCGACCAGCGTCATCGCGGTCGCGCGGTCGCCCTGCGCCGGGAGCGAGACGCCGGGCGGCCCGCCGTCGTAGCGCGCCGCATCGAGGATGCCGGAACGGCCGAAATAGGCGGTGATGTCGAAGCCCGGCCGGTCGCGGTCGGGGCCGCTTTCGCCATAGCCGGTGAGCGAGCAGTAGACGAGGCGCGGGTTGATCGGCTCGATGTCTTCCCAGCGCAGGCGCAACCGTTCGCGTGCCGGCGGCGGGAAGTTCACGATCATCACGTCGGCGCGCTTCAGCAGCCGCTCGAGGATGGTGCGGGCACCGTCGGTCTTGAGGTCGAGCGCCAGCGAGCGCTTGTGGCGGCCGTCGAGCTGCCACGGGAAGTTCCGGTCGCTCTGTGGGTAGCTGGCGTTGCGGAAGCTGTTGCGGTGCGGGTCGCCGTCGACCGGCGGCTCGATCTTGATGACGTCGGCCCCGTAGTCGCCCAGCGCGGCGGCGGCGGCGGGGGCGGCGATGAAGGAGCTGACGTCGAGGACGGTGAGGCCGGCCAGCGGCAACGGCTCGTCCGACGTCATCGAAGGGCACCGCTGGCCTTGAGGGAAGCGACTTCCTCTGCGCTCACGCCAGCCTCGCGCAGCACCTGCTCGCCATGTTCGCCGAGTGCCGGGGCTGCGTGCGCGACACGCTGGCTCGCGAAGCCGAGGCGAATCGGATCGGCCAGGGTGCGCGGCATGCCGGGGATCGCGGTATCGACCACGGCCCCGCAGGCCACGGCCTGTGCATCGTCCGGCACGTCCTGCGGGCGGCTGATGACGCCGAAGGTGACGCTGTGCGTCGCCAGCGCCTCGCGCCAATGCTCGTAGGGTTGCGTGGCAAAGGTATCGCTGAGGATGCCGGCGAGTTCGCCCGCGCGGGCGCGGCGCTCGGGCTCGGTGGCGAAGCGCGGATCGTCGATCAAGGCTTCCAGTCCCATCGCCCGGCAGAGCGGTGCCCACAATTTGTCGGCGCGCACGATGGTGAGCTGCAGCCAGCGGTCGTCGGCGGTGCGGTAGATGTTGCCCAGCGCCGAGCGCGGACGGTCGGGCGGCGGCCGGTGCGGCAGGAAGGCGCCGACCAGTGCGGCCTGGGCGATCACGCCGCACGACCACAGGCCGTTGCCCAGGAGCGACGTGCCGACCCACGAGCCTTCGCCCGTCTTCATGCGGTGCATCAGCGCCATCAGGATCGCCGACACCAGCGACATCGCCGTGGCGCGGTCGCCCTGTGCGGGTCCGGGCACGCCCGGCGGCCCGCCTTCGTAGCGCTGCGCATCGAGGAGCCCTGAGCGGGCGAAGTAGGCGGTGGCGTCGAAGCCCGGCCGGTCGCGATCGGGGCCGCTCTCGCCGTAGCCGGTGAGCGACGCGTAGATCAGCTTCGGGTTGACCTTCTTCACGTCCTCGTAGGCGAGCCGGAGCTTGTCCCGCACCGGCGGCGGGAAATTGCAGATCAGGATGTCGGAGACCGCGATCAGCCGGTCGAGCGCCGCACGGGCGTCCGCCTGCTTGAGATCGAGCACGATGGAGCGCTTGTTCCGCGAATCCATCTCCCAGGGATAGTTGACCTCGCTTTTCGGATAGTTCGCCGAATCGTGCATGATTCGGCGATTGGGATCGCCGTCCGGTCCCTCGACCTTGATCACGTCGGCGCCCCAGTCGCCCAGCACCACGGCGGCAGCCGGTGCGGCGATGAAGGAGCTGATGTCCAGTACGCGCAATCCCGCGAGCGGCAGGGCAGTCTCGGTCATGGAAAATCCCTTTCGCGGCCGATATGGGCGCGGGCCTCTGGTCGCCGTCAACACCGCTCGATAGGCTGGTTTCGGCACGCGATGTGCTTGCCGGAAATATGAGCGGGGTGTCGTAGTGGCAAAGAAGCGTAAGCCCAATTTCCTGATCGTCCTGATCGACGACCTGCGGTTCGACGAGCTGGGGATCTGCGGTCATCCCTACATGAAGACGCCGCATATCGACCGGATCGGCCACGAAGGCGCGATGTTCACCTCGGCGTTCCATACCACGCCGCTCTGCTCTCCCAACCGCGCCTCGATCCTGACCGGCCAGTATGCGAGCCGTCACGGCATCATCGACAACGTGGCGCGCGACGCGCACAGCCATCGGCTGCCCAACTATCACGTCATCCTGCAGCGGCTGGGCTACGAGACCGCCCATGTCGGCAAGTGGCACATGGGCAACTCCGGCGGGCCGCGCCCGGGCTACGACAAGTGGGTGAGCTTTCCCGGCCACGGCTCGATCATCGATCCGGTGCTGAACATCGACGGCAAGGAAAAGAAGTACGAAGGCTACATCACCGATCTCCTGAACGGGCATGCGGTCGATTTCCTGAAGAAGAAGCGCGACAAGCCCTTCGCCCTGTTCTTCGCGCACAAGGCCGTGCATCCCGACGCCTTCCAGGCGGCCGACGGCACGATCGATTTCACCGACGGCGGCTACCGCCCGGCGCCGCGCCACGCCGATCTCTACAGGGGCGAGCGCTTCCCGCGCCGGCCCAATGCCCTGCCGGCGGCGGATGTGGTGAAGGACAAGCCGGCCTGGACGGAAGCCCACGCGATGCGCGTCAACGAGGCGTCGCGCAAGGTGCTGGACGGAATCCTGGCCGGCACCGACGAGGAGATCCGCCTGCGCGCCGCCATGATGGCCTCGGTCGACGAGGGCATGGGCGACATCTTCAAGGTGCTGGAAGAGAACGGCGAACTCGACAACACCTTCATCCTGTTCTTCGGCGACAACGGCTACTTCTTCGGCGAGCACGGGCTGGGGCCGGAGCGGCGCTTCGCCTACGAGGAAGGCATCAAGTCGCCGTTCCTCATCCGCTATCCCGCCTGGTTCAAGCCGGGCACCGTCAACGACGAACTCGTGCTGGCGCTCGACATCGCGCCGACGCTGGTCGATCTCGCCGGCGGCAAGGCCGCCGATTTCAAGACGATGCAGGGCCAGTCGCTGAAACCGCTCGCGAAGGGGGCGAAACCCAAGGGCTGGCGCACCTCGTTCATGTGCGAATACTTCAGCGAGAACGCCATGCCGTGGCTCGTCGGCATGAGCTACAAGGCGATCCGCACCAAGCGTCACAAGTATATCCACTGGACGCAGAAGTCGCTCGACGGCGTCGCCTGCGACGAACTCTATGACCTCAAGAACGATCCCTATGAAATGCACAATCTGATCGGCAAGCGATCGGAGCAGGGGCTGGTCGCGCGTTTGCGCAAGCAGCTCGCCGCTTTGGTCGCAAGATCGGTTGGTCTTTAGTCAGTCGTCCTGAGCGCAGCGAAGGACCTCACATTGCGGGCAGGTACGATGTGGCGGACGCGAGATCCTTCGCTTCGCTAAAGGGCGGGGATTACCCCGCCCGCGATGACAGGAGGGCAAATGTCGCATCTTAAACGGCGATCGCTTCTCGCGGCGGCTCTCGCACTCCCTTCGACTGTCGCTCTGGCGCAGTCCTGGCCCGCCAAGCCGATTCGCATGATCGTGCCGCTGGCGCCGGGGGCCACGGCCGACATCGTCGCGCGCGTCTTCGCCGAGGAACTGGGCAAGTCGCTGGGACAGACCGTCGTGGTCGACAACAAGACCGGCGCCGGCGGGACGATCGCCACCGCCGAGCTGGCCCGCGCCCCGGCCGATGGCTACACGATGGGCCTGGTCTCGCAGGGCACGATGGTGTTCAACATCGGCCTCTACAAGACTCCGGGCTACGATCCGCTGAAGGACCTCGCGATGGTCGCAGTGACCGGCGGGGTCTCCAACGTCCTGATCGTTTCACCCGACAATCCGGCCAAAACCGTAGCCGACCTGCTGGCGCAGGCTCGTGCCAAGCCGGGCGAGCTCACCTACTCGTCGGGCGGTGTCGGCACCAGTCACCACATGTCCGGCGTGCTGCTGGAGTTGCGGACCGGCGTGAAGCTGCAGCACGTGCCCTATCGCGCGACGCCGGCCGGCATCCAGGCCGTCGCCAACGGCGAGGTGGCGATGGGCCTCTTCAACACGCCGACGGTCATCGGCCTGATCAAGGGCGGCAAGCTCAAGGCACTGGCCGTGACCAGCGAGCAGCGCTCCAACCTCCTGCCCGACGCACCGACCATGATCGAGGCCGGGGTCAAGGAGTACGTCGTGAACACCTGGATGGGCTTCGCCGTCCCGGCCGGCGTGCCCGAGCCGGTGGTCACGCGTCTCAATACCGAGATCAACCGCATCGGCCAGTTGCCTCAGGTGCGCGAGAAGATGATGGGACAGGGCATCGAAATGCTGCCCCCGATCACCCCGGCGGCGGCGCAGAAGCTGGTCGCCGCCGATCTCGCTTTGTGGTTGCCCATCATCAAGGCCTCCGGCGCGTCGGCCGACTAGGGGCTGCCGGCCCCATTCTTGCCAAAGCGGGGCCGTGCGCGTATCTCCCCCTGTCCTTCAATCAGGGGTGCGCGCACGCTAGGCGCATATAGTCATGGGCTACAGAGTCGCCGTCGTCGGCGCGACCGGTAACGTCGGTCGCGAAATGTTGCAGATCCTGGCCGAGAGGAACTTCCCGGCAGATGACGTCGTCGCGCTGGCGTCGGCCCGTTCGGTCGGCCTGCAGGCTTCGTTCGGCGACAAGTCGATCCTGAAGGTCCAGGACCTTGCGAAGTTCGACTTCAAGGGCATCGACATCGTGTTGAGTTCGCCGGGCGCCAAGGTGTCGGCCGAGCACAGCCCGCGCGCGGCCAAGGCCGGCGCCGTGGTGATCGACAACACGTCGTACTGGCGCATGGATCCGGACGTGCCGCTGGTCGTGCCCGAAGTCAATCCGCAGGCGATCGCCGGCTACAAGGGCCGCGGCATCATCGCCAACCCGAACTGCTCGACCATCCAGATGGTCGTCGCGCTGAAGCCGATCCACGACGCCGCCGGCATCAAGCGCGTCGTCGTGTCGACCTATCAGTCGACGTCGGGCGCCGGCAAGGAAGCGATGGACGAGCTGGTCAGCCAGACCAAGAGCTTCTTCGTCAACCAGACGCTCGACCCGGTGAAGTTCACCAAGAACATCGCCTTCAACGTCATTCCCCAGATCGACGTCTTCATGGATGACGGCTCGACCAAGGAAGAATGGAAGATGGTGGTCGAGACCAAGAAGATCCTCGACCCGAAGATCAAGGTGCACGCGACCTGCGTGCGCGTGCCGACCTTCGTCGGTCACGCCGAGGCGGTGAACCTCGAGCTCGAGCGGCCGCTCGAAGATGACGAAGCGCGCCGCATCCTTTCCGCCGCGCCCGGCGTCCTGGTGGTCGACCAGCGCGAGCCCGGCGGCTACGTCACGCCGAAGGAAGTCACCGGCCAGGACGGCGTGTTCGTGAGCCGCATCCGCTCCGATCCCACGGTCGAGAACGGCCTGGCGATGTGGGTCGTCAGCGACAATCTCCGCAAGGGCGCGGCGCTGAACGCGGTGCAGATCGCCGAGGAACTGGTCAAGAGCTACGTCTAAAGTCCTTCGTCTCGACTGAGTTGAATGGCGTGGGCCGGCTGGCCTGCGCCATTTTCGTTTGAGGATGGGTGCTTGTAAGGGGCTGCTGAGGTAAACTGCGAGCGTGAACGACACGCCCAACTTCCACCCGGCGACGCGGGAATCGGCGGCTTCCAGCGCGCCGACGCCCTTGTTCGGGAGTGCGGCCGACAGTTTCGTGCAACAGCTGCGCCTGGCGTCGCAGGCCCATCGCGCCGGCCGGCTCGACGAGGCGATCGCGTCCTATCTGCGGCTGCTCTCCGTGCGCCCCGATCATGCGGAGCTGCACAACAATCTCGGCGTCGCGCTGCGGCTCGCCGGCAAGCTCGAAGCCTCGGTGTCGCATCATCGCCTCTCGCTGGCGGCCGATCCCGCAAACCCGGCTCTGCATTCCAACCTCGGCAATGCGCTGCGCGCCGCGCACCGGTTCGACGAGGCGGTGAAGCATCACTACCAGTCGATCGCGCTCAGCCGCGACTATGCCGAGGGCTTCTTCAACCTGGCGCTCTGCCTGCGCGACCTCGGCCGCCTCGACGAGGCCATCGGCTGCTTCAGTCGCGCGCTGACCCTCAATCCCGACGGTCGCCGGATGAGGGTCGAATTCGCCCTCGCGCTGCTGATGCGCGGCGACCTGGCGGAAGGGTTCACGGCCTACGAGACGCGCAAGCGCCTGCCCGAGACGCCGGCGCCCGAGTTCGCGCAGCCGGCCTGGGACGGCGGGCCGCTCGAGGGCAAGCGCATCCTGCTCTATCCCGAGCAGGGCCTGAGCGACGCGCTGCTGTTCGTCCGCTTCGCCCGCGACCTGAAGCGGCGCGGCGCCACGGTCGTCGTGCTCTGCCAGGCGCTGCTGAAGGAATTGCTGCGCGCCGTCGACTATGTCGACGAGGTCGTGGCCGAGGGCGAGAAGCTGCCGGCGTTCGATGTCCATGCCTCGATGGTGTCGCTGCCGCATCTCTGCCGGCCGGACTTCGCGGCCTCGCCGGCCGAGCCGCCGTATCTGCGCGCGCCGGAGGAAAGCCGCATCAAGCTCGGCCATCGCGACGGGGCGAAACTGCGCATCGGCATTTATTGGGCGGCGATGCCCGGCCAGGCCCAGGACCGGCAGCGCTCGGTTCCGTTCGAGCAGTTCCTGGCGCTCTCGGGCGATCCGCAATTGCTGCTCTTCAGCCTGCAGGGCGGCGTCCATCAGAAGGACATCCAGACCTTCGGCGCGGGCGGCCTCGTGCACGATGTCGGCCGCGGCATCTTCGATTTCGCCGAGGCCGCCACGGCGCTCTCCCAGCTCGACCTGCTGATCTCGATCGACGCGCCGGTCGCGCACCTCGCCGCGGCGATGGGTGTGAAGACCTGGGTGCTTCTGCCCGCGACCGCCGACTGGCGCTGGCAACTCGGCGGCGCCGACGCGCCCTGGTATCCCTCGGCGCGACTCTTCAAACAGACGGTCGGCGGAAGCTGGAACGATGTCTTTGCCCACGTGCGGCGCGAACTCGACGGCTTGAAGAAGGCGGTCGCTTAGAGCGTCAGCCGCCGCAGCGCTTCGGCATCGTCGATATCGTCGAGCGTGTCGGCCAATGCGGTCGTGACGTGCGGGGGGATGCTGGCCAGCGTGTCGGCCAGCGCCGTTGGCGTCGACCAGAGCACCTTGTCGAACAGCGTATAGGGCAAAGGGCGCAGGCGTTTCGCGCCGACCAGCCAGAAGCCGCCGTCGCGTGCCGGTCCGAAGACGAGTTCGTGTTGCCCGAGCAGGGCGAAGGCGCGGGCGATGTGAGGGGCGCGCATTGCCGGGATGTCGCTGCCGACCAGCACGACGGGCCCCGGCGGCAAGGTCTCGAAAGGTCGCCTCATGCGGCGGCCGAGATCGCCCTGTCGCTGCGGCCGTCGTCGCGACACCGGCACGAGACGCCAGGCGGGATGGGCAAGTCCGTTGTCGGGCGTGACGAACAGCCAGACCGTCCAGCGCGGATCCCGCACCATGCGCTCGATCTGCGTGGTTAGGATACGGCGATAGAAACGGGCCGCCTCCATCATGCCGATCGCTGCCCCGAGGCGGCGCTTCACGCGACCGGCCTGTGGCGCGCGTGCGAAGATGACGAGATGGCGCGTCGTCATCCGTAGAGCCTGCGCAGGACGTTCGGCGAGACTCCGGCGAAGTAGAGCGCGAGGCAGCCCAGGTTTCGCAGCGGCCGGGCGAGCCAGCCGTCGCGCTGGTAACGCACGGGCGACGTGAGCGCATCGGCGTCGAGCGCGACCAGATTGCGGGGGCCGACGCGGCGCACGAGGTCGACATCCTCCATCAGCGGCAGGGAGCGAAAGCCCCCGAGACGCTCGTAGTGCGCGCGCGCGATCAGCAGGCCCTGGTCGCCATAGGGCAGGCCGAAGGTGCGGCAGCGCCACGCGGCGAGCCGTTCGATCCTTCGTGCGCGGGAGTCGGCCGTGTCGAAGCGCAGTCGGAAGTAGCCGGCCTTGTCGTCACTGGCGCGCGACGAGACGAAACGCGCGATGATCGCATGGGCGCCGGGATCGAGTCGCGTATCGGCGTGCAGGAACAGCAGCCATGGCGCATCACCCGCCGCGGCGCCGACACTCAATTGTCCGCCCCGTCCCGGCGGCGCGATCACGATCCTGGCATCGGCGTCGCGTGCGATCGCCACCGTATCGTCGCCGGAACCGCCGTCGCAGACGGTCGTCGAGACCGCGATGCCGGGCGGAGCGGGAAGCGCCGCCAGGGTCCGGCCGAGCGTGCGACCGGCGTTCAGCGTCGGGATGACGATGTCGAGTGTCGTCGTCACGCGCTGCAGGCGGCTCCGCCCAGCACGCAGAACTTCGCGCAATGCGGATGGTTGAGGCGCACGGCCCCCGCGCTTTCGGCCAGCGTCCCGCCCAGCTCGAATTGCGGATCGTAGGGCAGCAAGGTGCAGGCCACGACGGCGGGACGTTCCGCACCCTTGCGCTTCACCACCATGCGCGCCGAGGCGCACATCACGCTGTCCGGCGACTTCTTCAATATGCCCCAGCAGGCCGTCGTGATCTCAGGCACGTCGACGGTCGGATCCATCTCCGGAAACAGGACCAGGGTCGCGGGATTGCGCGCATCGATGGGAACGGAGAGACGCGCGAACAACCGCGCATAGCCGGCGCGCACCTCGTCGTCGGTCTCGTTCGAGAAATGGCGGCCGGCGACATGCACGTCGAAGCCCGCCTCTGCGAGCCAGACCAGCCCGTCGATCGTCGGCTTCCAGCTCCTGAGCCCCCGCTCTTCTTCGTGCAGGTCTCTCTCATGGTGGTCGACCGACACGCGGATCGTGAGATTATTGCTTCCGTGGCGCGCCAGCAGGTCGAGCAAGGCAGGCTTCATCTTGTGCATCGGCTTCATGGCGTTGGTCAGCACCATGGCCTTCAGCCCGCGCGACAGCACGTCGTCGAGCATCGCCGGGAGGTCGGGATTCATGAACGGCTCGCCGCCCGTGAAGCCGATCAGCTTCGTGGCGTGACCGTCGCGCGCGATCTCGTCGAGATAGCCGGCGACCTCCGCCGCGGTCAGGTAAACGAGCCGGTCGTTGCGCGGTGAGGATTCGATGTAGCAGTTCCGGCAGGTGAGGTTGCACAGGGTGCCGGTGTTGAACCACAGCGTATCGAGAGACTTGAGCGCCACATGCGCCCGCGTCTCGCCCTTGGCCGTGATCCAGGCATCCTTGAATTTGGCGGGATCGAGCAGGACCGGCAGCATCGATGAAAACCTGTACGCGCGTTGATGGCCGAGCCTAGCACAGTTCGTGCAATGGAATGCGGGTTCCGGACGGTAACTCGATCACATGTGCGCGTCTCGACCGTGTGGCGAAGCTTCGCTACGGTCGCTCAACACAAGGGGAATCCGATGCTCGACGACAAGGCGCTTGCCACCATCTTCCGCGAGGCCCGCACGCACAATGGCTGGCTGGACAAGCCGGTGACCGACAAGCAGCTGCACGAAATCTACGACCTGATGAAGTGGGGTCCGACCTCGGCCAACTGCCAGCCGGCACGAATCGTCTTCGTGCGCACCAAGGAGGGCAAGGAGAAGCTGAAGCCGGCGCTGAGCGCAGGCAACACCGAGAAGACGATGACGGCGCCGGTGACGACGATCCTCGCCTACGACCCGGAATTCTTCGAGCAGCTGCCGCGGATGTTTCCGCACGACCAGACGGCGATCCACTGGTTCAAGGGCAAGCCCTCGGCCGAGCCGACCGCGTTCCGCAACGGCACCCTGCAGGGCGCCTACCTGATCATCGCGGCGCGCTCGCTCGGTCTCGATTGCGGCGCCATGAGCGGCTTCGACAATGCCAAGGTCGACGCGGCCTTCTTCCCCGACGGCAAGTTCAAGACGAACTTCCTGTGCAACATCGGCTACGGCGACCATTCCAAGGTCTTCGCCCGCAGCCCGCGCTTCGCGTTCGACGAGGTCTGCAAGATCGTCTGAGAATCTTCTCCTCCCCCGTCACACGGGGGAGGTGCCCGAAGGGCGGAGGGGGAAGGC
>LSKJ01000377.1 GCA_001557035.1 Rhodospirillaceae bacterium CCH5-H10 | reverse complement strand
CCTGCTGCTGACCGGCGAGTTCGACGGCAAGCCGGTGCTCGGCCTGCCGGGCTGCGCCAAGTCACCGAAGTACAATGGCTTCGACATGGTGCTGGAGCGTCTCGCCGCGCGCCTTCCGGTCGGCCGCGCCGAAATCGTGCGCATGGGCTCGGGCGGATTGCTGGCGGAGATTCCGACGCGGCCGCAGCCGCGAGACGAGACCGAGGCCGGCGAGGCCGGTCCGCAGCAGGCCCCGAGGGTCGCGGTGCTGGTGCTGGCCGCCGGTCGTTCGACGCGCATGGGCGGGCCGAACAAGCTTCTGGCCGAAGCTGACGGGGCTCCCCTCGTGGTGCACGCCGTGAAGGCGGCGCTCGCCTCCCAGGCGGTCGAGGTCGTGGTCGTGCTGGGTCACATGGCCGACGAGATCCGCCCCGTGATCGAGCAGGCGTTGCAAGCGAAGGCCAGGGTGCGCTTCGTCACCAATCCGGATTTTGCCGACGGTCTCAGTACCTCGGTGCGTACGGGCATCGCGGCACTCGGCTCCAGCATCGATGCGGCGATCGTCCAGCTGGGCGACATGCCGGGTGTCGGGGCCCCGCTGCTCAATCGCCTGATGGCGGCCTTCAGCCCTGTCGAAGGCCGCTCGATCTGCGTTCCCACCGTCGGCGGCAAGCGCGGCAACCCCGTCCTGTGGGCGCGACGCTTCTTCGCCGAGATCGGCAAACTGTCCGGCGACAGTGGCGCCAAGCACCTGATCGGCGAGCATGCCGACCTCGTCTGCGAGGTCGAGATGACCGGCGAGGCCGCGATCACCGACATCGACACGCCCGAGGCGCTGGCCGCCTGGCGGGCGCGGAGCACGGCATGAGTTTCACCCGATGAGCTTCGACGTCGCCGCCGTCCGCGGCCAGTTCCCGATCCTCTCCGAGATCATCGACGGGCTGCCGGTCCATTATCTCGACAATGGCGCGTCGGCACAGACGCCGCTCGCGGTCATGGACGCGGTGCGCCATTACGAGACGACCAGCCGCGCCAACGTGCTGCGCGGCGTCCATCGGCTGGCCGAGCGGGCGACCGAAGCCTATGAGAATGCCCGAGCCCAGGTCGCGTCTTTCCTCGGCGTGCCGACCATGGAGGTCGTTTTCACCGGTGGCTGCACGGCGGCGATCAACCTCGTCGCCTTTTCCTACGGGTCGCTTCTGGAGCCGGGCGACCACGTCCTGATCTCCGAGATCGAGCACCATTCCAACATCGTGCCGTGGCAGTTGCTGCGCGCACGCGCCGGCATCGAACTCGACATGCTGCCGGTCACGACGGATGGTCGCATAGACCTGTCGGCTCTGCCGCGCCTGTTGACGCCGCGCACGAAGCTGGTGTCGCTGGCCCATGTCTCGAATGTCACCGGCGCGCTGCTCGACGTGCGCGCCGTGGTCGAAGCGGCCAAGGCAGTTGGCGCCAGGGTCATGCTCGACGGTGCCCAGCGCGCGCCGCACGGGCCGCTCGACCTGCCGTCGCTCGGCGTCGATTTCTACGCCTTCGCCGGCCACAAGGCCTATGGTCCCAATGGCATCGGCGCCCTGTGGGGCCGGCCGGAGTTGATGGAAGCGATGCCGCCCTTCATGGGCGGCGGCTCGATGATCGGCCGCGTGACTCTGGCCGAGACGACCTGGGCGCCGTCGCCGCGCCGCTTCGAGGCGGGTACGCCGGCCATCGGTCCGGCGATCGGGCTCGGCGCCGCCTGCGCCTGGATGCAGGGGCTGGACTGGACGGGTGCGCACGATCACGAGATGGCGCTGGTGCAGCGGCTCATGGACGGGCTGCAGAAGATCGAGGGCGCGCAGCTCTTCGGGCCGGCGAGCCTGCAGAACCGCTATCCGGTGGTGTCCTTCATGCTGGATGGTGTCCACCCGCATGACGTGGCGCAGACGCTCGATTCGTTCGGGGTCGCCGTGCGCGCGGGTCATCACTGCGCGCAGCCGCTGATGGATCGTTTCGATCTCGACGGCACGACCCGCGTCTCGATGGCACCGTACAACGACAACAGCGACATCGACGCCTTGCTGGCCGGCGTCGCGCACGCCGCGAAGACCCTCCGATGAGCGACCAGCTCTACCAGGAACGCATCGTCGCGCTCGCCAAAGCGAAGACCGGCGCCGGCAAGCTCGAGAACCCGACGAAGACGACGCGGCGCGACAACCCGCTGTGCGGCGACCGCGTGATCCTCGACGTGCGGCTGGATGGGCAAGGGCGCATCACCGAGATCGGGCATCAGGTGAGGGGGTGCTTGCTCTGCCAGGCTTCGGCTTCGGCACTGTCGACGGTCGCTATTGGCCGCGATGCCGCCGGTATCACTGAACTGCGCCATGACGCTGACCGCGCGCTCGGACGCGAACCGGGCGAGTCGCACGAGCCTTTCGACGCCTTCGCGCCTGTGGCCGCACACAAGTCGCGGCAGGAATGCGTGCTGCTGCCGCTCGAAGCGTTGAAGGACGCTCTTTCCTAGATAAGTCGTCCTGAGCGCAGCGAAGGACCTAGCGGAACGATCAACGCACTCCATGGCGAGCGAGAGATCCTTCGCTTCGCTCAGGATGACAGAAGCGTAGTTTCGTCGCTCCTCCGCCGTGCTTGTGTCACAGTCGCCGTTCAGGCTCATCGATCATCCCGGGAGAGACCATGCGCCTTATGTTGAACGTCGTGGCCCTGCTGGGCCTCCTTGCGTTCCCGACCTTCGCCTTTGCCCAGGACCTCGCGCTGAAGCGCGTCATGCTGTCGTCCGGCGGGATGGGCTACTTCGAATACGAGGCGACCGTCGAGGGCGACGCCACGCTCAAGCTCACCGTGTCGCTGGGACAGGTCGACGACGTGCTGAAGAGCCTCGTCGTGTATGACGACAAGGGCGGCGTGGGTGGGCTCAGCCTCCCGGGACGCGAGCCGCTGGCGCAGGCCTTCAAGGACCTGCCGTTCGACCAGAATTCGCTGGGCTCGCCGGGCGAGTTGCTCACCACCCTGAAGGGCGCGCAGGTCACCGTGGGCGGCAGCCGGGCGCTCACCGGTCGCGTCGTGTCGGTCGAGGATGACCCGCTGGTACTGCCCGACAACAAGGGGACGATGAAGCGTACCCGCGTGACCCTCTACACCGACCGCGGGTTGCAGCAGTTCATCCTCGAGGAAGCCGAGAACCTGCAATTCGCCGATCCGGCGTTGCGCGAGAAAGTCGGACAGGCGCTGGTCGCCATCCAGGGCAACCGCGCCAAGGATGCCCGCACGATCGATCTCACGATGCGCGGCCAGGGCAAGCGCACGGTCCGGGTCGCCTACATCGTCGAGGCACCGGTTTGGAAGGCGTCCTACCGGCTCACGCTCGGCGCCGATCCAACCGCTGCGCGCTCGGCCCTGCAGGGCTGGGCCATCGTCGAGAACCTGAGTGGCCAGGATTGGAAGGACGTCGATCTCACTCTCGTGTCGGGCCGCCCGGTCGCTTTCCATCAAGCCCTCTACAATGCCTACTACGTGACGCGTCCGGAGGTGCCGGTGGAGATCGCGGGCCGCCTGATGCCGGGGATCGATCGCGGCGGCGTCACGGCCGATCAGCGCGCGAAGTCGTCCCC
>LSKJ01000376.1 GCA_001557035.1 Rhodospirillaceae bacterium CCH5-H10 | reverse complement strand
GTCCGTCGAAGGCGGACTCTACTCACTTCTGGAGGTGATTCAGGGGCTCAGGTCACAGAAACTGTCAGTCGACCAATCTCTCAGTACACACCAGACGTATACGATTCTTCGCATCTCCCGTACTTCTTGCCTTCACAAAATCACTGATCACTCATTCCTAAATACAATGTATTGCAGTCTCAGCTTGGCCTTGATGACCGCGACAAGCTCGGCAGGGCGGATGGCAAATCGTCCAGCTCCTCCGTTACGTTGGAAAGCAATACCCCATCATTCATACGCCGGGCGATGTCGCGTGCGGTAACTACTCGAATGTCATTGCGGATCATCGAAAGGAACTCGTCAAATCTCTTGATGAACTTAGGACAATAAAAATCATAGTACTCTGATTGCCCGCTCTGCAACTTGCCGAACGACCAGGAGTGCATCATCAGAACTGCGACGTCGCCCGGCTGGTTTCTATAAAAAGCATCGACGAAGGATCTTAGCCGTTCCGGCGAGTCCAAGCTGCTAGTATTGAAGTTGAATGGAATCGGCTCGTTGCTCGCGCGTCCGTCTAACTGGTGAGCCGGTATGTGACTGATGGGCAATTCGAGGCAGCCATTTGACCAATAGAACTGTCGTACGATGCCCCTGCGCAGTGGCTGCACATCGGGGCGGCTGGCGTTGTAGTTGCTAAGAACTTTGATTCCCCTCGCCGCAAGGGCCCGGATCATAGGAGCATTGAACCGGTATGCGCCGCCACGGTAGGATTGGGGTTCTCGACTGCAGGCGCGGGCGTAATGTTCACACAGGTAGTCAGCGATGATTGCGCACTGGTGATCATCGGCAACGCTGAGACCGGCTTTCCGCAAACGAGCGTTTTTCCACACGTCCTCTGGAATAAACTCGACATGACAATGAAGTTCCAGGTCGTGCCCGCGCCGGTCGATTTCCCGGCCAACGTCGATTAAAGCCGCCCCATGCAGATCCGCTTCGCCGAAGTCGAGATACATGGTCAACGGCGCGCCATGCTTTTCTGCAATCCGCATCATCGCTAGCAGGCCACTTTCGCCGTCTGGATGCTTGCCCCAGATCAGCCGATCAACCGGCGATTGCGTGGCGCGACGTGGAAAGGCTTCGACATCGATGCTAATCATGAGCTCGGGTTGGGGCGTACCCTCGGCAACCCACTCGGGGCGCCGAGGTATGGATGCAATCTTGCCTACGATGGCAACCGACGCTTCGTCTTGCTCAAATTCCATAGCCGATGGCGCAGTACTGACTTTTGTGACCACCAGCCAACTGCTGACCCGACCCGCCACTGGGTCTGCAACATCGACGATGCGGGGTACGCCGCCCTTTGCGTGCCATTCCAGTCTAGGTACGATTGTGGCGTCGCAAACTGGCGTAATATAGATGCCGCCGATACGCAGCGCCGGGGCAATTCGGCGCCAATCGCACTCGATGCTCTTGAGGTCAGTGGGAGTGCCGAGATTGCTCACAGCAAGATCCAAGTTTCGAACAAACTCGTCTTGCGGCCAGCTTTCCTTGATTAGCGTCAAGCGTGCACCAAAGATACTTAGCAGTTTATCGACGGCCACCTTGGATCGCCACTCCATCACAACGAGGTGTGCCGATATCCTCAACAACGCATGAATAACTCCGACAGCCGATTCGCCATCTCCGCCAATACAGAGCGTTCGCTGTTCCGAGACGAGGCCCAAATTCTGCAAGCATTCAGAGAACTCCAGCGGCTTTACCTCAGTTCTGGATGCATCTTGAAAAACTCGCGGCATCCGACCGGCGGGGGGTACTCCTTGCCAGATGTCGACTTGCAGCTCCTTTGGTGGGCCATTAACGCGCTTTAGGAAGTCGATGCTATCAAGGTACTCCTTATAGTGGCAGCGCGCATAAATAATGTAGAGTTTTTCGCACGTCAGTGTTTTTAGACGATCCACAACCCGCTCAAGCACGGGCAAACGAAAGGGATTATATAGGAAAACAATGAGGTTTCCGCTTGGGAACTCAAAATCAACGGCGTCGCCATGCCAGACTGTGACGTTCCCAACGCCGATTTTTGCGAGGTTGTCGCGCGCTATGTCCACGAGTTCCCGCGCAAACTCGACGCCGATTACCGAGGCGAATCCGAGCGGTGAAGCCGTCATCAACGTGGCGCCTTTTCCGCAGCCTAGGTCGACGAAGCTGAAATCGGCTGGATCGACTCCAAGAAACTGAAGAGACTCGATTAGCCGTTTTGGTGGTGTACGTTGGTAACCGGTTCCATACTGGCGGTTGTTTGAGGCAATCGAAAACCCATCGAGGCCCAGCTTGCCGCCCGTGTCTGTCCCGTAAACAGTGTCATAGTCAATCCATTTGGCCATTGCTTTTGGTCCTTTATGTCTTTAGGATTCATGCCACGGCGGTTAGGTGTCGCGTACTTTGCGTAAAACCAGCCATCCAAGGTTCTTTGTCGCGGCCTGCTCGTTTGCCCGATCAACTAGTCCGTGAACATGGAAAGCAGAGCCACGGAAGGCGTCGGCAATATCAGCCAAAGCGGGCCGCGCGCTCTTAAAGCGACGAACATACAGCGGACCGAGCAATTGCCGATCCTCAGGCGACATCCCATCGTCGATATCATAGAAAAACTTCACCACCAGAAAGCCCCCAAGACAAACAAGTTTCGAGGCAGCCCGAAAATCCCGCATTAGGATATTCATGAAGCTTATGTAGTACAGATCAAAAATTACCAGACTGAATCCATTGGCGAAGGCTATGGTCTTCCATTCCCTAGGTATGAGAATGCAATGGTCGCCGTAGACCTTGTTTACGTTCGCGATGAGGTCGGACCCGCGCCATTCCACGACAAGTGGCAGATACTTCTTATCGACAAGGGCTGAAAGTGCGCTGTAGGCAAGGTTGCCGCCAGCACCGACACATAAGACTCTCCCCTGGTTGGACGTGCCGAGCGCGCGCAAGACTGCATGGATGCCGGATCGTTCCGACCAGTCAGCCGGCTGACTGCGTAATCCATCGAAGAGCCGAGGCAGCTTAGCGATAGGTCGTTGAGGCCGCAGGAGCGCGCGCCTTTCGTCCTGCTTTCCTGCTCCGACTGCTGCCGCCGCTTTGTGCATTGCGGCGTCCTTGGAAAGCTGATCCTCCAGCTGGCGGGCGATCGCAGGAGGAGCGGTTGTGAATGTCGTGAACTGAGGGAAGAAGCCAGTATTCGACTTGAACTTGCTCAAACCAGCCCACCCGGTGGCGTAAAGGTAGTTGAGACCGCGCACCCATGGACGCGCCTTTGCTATCGCAGCTGACGCTTCTTCGATCAGGAGGTCCATGATCCCATCGGACAAGTGGGCTTTATGTCCTAAGACATTATCGAGCTGCGCCAACTCGCCAAGGAAAAGTACGGTACTATAAGCTACGAGCTTTTCATCCTTGAATATCCCGTAAAACGCACTGGAGTGGCGGTCACAATAGCCCTCCAAATTGAGAATGCGCGAGACAGGCTCGAAATAGTAGGCAGGCATAGCGCGTCCCTGACGCTCTCTCGCGGAGCCCCGTATAGCAAAGATGTCGTCGAGATAGAGTTGTGGGTCTACAGCCTTGTAATAGTAGCCGAGACGCCTCGCCTTCCTCGCTGCTTTGCGAGCAGAACGAGGCAAGATTTCTTCGCCACCCCGGGAATCGTCGCTTATTTTCAATGTTGCCAGGGGCATCGCAATCGCCGTGACCGTGTATTGGACGCCGTCAACCAACACGATACAGTCCGCTACATTATAGCGTTTATCTTGTTGCCCCGACTTGCGGAAGTAAGCCAAAAAAGAAGCGATACGATCCGCGCATTTGGGCCCGCAATCACTTGGCGGACCGCTCAAGCTATAGCAATAGGGCGGGGCCTGAATCACCTCCGGTGGAAGTCGATCTTGGATTGATAACCGCGGTAGGGCCTGCGTCAGTTCTTCGAGTGGTATCGCCTCGACTGGTGGCACAGTCGACACGTCCGTGTCCGCATCGGCTCGCTTGCCTTCCTCGTAGGCGCCAGCCGCGGGGTGATCGCCAATTGAAGGCGGCTGAGGCAATTCCAGTCTCCTGACACGTGGGTTCCGTTTCAATCTTAAGAGTGCTCGTAGCCTCGTTAAAGTGACAACAAGAATTGTCAATGTCCATGAAAGCGGCGGTGATCAGGTGTGTGAAGTCTCTTCGGCTGCCGGTGAAATCCGTTCGTGGTTCCTTTTGGGATCCATTTTGGGTTCTAGCTCGGGATTTCGACCTGAGATCGGAGCGCTATCACCGGCGTGGCTAGCCCATTCCTAGAGCATCGAGCGCTTAATCGGGCACATAGCAGCGTCTTTGGGGTAGTGCCAATGAGCGAATTACCCGGCCGCCCGGCAGCGAGGTATCGGCCACCAGGAACAGGCTCTCC
>LSKJ01000375.1 GCA_001557035.1 Rhodospirillaceae bacterium CCH5-H10 | reverse complement strand
TCCCGGAAAGGCTTCGACTTGCCCCCAGAAAGTACCCCGTCCCGCCCCTCCGCCGTGGTCTTCGACATGGGCGGCGTGCTGATCGACTACAATCCGCGCCACCTCTACCGGAAGCTGATCCGAGACGAAGCGGAGATGGAGGATTTTCTGGCCACCGTGACCACCCGGGAGTGGCACATGCGGCAGGACTATGACGGCGATCCGGCCACCGCGACCCGCGAGTTGCAGGCGCTCCATCCGGGCAAGGAAGCCCTGATCTCAGCCTACTACGACCGTTTCGACGAGATGCTCGACCACACGTTCGAGCCGATGACGGCCCTCGTCGAGCGGCTGGGCAGCGCCGGCGTCCCGCTCTACCTGCTCTCCAACGCCCCGGGCTTCCTCGACGCCTGGCTACGCGGCCCGGCGCGCACGACGCATCCGTTCGTGAGGCATTTCCGCGACTATGTGGTGTCCGGCCATGTCGGCTGCTGGAAGCCCGATGCGGCAATCTTCGACCTGACGTGCCGCCTCGGCGGCTTCAGGCCGCAGGATGCCGTCTTCATCGACGACGTCCTGGCGAATGTCGACGGCGCGCGCGCCACCGGCATGAGCGGCATCCATCATCGCTCGGCGGAGCAAACCATCGCCGAACTGCGCGCGCTCGGCTTTCCTGCGTGACGGTCCGCTTCATCGGCCCGTGAGAGAGCCGGCGGCCGAAAACGCCCGTCCCTGCGAGACGAGCGTCGGCACGGCCTAGAACGGAATGTCGTCGTCGAGTTCGGCC
>LSKJ01000374.1 GCA_001557035.1 Rhodospirillaceae bacterium CCH5-H10 | reverse complement strand
CCCCGCCGATCGCCAGCGCATCCAGGCCGTGCTGACTGCGCTGGGCTACGACACGCGAGGTACCGACGGCACCTTCGGCCAGCGTTCGCGGGAAATGATCGCGGCCTGGCAGAAAGCGAAGGGGCAGGCGGCGACCGGCTATCTCACGGCCGCCCAGGTGCCGGCCCTGTTCCGCGAAGCACCCCTCCAGAGCGCGACCGGCACGCGGGCAGCGGGCGCGACGCCGGCGCCGCAAACCTCCTCCGCCGCGTCGAGAGCCGCCGGTTCGCACGATGGCGTCTATGGCGGCGGCCTGTCGACCAGTGGCATGGCCGATGTGCCGGGCGTGGTGACGGCGGAACTGAGCATTTCCGGCGACCGGCTGATCGGCAGGGTCGTCCACCCCGGCTGTGGGGCCTCGTCGATCACACTTTCGGTGGCGCCGTCCGGCGAGATCAGCGGCAGCGGCCGGGTGTTCGAGAGCCAGGATTGCTCGATGGGACCGTTCACGGCGACGGGCAGGGCCGCCGGCAACAGCGTCACGCTGGAAATGCGCACCACGGCCGGCGCGATACGGGGAAGCCTCGGTCGGCGCGGCGGCTAACGGCGCGTTGTCATTGTGGCGCCGTCATGGCAGAGGCTTGCCATGACCATGAGCCGTTTCCTGAATGGCGCCGAGGCTTCGCGCCAGTACGGGGTACTGGCCGGCCATTACGCCGCTTCCCTTTTGTGGACCGACCCGCTGGCCGACGCCGCCGCGGACGCGTTGCAGCCCCTGGGCGAGTCTTGGTGGCCGATGGTCCTCGAGGCCCTCGATGCCGGCGCTGGGGCGATGCCGGACACGCCGCCGGCACTGGCGGCTCTCCTTGCAGCCTTGCCGCCCGAGCCGGCGGCTGATCAGTGGGCGACGATGGACGCGGCCCGCGCCGCGGTCGCACGAACCGGCAATTCCGCCTCGCTGATCGTGCAATGCGCGTCGCTGGTGATCGACGGCTGGTCGCCGCCGATGGGAACGTCCTCACAGCAGGCGATCCGTCGACTGGCCGAGACTGGCGACTGGTGGCTCAAGCTTCATGCTCCCGGCGGACTGCGCCGCGGGTCCGAAGGGTACAAGGCCACCCTGCAGGTTCGCCTGAGCAATGCTTTCCGGCGCCGCGCCGTGCGCGATACGGGTACGTGGGATCGGCGTGCCTGGGGGGAGCCGATCAACCAGGGTGATCTATTCGTCCAGGTATCGGCCTTCACCGCGGTGATGCTCGAGGGTCTGCACCGCATGGGCTATCGGCTGACGCAGGCGGAAAAGGACGGCTATTACGTCTTCTGGCGCCACGCCGCCGCCGTGCTGGGTCTGCACAAGACATGGCTCGGGATGATCGACGCCGAGCGGTGCGGCCAGTTCTGGAAGATGTGGCTGCTGGTCAATCCGCCGCCTGACGCCGACGCGAAGGCGCGGGCGGAGCGGACACTCGACGAACTCGCCCGGACAGGGGGCGGTGCCGCGTTTCTCGATCGCGCCCTGATGTCGGGCATGACGCACTGGCTGCTGGGGCGCGACGTCGCGCAGGGGCTGGGTATGCCGAAGGGCCTGATGACGTATCTGTTGCCGGCAATCTATCCGCCGACCTCGTTCCTGTCGCAACGCTTGGGCGGGAGCCGCGAGCGACGCCTGGGGCGGACGGTCGCGACGCTGGCCAGGTCGTAGCCAGCGCCGCTGCCTTCGTCTTGAGGCGTTACTTCTTCGGTGTGATCGCGACGACCAGGACCGACGTGTCGATGGCCGTGAGATTGTCACCGGTCTTGACGCGCGGGAGCTGTGCGCGGCCTTCCGCCGTCGCCGCCGTATAGGTCTGGACCTCGCCGCCGTTCGGATTGACGACCGAGATGGTGCCGGCCGACGGGTTCACGCCCGTGACCCACCAATTGGCGACGGTCTGCTCGGCCTTGGCGCCGGCGGCGCGGTTGCCCGACGAGGCGGCGGCGGTGACGCTGAGGTCGCGGTCGCGCGGCGTCTTCGCGTTCGGGCCGGAGAGCACGAAGGTGAGCTTGTTCTCGAAGGCCGCCGAGACGACGTCGCCGACCTTGCTGGTGTCCATCTTCACGCCGGGGCTGACGCTCGAGGTCAGCGAGCGGCCGGCGGGGCCCGTGAAGGTCACGGTGCGCTTGGCCGGATCGATGGCGGTGATGGTGGCGTCGATCGAATAGGTGGTGACCGTCGAAATCCCGACGATGGGCTGGCCCTGCGCGAACGCAGCGCCGGCAGCGGTCGCGAGCGTGCCGGCGATGGCGGCGGTCATCAGGAATCGCTTGGTGAACATCAGTCTCTCTCCTCCGTTGTTTGACGACGCTAACATGAGGTTTGGCGGATTTTCCATCGCCGGCCTGTTACGTTGAGATTGAATATGTTCAATCTTCGAGTACCCGCTTGACCACCGCCTACCTTGCCGTCGACGGCCTGGAGAGCCAGTTGCGCGAGGAACTGGCGCGGCAGGGCGTCGAGGTCCGCGCCACGCACGGACGTCTCCTCATGTCGGACGCCCCGCCGGTCTCCGCAGCCTGGGCCGCCAACGTCTGGCACGACTGCATCGAGCTGCCGGTCGCGTCGATCGGCACCGCGGCAAAGTCCTTGCGCGACATCCAGCGCAATTGGGCGATGTACGCGCCGCTCCATCATCGCCGCGCCGCCCTCATCCAGGAGAAGCTGCCGCACGTCTCGTCGAAGCCTGTGGCTTTTCCGGCTGCGGCCCCCACGTCGCCACTGGGGTCGTGGACGCTGCTTGCTCCCGATCGGATGCTCGCGGCGGCGTCTTGCAGTTCGCCCTTCGCCAACGGTGAGGTCGAGCTGATCGAGGACAAGGTCGGTCCGCCGAGCCGCGCCTATCTGAAACTGTGGGAGGCGCTGGTGAGGTTGCGCCGCTGGCCGCAGCCGGGCGAGCGCTGCCTCGATCTCGGCGCCTGTCCCGGTGGCTGGACCTGGGTGATGGCGAAGCTCGGCGCAAACGTCATCGCCATCGACAAGGCGCCTCTCGATCCCAGGGTCGCGGCGATGCCGGGCGTCGAATGGCGAGGCGAGAGTGCATTCGCACTCGATCCCGCGAGCGTGGGTCCGGTCGACTGGCTGTTTTCCGACGTGATCTGCTATCCGGCGCGCCTGCTGCGGCTGGTCGAGCGCTGGCGGGCTTCGGGGCTGGTGAAGAACTTCGTCTGCACCATAAAATTCCAGGGCGAGACCGACCATGAGACGGCCGCCGCCTTCGCGGCACTCCCTGGCGCCGAGGTGCTGCATCTCCACAACAACAAGCACGAGCTGACGTTCATGCTGGTCGCGGCGTCATGACCGGGTGAGCCATGCCTGGCGGCGCAGGAAATCGGCGACGTGGGCGCGGAAGCTGTCGATGAACTCTCGCACCGGCAAAGATGTCCGCTGCGCCGCCGGATAGAGCGCCGCGAACTCGAATTCGATGCGCGGCTCGAAGGGCCTGACGACGATCCCGCGCGTCGAGTACTCGTGCGCGGTGAACGGCTCGCAGAGCGTGACGCCGACTCCCGATGCCACGAGGGCGCAGGAAATCTCCGACAGCGGCGCCTCGATGCGCTGAACCCGTTTGACGTCGTGCTCGGCGAACATGCGATCGATGCGGAAGCGCGACAGGCCGGAACTGCCGAGCGAGACGAAACTCTCGCCCTCGAAGTCCTTTGGCCGGAGCCGCGCCTTGCGGGCGAGGCGATGTCCGTGCGGCAGGACCGCGACGTAGGGCGCCTTCGGCATGAGTTCGGACCGGACGGCGGCATGTTCGAACGTGGCCTCGGCGAAGCCCAGGTCGCTTTGACCGTGGACCACGCCCGTCATGACCGCGTGCGACACCAGGCCCGAGAGAACGAGATCGAGGCGCGGCCGCTCGGCGGCGAACTGTCCTGCGAAGCGCGGGAGGAAGCCGTTGGCGATCGCCGGCAGGGCGGCGATGCGCAGGAAGCCGGTGCGCCGTGTCCGAAGCTCGGTCGCCGTCCGGGCGATGTGTTCCAGGCCCACGAAGGTGCGCTCCACCTCGGCATAGAGCGACAGTGCCTCGCTGGTCGGCACCAGGCGGGTGCCGCGGCGCTCGAACAGGGTCAGGCCGACATGGTGCTGGAAATCGCGGATCATGCGGCTGACGGCCGGCTGGCTGACGTTCAGCAGGTTGGCCGCCGAGCCGACGCTGCCGGCGAGGATCAGGGCACGAAAGGCTTCGATCTGGCGAGGATTCAGGCCGCGCATGGGGCAATATAACATTTTGTTAAGCAAGCGGCGGCGAAATCGGATTTGACGCCGCAATACCCGCGCGCCGAACATTGTCATCGGGGATTCACGGCAGGAGGGGATAGTGAAGAAATTGATGCGTGTCGGCGCCCTTCTCGGGGCAACCGTGTTGTTCGGCGCCGTACCGGCGCTGGCGCAGCAGAAGACGCTCACCGTCGCGGCCTATGGCGGCGTCTGGGACAGCCACCTGCGCAAGGAGGTCTTTCCCGAGTTCGAGAAGAAGCATGGCGTGAAGGTCGAGTACGTCGCCGGCAACTCCACGGACACGCTGGCCAAGCTTCAGGCCCAGAAGGGCAACCAGGTGATCGACGTCGCCATCATGGACGACGGCGTCATGTACCAGGCGATCAAGCTCGGCTTCTGCAGCACCATCCAGGGCTTGGACAAGAGCGAGCTCTATCCCGCCGCGCTGTTCAAGGACGACAAGGCGGTCGCGGTCGGCCAGACCGGCACCGGCTTCATGGTCAACACCAAGGTCTTCAAGGAGAAGGGCTGGCCGATCCCGACGTCGTGGAACGACCTCAAGGACCCGAAGTTCAAGAAGCAGCTCGTGATCCCGCCGATCAACAACACCTACGGGCTCTACACGCTGATGATGTACGCCCGCATGAACGGCGGCGGCGAGAAGAACATCGAGCCGGGCTTCAAGGTCATGAAGGCCGACATCAACCCGAACGTGCTGGTCTATGAACCGTCGCCGGGCAAGATGACGGAGCTCTTCCAGTCGGGCCAGGCCAACATCGCCGTCTGGGGCACCGGCCGCGTGCAGGCCTTCGCCAACACCGGCTTCCCGGTCGACTTCATCTATCCGAAGGAAGGCGCACCGATCCTGCTCGCCTCGGCCTGCCCGGTCGCCAAGGCCTCGGTCAATCCGCTGGCCCACGAGATGATCACGCTGCTGGTCTCGGCGCCGGTGCAGACCGGCATGGCCAAGGAGATGGGCAACGGTCCGGTGAACACCAAGGTCGACGTCAACATGCCGGAGCTCAAGATGGCGCCGGTGGGCGAGCGTGCGAAGCTGATCATCGCCCCCGACTGGGACGCGATCAACGCGCAGCGCGACGACTGGACCAAGCGCTGGAACCGCGAGGTCGAGCGCTGATCTGCCCGAGAAGATTGGCGAGAGGCCGGTCGTGCATCATCCCGTCTATGTGTTTCGCCACGGCGAGACCGTCTGGAACGCCGAGAAGCGCGCACAAGGCGTTCTGGACTCACCACTGACCGAAGCGGGTCGTGAACAGGCCCGCGCCATGGGGCGGGCCCTGGCGCGGGAACTGCGGGCCGCGGGTCATGCGCCCGCCGACGTCATCGTGCGGTCGAGCCCGCTCGGCCGCGTGCGTGAAACGCTGGCACTGGCTGCCGAAGAGGCGGGCCTGACGCATCACGAGGGATCGTTCGACGATCGTCTGCGCGAGATGAGCTGGGGCGACTGGGACGGGCTGACCGGGCCGGAGATCGAGGCGCGCTGGCCGGGGGCGATGGCGGCGCGGCGGCTCGATCGCTGGACCTACGAACCGCCCGGCGGCGAGAACTACATCATGGCCGCCGCGCGCGCACAGGCGGCGCTGGACGACATTGCGGCGCTGGCGAAGGACCGGCCAGTCGCCGTGTTCGCACATGGGGCCATCGGTCGGGTGCTGCGCGGGCTGTTCCTGCGCGCGCCGGAAGCCGAGATCCTCGACATGGACCAGCCGCAGGACGCCTTCTACCGGCTGCATCGCGAGACGATGGCCCGTATCGCCGCGCATGGTGTGGCCTAGATGGCGTTCCTCGAACTCGAAAAGCTCACCAAGTCGTTCGGCGGCCACAATGCCGTCGATGGGCTGACGCTCGGCGTCGAGAAGGGCGAGTTCGTGGCCCTGCTCGGTCCCTCGGGTTGCGGCAAGACGACCACGCTGCAGATGATCGCGGGTTTCGTGGAGCCGACGTCCGGCGCGATCCGGCTCGGCGGCAAGGACCTGCTGGCGATGAAGCCGGCGAAGCGCGGTCTCGGTATCGTCTTCCAGAGCTATGCGCTGTTCCCGCATATGACGGTGGCGGAGAATGTTGGCTTTGGCCTCGAGATGCAGGGCGTCGCTGCCGCCGAACGCAAGACGCGGGTGGGCGAGACGCTCGAACTGGTCGGGCTGGGCGCCTTGGCGGCGCGCTTCCCGCGCCAGATGTCGGGCGGCCAGCAGCAGCGCGTCGCGCTGGCGCGCGCGCTGGTGATCCGGCCGCAGGTCCTGTTGCTCGA
>LSKJ01000373.1 GCA_001557035.1 Rhodospirillaceae bacterium CCH5-H10 | reverse complement strand
GGCCGGTGCGCGCGATCAGCAGCAGCCCGCTCGTGTCCTTGTCGAGGCGATGGACCAGCTTCGGCCGCTGCTCGAATCCGAAGCGCAGTCCGTCCAGCATGCCGTCGATGTGCTTCTCGGTGCCGCTGCCACCCTGCACGGCAAGGCCCGGCGGCTTGTTCAGCACGATCACATGGTCGTCGCGATGGATGACCATCTTCTGGATCTCGGCGGCATCTCGGTCGGAGATGGTGGGGCCCGAGACGGACGAGGCCGGCCGCGGCTTGGGCGCCGGCGAATTCGACACGCCGGGCGGCAAGCGGATCGACTGGCCGGGCTCGACCCGGTCCTTGCCCTCGGCCCGCTTGCCGTCGATCCGGACCTGGCCGGTGCGCAGCAGCTTCTGCAGGGCGCCGTGGCTCAGCTCGGGGAAGTGGCGCTGGAACCAGCGGTCGAGGCGCATGTCGGCCTCGTCATCGGTTACGGCGCGGTTCTGGACCTGACGGGTACCACCAGTGGCGGGGCTCTGGCTCATGGCGCACAACCTACGGGACAAGCTACACAGGGTCCATGGAATCGGTGTCTTTCGACACGCTGACGTTCGACCATCCGACGGCCTCGCGGCCGGCGCGGATTTCCGCGACCCTGCACATTCCCGAGGGTCGGCCGGCGCCGGTCGCCTGCATGGTCATCCTCACCAGCAGCGCCGGTGTCCAGCGCCATCGCGAGCACTACTACGCCGACCTTCTCAACGAAGCCGGCGCGGCCGCGCTGATCGTCGACAGCTTCCGGGGTCGCGGCGTGCGGCGCACCGTCGCCGACCAGAGCCTCGTCTCGGCCGCCCAGATGGAGGGCGACGCCTTCGCGGCCCTCGCCCTCCTCCGCACCGATCCCCGGATCGATCCGGCCAGGATCGGCATCATGGGCGTCTCCAAGGGCGGCGTGGCGACACTGAACGCCGCCATCGCGGTACGCCAGCGCTGGCGCGGCGGTTTCCCGCACCTGTTCGACCTCCATGTCGCGCTCTGCCCCGGCGCGACGGCGCAGCATCGCGATCCGACCACCCACGGACGGCCGATGTATTTCATGCTGGCCGCCAAGGACGACTACACGCCTGCCGAACTGGCCATCGAGTACGCCGAGCGCATGCGCGCCGCCGGCAACAGCCGGATCAAGGTCAAGATCTACGGCAGCGCCCACCACGGCTGGGAGTCGATCGGGCCGGTCTTCGACATCAGGGACGCCGAGAACTGGGCGTGCTGCCGCAACCTGATCGAGGATGACGGCCGCCACTTCGTGCCAGGCCTCGGCCGGGCGCTCGCCGAACCCGACTTTCAGGCTTGGGCGCGCGCCCATTGCGTCACCCGGGGCGCCCGGGCGGGCGGCGGCACGGTCGAGCTGAAAACCCGCGCCAGTGCCGATTTGTTGACCTTCCTGGGCGCGCACGGTTTCGTCGGCTGATGGACGAATCGGCCGGTTCCGGCTATACCTACGGTGTGATCCGCTTCAATTTTTTCGCCGCTTTCCTGGCGTTCGCGCTCTCGTTCTCGGGAGTTTCGTCCTCTTACGCCTCGGGCGCTCTGTGGACCGGGTCGGGCGCTGCCACGGCCCGTGCCGAGGCCCTGCTGAAGGCACTGCGCGCCGCCGGCGACCACGGACTCGATCCCAAATGGTACGGCATCGGCGACCTCGAGAAGGCGCTGGTCCCCGGCGCCGATCCGGCAGCGGCCGAGGCGCTGCTGTCTGCCGCCTTCGTTGCCTATGCCAGCGATGTTTCGACCGGGCGCGTTCGCGCCAACCGGGTCGACAAGGAAATCGACATCATCCAGCGCACGGCCGACAAGCCAGCGCTCCTGCAGGCCGCAGCCGATGCGCCCGATTTCGCCGCTTATCTGGCCTCCCTGCCGCCGAAGGGCGACTACCCCGCGCTGCAGAAGGCCCTGGCCACGTGGCGCGAGAAGCGCGGCAAGGTCCCCTTCACGCCCATGATCGACGGCACGGCGCTGAAGCCCAACATGGTCGACAGCCGCGTGCCGACCTTGCGCAAGCGTCTCGCCGAACTCGACTTCACCGTCCCGCCGGCTGGCGCCGTGGCCGACCTCTACGACGAGCCGCTGGTCGCCGTCGTGAAGGCCTACCAGGAGATGAAGGGACTGACGGTCGACGGCGTCATCGGCGCCAAGACCGTCCGCTCTCTCAACACCACGATCGACGAGCGCATCGACCAGATCGTCGCCAACCTCGAGCGCCGTCGCTGGCTGCCCGAGGACCTCGGCAGCCGCTTCGTCTATGTGAACACCGGCGACTACTCGATGATGTACGTGAACGAGGGCAAGGTCGCCTTCCAGAGCCAGGTCATCGTCGGCACGCCCAAGGATCCGACGCCCGAGATCCAGTCGACCATGCGCGGCTTCCAGACCAATCCGTACTGGACCGTGCCGCCGTCGATCGCCGGCGAAGAGTACCTGCCGATCCTGCGCCGCGATCCCAACGCGCTGTCCGGCAGCGGCTTCAAGATCTTCGCCAGCTGGAGCACCGACGACGAGATCGACCCCAACACGATCGACTGGAGTTCGATCCATCCCAAGGCCTTCCCCTACCGCATCCGGCAGGATTCGGGCGCGTCGAACGCACTGGGCTACATCTTCTTCCCGTTCAACAACAAGTACGGGATCTACATGCACGACACGGCGAGCCGCTGGCTGTTCACCGAGGGCAGCCGCAACTTCAGCCATGGCTGCATCCGCCTGCAGAACCCGCTCGACTTCGTCGACAAGGTCTTCAGCGGCAAGAACGGCTTCAGCAAGGAGCGCGTCCAGCAGGTCATCGCCGCCGGCCAGCAGGCCCACTACACCTTCCCGGAGCCGATCACGCTCTACGTGACCTACCGCACGGTCAGCGCCAATGCCGACGGCGTGCCGACCTTCCGCGACGATGTCTACGGCCGCGACAAGCGGGTCGTTCGCGCGATGGCGAAGCCCTGAGCGCTGGCCGTCTCATTGGAGCGCGCCACTCCAGTGGCGCTCGGACTTTGTTGAGTCAACAGGACATGAGCGCAACTGGAGTTGCGCGCTCCGATGATCAACGCTTCCTGTCCCTGAGCTTCTTCCAGTAGTCGAGGCGCTTCACGATCTCGCGCTCGAAGCCGCGCTCGACCGGCTGATAGAACTCTTCGCGCGCCATTCCATCGGGGAAGTAGTTCTGGCCGGAGAAGCCGTCGGCGGCATTGTGGTCGTACTCGTAGCCCTTGCCGTAGCCGATCTCCTTCATGAGCTTGGTCGGCGCATTCAGAATGTGCATCGGCGGCGTCAGCGAGCCATGGGTCTTGGCGGCGCGCTTGGCGGCGCTGAAGGCCATGTAGCCGGCATTCGATTTGGGCGCGGTGCCGAGATAGATCACGGCCTGCGCGATCGCGAGTTCGCCTTCGGGTGAACCGAGCCGGTCGTAGGTTTCCCACGCCGCCAGCGTTTGCGTCAGCGCCTGCGGATCGGCCATGCCGATATCCTCGACGGCGAAGCGCACCAGGCGGCGGGCGATGTATTTCGGGTCCTCGCCGCCGTCGAGCATCCGAGCGAACCAGTAGAGGGCGGCATCGACATCCGACCCGCGCAGCGACTTGTGCAGCGCGCTGATCAGGTTGTAGTGCGCCTCCTGCGTCTTGTCGTAGAGCGGCGCGCGCTTCTGCAGCAGCGTCGCCAGCCGGGACGGCGGCACCGGCCCCTCGTCCTTGAGCTGCGCCAGCTGCTCGGCGAGGCCGATCATGTAGCGGCCGTCGCCATCGGCCATCGCGAACAGCGCCTGACGTCCCGTCTCGTCGATCGGCAGCTTGCGGCCCAGCGCCTCCTCCGCCCGCTCGAGCACCGCCGACAGCGCATTGTCGTCGAGACGACGCAGCACCAGGACCTGGCAGCGCGACAGGAGCGCGGCGTTCAGCTCGAAGGACGGGTTCTCGGTGGTCGCGCCGATCAGCGTGACCGTGCCGTCCTCGACATAGGGCAGGAAGCCGTCCTGCTGGGCACGATTGAAGCGATGGATCTCGTCGACGAACAGCAGCGTGCCCTTGCCGTCCTTGCGGCGCTGGCGGGCGGCCTCGAACACGCGGCGCAGGTCGGCCACGCCGGAAAAGACCGCGGACAGAGGCTCGAAATGCAGGTCCACGGCCTCGGCGAGCAGCCGGGCGATCGTGGTCTTTCCGCAGCCCGGCGGTCCCCAGAGGATCAGCGAGCCGAGCTTGCGGGCCTCCAGCATCCGGCCCAGCGGCCCCTCGGGCCCGAGCAGGTGATCCTGACCGAGGATCTCGCCCAAGGTCTTCGGGCGCAGGCGTTCGGCCAGCGGGGTCGGGGCGAGCGAGGCGAAGAGTTCGGCCGGCACGACGACCCGGGTTTCCCTACGGGCTCAGCGGAACTGGACGGGGAAGATCACGCCGTCGCGGCCGACGCTGATGCTGTTGATGCCGCTGGCGACGCGCTTCTTGAGATCGGCAACTGTCTTCACGTCCTGGCCATTGACGGCGAGGATCATGTCGCCGGGTCGCACGAAACGGCCGGCATAGGCG
>LSKJ01000372.1 GCA_001557035.1 Rhodospirillaceae bacterium CCH5-H10 | reverse complement strand
CTTCCCGGCATCGGCCCCGTGGCGACCATCGCCATGCTGCTGCCCATCACCTTCCACCTGCCGCCGACCGCGTCGCTGATCATGCTCGCGGGCATCTACTACGGCGCGCAGTACGGCGGCTCGACGACGTCGATCCTCGTGAACCTGCCGGGCGAAGCCTCCTCGGTCGTCACCTGTCTCGACGGCTACCAGATGGCGAGGAGGGGACGCGCGGGTGCGGCGCTCTCGATCTCCGCGGTCGGCTCGTTCTTCGCGGGCACCGTCGGCACGATCATCATCGTCATCTTCGCCGAGCCGCTGACGCGCATGGCGCAGAAGTTCGGCCCGGCCGACTACTGTTCGCTGATGGCGCTCGGCCTGGTCGCGGCGGTGGTTCTGGCCAGCGGCTCGATCACCAAGGCGATCGCGATGGTCTTCCTCGGCCTGCTATTCGGCCTGGTCGGCACCGACGTGAACACCGGCGCCCAGCGCTTCACCTTCGACATTCCCGAGCTGAGCGACGGCATCGACTTCGCGCCGATCGCCATGGGCCTGTTCGGCATCGCCG
>LSKJ01000371.1 GCA_001557035.1 Rhodospirillaceae bacterium CCH5-H10 | reverse complement strand
TCCTCGGCCAGTTCCGAGCCCACGCGTTGCAGACGATCAACGGCCTCACGGCCGAAGAATAAACCGGAGGAAACGCCCATGAAGCTTCGTCATCTGCTTGCTGCCGCCGCCGCTTTCGCTCTTGCAACGCCGGCCGCCGCACAATCGACGCTCAAGATCGTCATGCACTCGGATCTGAAGATCCTCGATCCGATCTGGGCGTCGGCGCAGATCAGCCGCACCCACGGCTATCTCGTCTACGACACGCTGTTCGGTCTCGACGGCGATCTCAAGCCGCAGCCGCAGATGGTGGGGAACTGGACCGTCGATGCGGCGAACCTCATCTACACCTTCACCCTGCGCGACGGGCTGAAATGGCACGACGGCGCGCCGGTCACGGCCGAGGACTGCGTCGCCTCGCTGAAGCGCTGGGGCAGCCGCGATCCGGTCGGCCTCAAGCTGATGGCGAACGTGAAGGAGCTGAGTGCGCCCGACACGAAGACGATTCGCCTCGAACTCGCCCGCCCCTACGGGCTGGTGATCGATTCGCTGGCCAAGCCGGCCGGCATCGTGCCCTTCATGATGCCCAAGCGCGTCGCCGAGGCACCGGCCACGCAGCAGATCAAGGATCCGACCGGCTCCGGCCCGTTCGTGTTCAAGGCAGATGAGTGGCGGCCCGGCGACCGGGTCGTCTACGTGAAGAACCCGAACTACGTGCCGCGTGCCGAGCCACCGGCCAACTTCGCGGGCGGCAAGGTCGCCAAGGTCGATCGGGTCGAATGGGTTTCCATCGCCGATCCGCAGACCGCGGTGAACGCGCTGGAGAACAGCGAAGTCGATGCCCTCGAATCGGTGGCGCACGACCTCTTGCCGCTGGTCGAGAAGCGGAAGGGCATCGAGGTCCAGCGCGGCGCCTATGCCAGCCAGTATGCGCTGCGGCCAAACTGGCTCCATCCGCCGTTCAACGATCCCAAGATGCGGCTGGCACTCGGCTACGCCATCGACCAGAAGGGCTTCCTCGACGCCGCCGTCGGCGATCCCAAGTTCTGGCGCTTCTGCAAGACCTACTATGGCTGCGGCACGCCGCTGGCCTCGGACAAGGGCACCGCGGGCCTGCTCGAGGGCAATGTCGAGAAGGCCAAGGCGCTGCTCAAGGAAGCGGGCTACGACGGACGACCCATCGTCCTGCTGCAGGTGACCGACCTCGCCTCGCTCGCCAATCTCGGCCCCGTCGCCAAGGCCCAGCTCGAACGGGTCGGCTTCAAGGTCGACATGCGGCCGGCCGACTGGCAGACGCACCTCGCGCGGGTGATGCGCAAGGAGCCGCCGGAAGACCGCGGCTGGAACATCACCCTGTCGAGCACCGGCGTCATCGACGTCGTGAACCCGATCACCTCGCTGTTCCTCAATTCGGCCTGCGACAAGGCCTCGGCCGGCTGGTCGTGCGACGAGAGGATCGAGGCGATGCGCGAGGCCTATGCGCTGGAGCCGGATGCGGCGAAGCGCAAGGCCATCGCGGAGGAGATCCAGGAGCGTGCGCTGCAGCTCGGCACGCACTATCCGCTCGGCGAGTGGTACAGCGCCTCGGCCGTCAGCGGCCGCACGAAGGGCTGGATCCGCCCACCCTCGACGATCGCCTTCTGGAACGTCGAGATCGCGAAGCGCTGAAGCCACGCGGCTACGAGGCCGGCTTCCGCCGCCGGAGCTTCAGCCCCACGCCGGCCGCCAGCCCGGCGGCCAGCAACAGCATCAGGTCCATGCCGCCGACCGGCCACAGGTGGCGTAGGCCAAGAGTGCGACCCAGGTGATCACCGGTGGTCGTCCAGTTGAGCAGCACGGCGGCGGCGGCCAGGATCGAAATCATGACGCACTGTTCGACCCAGGCGCGCGCCGGACGGCACCAGGCATGGGCGAAGGTGGCGAGCCAGACCAGATAGAAGGTCCATATTTCCAGCGCGGCCCGCCCGTGGCCGAGCGACGCCGCGCCCGGCGGCAGCAGGCGATTTACGACGAAGAACGCAAGGGTCGCGACCAGAATGCCGCTCACGGAGCCGACCGTAAGTCCCTCGACGATGCGTACCCCGCGCAGCCCGAGCTGCGCATGGTGGCGACGGCGCGATTCCAGCCAGAACAGTGCACCTGTTGCAATGAGGACGCAGCCCAACAGACCCAGTCCGAAATAGAACCAGCGCAAGGTCCAGTGACGGAACTGGATGAGATGCAGGCCACTGATGAAACGCGAAGCCGTCACCACGGGCTTCGCATCCAGGCGCTGGTGCAGCAGCTTGCCCGTCGTGCCGTCGAAAGTGGCGACGTCCGCCGCAGCCTGCACGCGATTGTCGTCGGCGCGGCTCACCTGCACGTAGGAGCGGGCATCGCCGGGATGTCGCACGACCACCAGGCGCGGGAGGTCACCTCCCCACGCTTCTCGCGCCTGCACAACGATCTCGTCCAGAGAAGCAAGCCTGCCCGGCTGGTTCGACCTCGCGCGATCGAAGAGGTCAAACGCCTCCGCGCCAAAGGCGCGCCTGTCGCCCTGGTAGACGAGCTGCCACACCGACGAAAAGTAAACCGAATAGAAGATGATGAGGCCCGAGAGGGTGATGGCGATGTGAAACGGCAGGCCGAGCACGCCCGCGACATTGTGGAGGTCGAGGATCAGCCGCCGCGGCTTCTTTCCGATCCGAAAGGAGAAGAAGTCGGCGAAGAGCTTGCGATGGATGACCACGCCCGAAACGCACAGGACCAACATCGCCATTCCGGCAAATCCCACCAGCCACGAGCCGAGCTGGGCGAAGCGGATGTGCAGATTGTAGTGGAAGGGATAGAGGAACCGGGTCCCGGCCAGCGTGCCCGGATCGGGCAAGGGCGCACCCGTGGCGGGATCGAGGTAGCGCATGACCGGTCCCGACGGAGCGCGCCAGGCCACGCGAATGACCGGCATCCGATCGGTCGCCAGGAGCACGGACCAGAGACTGGCACGTGCAGCGACAGCCTCCCCGATCAGGGGGTTCAGCGCGTCGATCGACACCGGCTTCTCGGGCAATGCCAGCCGAGTCGACGGAATCATCCAGCGGTCGATCTCGCGATCGAATACGCTCAGCGTTCCCATCCAGAAGATGGCAAAGAGCAGCCCGGCCAGCACCACGCCAGTCCAGGTGTGGAGCCAGCCCATCGCCCCCCGGAACGTTGGACCCATCTACGTCGGCCGCAACACGAGCGGACCCTCAGAAGTCCGCCGTCAACGCCAGACGGAAGGTCCGTGGCGCCCCCAGGAACAGCGTCGTGGCGCCGGACCCGCCCGCCCAGTAGTTGTTGTCGAACAGATTCTCGACGTTGAAGCGGATCGCCACCGGATTGCCGGTCGGGCTGTTGTCGGTATCGAAGACGTAGCGCGCGCCGATATCCAAGCGGGTCCAGTCCGGCAGGCTGCGCCGCGGCAGCGTCGTGTCGATGTACTGCGAGCCGGTGTAGACGACTCGGCCGTTCACCGTGAAACCGCGCGCGAACGGCAGATCCCACTCGGCACTCGCCCTGAGCTGCAGGGCCGGCGAGAAGGGCGCCGTCCAGCCGTCGGTCGCACCCCCCTGTGTCTTGGTCAGCAGGGCATTGAGCAACATCGCCCCGCCCAGCAGGCGAACGCCGGGGAGGGGTTCGCCGAACACGTTCAGTTCGAGGCCTTGATTTTTCTGCTCCCCGCCCAGGAACTGGGTATTCGTGACCGTGTTCGTCAGGATGCTTGGCTGGGTGATCTGGAAGAGGCTGGCCGTCGTCGTGAACTTGCCCCAGTCCGCCTTGACGCCAACCTCGTACTGCGTCGCCTTGAACGGCGGAAACACCTCGCCGGCATTGGCAAATGCAGTGCCGACGGTCGTGCCCTGCTGCAGCCCCTGGATGAAGTTGCCGTACAGCGAGACGTTCTGCCAGGGCTTGAAGACCAACGCGACCGCAGGGCTGAGCGCGCTCTGTTCATAGCTGGTCGTGCGGGCGCCGGTGATGACGTTGAAGTTGGAGGCTCCCACCTGCTGCAGTCGCCCGCCCAAGGTGAGCTGGATGCGTTTGTCGGCGGCCGACAGGGTGTCGGCAATCACAAGGCTCTGCAGGCTCTGAGTAGCGGTCTTGCCCGCGGAGGGATTGGCGAGGCCGGCCGGCGCGACGTAGACAGGGTTGTATATGTTGGTGTTGTACGCCCTCCCGATGACCGACGCGATACCACTCGCCGATTCGTAGATCGACCCGCTGAACACGAATTCGTGGCTGATGGGCCCGGTCGTGGCCAGCGCCCTCACCCCCGCTTCGCCCGTCAGGATCTGGGCATAGGAATTCTGGACGGCCTGGGATCCGCGCGCCGCGCCATTCTGGTTGGTAATGGTGACGATATCGGTGCTGTAGAGCTGGCCATAGCGGCTGTCATGAACGCCGAGCGACGCGAACGCCGTCACCGTTTCGAGCATGTCGACTTCGGCACGGACGACCGCAAAGGCATCCTTCGTCCACTTGTTGCTCCATGCCTGCGCGCCGGGATTGTTGCGAACGTTCGGCGCCCAGGGAAGTGGCACGCCGGCAGCCAGACCCAGGTAGGGTACTACACCCGTAACGTATTCGTACTGGTAGCCGAGGTCAGCGGAGAGCCGGACGTGGTCGCCGCGATAGTCGAGACCCAGTACGCCGAGGAGGCGTTCGTCGGTATTGTACTGGAGGTTCGTCTGGCCGCCGCGATAGACGCCGTTGAAGCGCACGCCGAATTGCTGGTCGTTCCCGAAGCGGCGGCCGACATCCACGGCGCCGCCGAACTGGGCGGCCGAGATGTAATTCAGAGTCGCCTGGGTGAGCGGCGTATCGCCAGCTCGCTTCGGCACGATGTTGACGGTGCCACCGATTGCGCCGGATGGCGACATGCCGTTCAGCATTGCACTCGGCCCCTTCAGGACCTCGATACGTTCGGCCATTTCCGGCATCACGGAGTAGGTCGGCAGCAGTCCGAAGAGCCCGCCATAGCTCCAGGCATTGTTCTGGATGTTGAAGCCGCGAATGTTGATGAGTTCGGCGCCGACGCCCGCATCCGGCACATAGAAGCGAACGGAGGGATCGTCGATCAGAACCTCGCGCACCGAGCGCGCCTGCTGGTCCTGTGCCTTCTTCGCCGTGAAGCTGGTCTGGTTGAACGGCGTGTCCATCACGTCGCGGTTGCCGAGTACGCCGAGCTGGCCGCCCGTGGCGACCTGACCGCCGGCATAAGCCGGCGGGACATTGTCGATCATCGCCTGCGACGGCACCGGGAACATGCCCTGCACCTGCACCGGGTCGAGCTGCAGGGCACCAGACCCCTGCGCGCCGGTGCCGAGTTTCTCGAGAACGACCGTATTGGCTTCACTGAAGCGCCAGCTCATGCCGGAGCCGGCCAGCAGCGTGCTGAGCGCCTGCGCCACGGTGTACGGACCCGAGAGGCCGGCGGTGTGCTTGCCCGCCAGATCAGCCGATGCGCCGAGCAACCGGATACCCGCCTGGTCGGCCAGTCGCGTCAGCGCCGAATCAAGATCCTGCGCGGGAATGTTGAAATTCACGGTGCGCGGTGACTGTGCCTGCTCCAGCGTCTGCCGCGCCGGCAGCGATTCGCTCTGGGCGTGGACGAGCGCGGGCCACGCCAGACCGGTCGCGATCGTCGACGCGAGCAGCATACGTGAAACCGGCATCTCGTCCCCCAAAGCTACGCAGGGACGGGAGCGGCCCTCTCGATGTCGGAGTGCGTCTCAATCTCACCGTCCTGAAGCTACGACGAATGGAGGGACGCGAACTTGCAGCGGCCTCAGCGAATGATCGTCAGCAGGGGCAAACGGACCACCCGCGCCTTGGTGGTCTCTTCGAGCGTGCGCAGCAGCCGATCGGGCTCGTCGAGGTCGAATACACCAGTGACCTGGAGGATCTTGAGATGATCGCTGGCGACGACGATCCGCCCGCGGCGATAGCGCTGTAGTTCGTCGACCACGCTTTGCAGCGAGCGCCGATTGAAGATGAGCTTGCCGCGTTGCCAGGCGGTGAGCATGTCGACGTCGACGGTGCGGACCCGCGGCCCGTCGACCTCCTCGCCGAAGCCCAACCGCTGCCCCGCCTCGAGCCGGACGGGGGCGGCCTTGCCGATCGTGACCTCGACCGTGCCCTCAGTGACGATGACATGCTTGCACGACTCGTTGCGCCGCACGACGAAGGCGGTACCGACCGCGCGAGCCTGGCTGTTGCCGGCCGTAACGATGAACGGCCGATTGGGATCCCTGGCCACGTCGAACAGCGCCTCGCCGTCATGCAGCGCGACGCGACGCGCGTGACCGGAGTAGTCGACCGAGAGCGCGGTGGCTGTGTTGAGCGAGATCACCGACCCGTCATCCAGGGCCACGCGCTTGCGCTCGCCCACGGCCGTCGCGTAATCGGCGTAGAGGGTGGACAGAGGTCCCAATAGGTTGAGGCCGACGGCGACGGTGGCAATGGAAGCGGCGGCGGCTGTGGCGCCTGTGAACAGGGTCCGGCGGCTGATGCGGCTCAACGCGGGTTGGAACATCAACGGCTCCACACCCCGACGCATGCGATCAGCCTGACGTGTCTCGGCGACGGCGCGCAGCAGGGCCTCGGCCTCCGCCGCGGCAGCTTCGTGCATTGGCGACCGCTTGCGCCAGCTGAGGAATGCCAACCGATCCTGTGGCGTGGCGCGGCCGGAGCTCAGACGCACCATCCAGTCGATGGCCTCGTCGCTCAGCGCGGTACTCGGCTTTTCCCCCTCATCCGACATTCGACAATCCGATGTGACTCGCTCCCCCGACTCCAACGACGCTTGACGGAGAGCCGGCTTGCAGCGATCCCCCGCACTTATTCGTTATCGTCCTGCCGCAGCCGGTCGCGGCAATGCCGCAGTGCCCGGGCGATATATTTCGCCACCATGCTCTCGGACACGCCGAGCTCACCCGCGATTTCGGCAAAGGACCGACCCTCAATCCGGCTGAGCAACAGAGCGAGACGCGTTTTCGACGGCAGCTCGTTCAGCGCCTCTTCCAACAAGCGTAGCCGCTCGCGCGCGAGCGTTCTCGCTTCCGGCGACGGTGTCGGATCGGGCACCACCTCGCCCGCTTCGAGAAAGGTGAGGTCCGCGGCGATCCGGCCCTCACGCCGCATAGTGTCGATCGCCAGGTTGCCGGCGACGCGAAATACAAAGGCCCTCGGGTTCTGGATGTCGAGGGTGGCCGGGGGAATGGCCGCCAGCCGAACATAGGTATCCTGAGCCACATCGGCGGCACGTTCGGCATTACCTGTCCGCCGCGTCAGGAAGCGCAGCAGATCCTGGTAGTTCTCGCGAAAGCTCGCGATCAAAGCAGATACGTCGTGCCGCCCCATGGTCCCGGTTCGCTGTCCCGGGACCTGTCTATTCTACTTGCGAATGATTCGCAAACACTAACGCGGGCTTACTTCTTCTGGGCGCCGGGCAGGAAGTCGTCGAGCGGCACGCCGAAACTGTTCAGCGCCCAGGAGACGAGATTGTACTGGCCGACCGTGAAGACGGCGTCCATGAGCTGCTCGGTCGAATAGGTCTTCGAGAGCGTCGCCCAGGTCGCGTCGGAGGCGACCGAGTTCTCGAAGAGATCGTCGGCGAGCTGCATCAGCGCGGCCTCGTGCTCGCTCCAGCCCTTGGCCTTCGGCCCTTCCTTCAGGTTGGCGATGTCGCCGTCGGTGACGCCGCCGCGCTTGGCGATCAGCTCGTGCTGCGCGAATTCGTACTCGGCCTGGTTCAGCCAGCCGATGCGCAGGATCAGAAGCTCGCGATCGCGGAACGGCAGCGTCTGCTTGGAGAGGATGTGGCCGGCGAACGGCGTCCAGCGCTTGGTCAGCGCGGGGTGATTGGCCATCACCTTGAAGATGTTGAACACCTGGCCGTTCATGGCGTTCTTCTCGATGGCCTCGCGATCCTCGGGCTTCATCGTCGAGAGGTCACGCAACGGGATACGCTGCTTGCGCTTGATCACTGATTTCCTCCTTGTCGGTACCTGATTGGACTAACGCCCCCTCAGGCCACCGACAAGGCGAAAGACATTACTTGGCAAGCAGGCTTTCGCGCGGCGGCTGGAGCTTCGCGGCGGCGAGACGCGCCTGGCCCGGCGTGCTGAACTGATGCCCCTCGAGCTCGAAGAACGGGCGCGTGAAGGCATGGAAGCGGAAGGCATTGCCTTCCTTGAGGACGACACCGGCGGGCTTTCCCCAGATTTCGACGACGAAGGGTTCGGGCATGGCGCGGTCTCCTTCAGGCTGAACGAACTGCGACCCACTGCGTGATGGGCCGGGCTGAGATGGGGGCGGCATGACGGGATGGCAATGACAGGAGTGCCTGAACTGCGAACGGTCACAGCAAACGCTTTGCGTGGGGCATCAATGTGGCGGCAGGACCTTTCCATGCTGGCGTTGCGGTCATCATTGCTGAACAATGACACCTGCATGTCACGCACTCTCACCCGCGCACGACTGATCGGCCTCGCCGGTGCCGGCCTGCTGGCCGCCAGGGGCACCGCTGCCCAGACAGGAGCCCGCATGCATCAGCGCCGGATCCCCGCTTCGGGGGAGATGTTGCCCGTCGTCGGCGTGGGCACCTGGCGCACCTTCGACGTCGGCGGCAAGCCCGAGGATCGCGCCCCGCTTGCAGAGGTGCTGCGGCGGCTGTTCGATGCCGGCGGCTCGGTGATCGATACGTCGCCGATGTACGGCTCGGCGGAGGCCGTGGTCGGAGACCTGCTGTCCGCCGCCGCCGCGCGCGACAGGGCTTTCATCGCCACCAAGGTCTGGACCACCGGCCGCGACAGTGGCATCGCGCAGATGCGGGCGTCGTTGCGGCTGCTGAAGACCGACCGCATCGACCTGATGCAGATCCACAATCTCGTCGACTGGCGGGCCCATCTGCCGACGCTGCGCGCCTGGAAGGCCGAGGGCCGCATCCGCTATCTCGGCATCACCCATTACACGCAGAGCGCCCACGACGAGCTGGAAAGCGTGATGCGGGCGGAGAAGTGGGACTTCGTCCAGATCAACTACGCGCTCGACGATCGCGCCGTCGAACGTCGGCTGCTGCCGCTGGCGGCCGAGCGCGGCATCGCGGTGATCGTGAACCAGCCGTTCGGCGGCGGCGGCCTGCTGCGCAAACTCTCCGGCCGCAAGCTGCCGGACTGGGCCAGCGAGATCGGCGCCACGAGCTGGGCGCAGATCCTGCTGAAGTTCGTGCTGGCCAACCCGGCCGTGACCTGCGTGATCCCCGGCACCAGCAAGCCCGAGCACATGACGGACAATCTGCAGGCCGGCTTCGGCATCTATCCGGATACGGCGTTGCTCAAGAAGATGGTGGCGGACGTTCCGGTCTAGGACGGGTTGCTCAATCATTGTCGTCCTGAGCGCAGCGAAGGACCTCACGCTCACCACGGAGTACGCTGGTCGCTCGGCTAGGTCCTTCGCTGCGCTCAGGACGACAGGTTACACCGACCTCATTCGCTTCAGAGCGGCAGCTCCGCCTCGATCCACGCCGTCGCCGAAGCGTGCTTCGGCTGCCAGCCCAACTCACTGCGAGTCCGCTTGCCCCTGACGCGGCTGTTGGAGCCGAACGTGTAGGCGGCGCTATTCTCGCCGAGTTCCTTCGCCGCCTCCGCGAACGGCCAGGCCTGCGGCGCCCCCAGCTTCAGGTGGCGCGCAATGGCAGCGCAGATGTCGCGATAGGAGGCCTCGCCGTTCTCGGCGAAGTAGAAGGCGCCGGCCGGGGCCCTGGTGAGCGCCAGGCGATAGATGTCGGCCACGTCCTCGACATGGACATTCGACCAGATGTTCAGCCCCTTGCCGACATGGCGCACCACGCCGGAAGCCTTCGCCCGCTTCGCCAGTCCGGGAATTTGCGCGCTGTCGCGCGCCAGGCCGAGGCCGTTGCCGTAGATCATGGTGGGACAGACGACGATCGACCGCACTCCGTGTTGGCTTGCGCCGCGAATCGTCCGGTCGATCTCGACCCGCGCCTTCTTGCCGGCCACCGGATCGAGCGGCGTGTCCTCGTCGTAGATTTTGTCCGAGGCGACGTCGCCATGCGCATCGTCGGCCACGATGCTGGAACCGCTGGTATGGATGAACGGCTTGTTCGAGCCGGCCAGTCCTTCGAGCAACGCCTCCACGGCGCCGCGATGGTCGCTGTTGGCCGTGTTGATCACCGCATCGGCCCGCCGGGCCTCCGCCGTGAGGATCGCTGCATCGTCGAGACCGCCGATCACCGGTTCGACGCCGAAAGCCGCGAGCTTCCTGCCCTTCTCCTCGTCGCGCACCAGGCCGCGCAGCCTGTGACCATCGTCGAGCAAACGGCGCGCGACGGTCCCGCCGATATAGCCGGT
>LSKJ01000370.1 GCA_001557035.1 Rhodospirillaceae bacterium CCH5-H10 | reverse complement strand
GTGGCAACACCCGCCCCTCTTTCTTGGGGAGTTGAATGTCTTCGGGGGAACGGGACGTGAGTGAAGTTGCACTAAAGGGCGCCAGCGTGCCGGTAGCGGCATCGGCCTCACGGGCGGCCGTGCTGAGAAAGCTGCGGCTGACCGATTCGATATTCCATGGGCTGACGCGCGGCGCGTCGCTCGCCGTGCTCGCGCTGCTGAGTGGCGTCATCATCGCCCTCATCGTCGGCGCCGCGCCCGCGCTCGGCACCTTCGGATTCGGCTTCCTGATCGACGAATCGTGGAACCCGGTCACCGAGCGGTTCGGCGCCCTGGCGCCAATCTTCGGCACACTGGTCACCTCCTTCATCGCCATGCTGATCGCGGTGCCGGTCGGCCTGATGGTCGCCTTCTTCCTCACCGAGCTCTGCCCGAAGTCGCTGCGCCGCCCGATCGGCATCGCCATCGAGCTGCTCGCGGGCATCCCCAGCATCATCTACGGCATCTGGGGCCTGTTCGTGTTCGCGCCGTTCCTGCAGCAATACGTTCAGCCGTTCTTCATCGATACCTTCGCCAACGTGCCGATCCTGTCGACGCTGTTCGCGGGCCCGCCGTACGGCATCGGCATGTTCACCGCCGGCCTCATCCTGGCGATCATGGTGCTGCCCTTCGTGACCTCGATCTCGCGCGACGTGTTCGACGCGGTGCCGCCGGTACTGAAGGAAGCCGCCTACGGCGTCGGCTGCACGACCTGGGAAGTGTTCCGCTATGTCGTGCTGCCGTTCACGCGCGTCGGCGTCATCGGCGGCTTCATGCTGGGGCTGGGCCGCGCGCTGGGCGAGACGATGGCCGTCACCTTCGTGATCGGCAATGCCCATCACGTCTCGGCCTCGCTGTTCGCGCCCGGCACCACGATCTCCGCCTCGATCGCCAACGAGTTCACCGAGGCGGTGGGCGACCTCTACACCTCGTCGCTGGTCGCGCTGGGCCTGATCCTGTTCTTCATCACCTTCTGCGTCCTGGCCATCGCGCGCTACATGCTGATGCGCCTGCAGCGGCAGGGGAGGTAGCGCCATGACTGCCCCCGCAACCAAGACGGCCGCCATGAACAGCCCGCTCTATGCAGGCCGCCGCCGCCGCAACGCCATCGCCAAGGGCCTGGCGTACGCAGCCACGGCCTTCGGCCTTGGCTGGCTGGTCCTCATCCTCGGCGTGCTGATCTACAACGGTCTCGGCGGACTCTCGCTGTCGGTGTTCACCGAGAACACGCCGCCGCCGGGCGCCGCGGGCGGCCTGCTCAATGCCATCGTCGGTAGCGTTGTCATGACGGTGCTGGCCGTGATCATCGGCACGCCGATCGGCATCCTGGCCGGCACCTACCTCGCCGAGTACGGCCGCCACGACAAGCTTTCGAGCGTCGTGCGCTTCATCAACGACATCCTGCTCAGCGCGCCGTCGATCGTGATCGGCCTGTTCGTCTACGAGATCATGGTGGCGCCGATGGGCCACTTCTCGGGATGGGCCGGCGCCGTCGCCCTGGCCGTCATCGTGATCCCCGTCGTCGTGCGCACGACCGAGGACATGCTGAGCCTGGTGCCCGACACGCTGCGCGAGGCCGCCGCCTCGATCGGCCTGCCGCGCGCCCACATGATCGTCCGCATCGCCTATCGCGCGGCGCAGGCCGGCATCGTCACTGGTATCCTGCTGGCCATCGCCCGCATCAGCGGCGAGACCGCGCCGCTCTTGTTCACGGCCCTGAACAACCAGTTCTGGACCATGAACATGAACCAGCCGATGCCCAGCCTGCCGGTGGTCATCTTTCAGTTCGCCCTGTCGCCCTACGCCGAATGGCAGAAGCTCGCCTGGACCGGCGCGCTCCTGATCACCGTCACCGTGCTGGGACTCAGCATCCTGGCCCGTTCGCTCACCTCCGCGAGGAAGTCGTAATGTCCATGCAATCCACGGGTACGCCCAACGTCGCCATTCCCGTCGCGACCCACGCAAAGACCGACGTCTCCAGGCTGACGCCCAAGATCTCGATCAAGAATCTCGAGTTCTTCTACGGCGACAGCCGGGCGCTCAAGGGGATCAGCCTGTCGCTCTACGCCAACAAGGCGACGGCGTTCATCGGACCCTCGGGCTGCGGCAAGTCCACCCTGCTGCGCATCCTGAACCGCATGTACGACCTCTATCCCGGCCAGCGCGCCACCGGCGAGGTCATGTTCGACGGCGACAACCTGCTGCGCGACGGCCAGGACATCAACCTGCTGCGAGCGCGCATCGGCATGGTGTTCCAGAAGCCGACGCCGTTCCCGATGTCGATCTACGAGAACATCGCCTTCGGCATCCGTCTCTACGAGAGCCTACCGAAGTCGGAACTGGACGGCCGGGTCGAGCAGGCGCTGCGCCGCGGCGCGCTGTGGGACGAGGTCAAGGACAAGCTGAACGCCAGCGGCCTCAGCCTGTCGGGCGGCCAGCAGCAGCGCCTCTGCATCGCCCGCACCGTCGCGGTGAAACCGGAGGTCATCCTGTTCGACGAGCCGTGCTCGGCGCTCGATCCGATCTCGACGGCGAAGATCGAGGAGCTGATCGACGAGCTGAAGCAGGACTACACGATCGTCATCGTCACCCACAACATGCAGCAGGCCGCGCGCGTCTCCGACTTCACCGCCTTCATGTATCTCGGCGAGCTGGTCGAGTTCGGCGCGACGGCGACGCTCTTCACCACGCCCAGCGACAAGCGCACCCAGGCCTACATCACCGGCCGGTTCGGCTGAGCCGGCACGACGAAGAAAAGAAGGGACAGACCATGCCCGAACATACCCTGAAGCGGTTCGACGAGGAGCTGGAGCGGCTGAGCGCCACGATCAGCGAGATGGGCGGCCTGGCGGAGAGCCAGCTCGCGCGGTCGCTCGCGGCGCTGCGCGAGCGCGACACCGAGGCGGCCGAGAAGGTGATCGTCGACGATGCGCGCGTCGATGCGCTGGACGAGGCGGTGCAGGAGCAGACCGTGCGGCTGCTGGCGCTGCGCCAGCCGATGGCGGTCGACCTGCGTGTCATCCTGTCGTCGATCAAGATCGCGGCGGCGCTCGAGCGCATCGCCGACTACGCCAAGAACACCGCCAAGCGCAGCATCGTGCTGAGCCAGGCGACGCCGCCGGCCGCGGCGGTGACCGGCATCGAGCGGCTGGGCCGGCTGGTCCGCAC
>LSKJ01000369.1 GCA_001557035.1 Rhodospirillaceae bacterium CCH5-H10 | reverse complement strand
ACCGTCTCACCCTCGTCCTCTCCGAGGCCGGACAGATCGTCGACGCCGCCTGGGACTGAGGGCATCGTAGAGGTTCACTGAAGTTTCCATTGCCAAGCCCGCTCGTTCCAAAGCAGGCTTCGGCCCTTCTCCAAGAGGAAGAAAGCATGTCACAGGATCGTCGTACCCTACGGACGCTGGCGCAGCTTCTGCCATCGGGCGCGCTCGGCCTCTCGGTCGGCCTCGCGGCCGCCGACGCTTCGGCTACCGCGGCGGCGGGTCCCGAAGACTCGACGCGAGGTTCGGTGGCGGAGCGCCTGCAGTCGATCCGCACGGATGTCACCAGCGCCATCGAGCAATATCGCCAGGATGGCGAACCCTTCGTCGCCATCGACCGCGAGCAGACGCTCGCCTGGTGGGGCAACGGCTGGCACCGCGGCTGGGGCTGGCGCAACGGCGGCTGGGGCAACGGCTGGCACAATGGCTGGCACAATGGCGGCTGGGGTAACGGCGGCTGGGGTAACGGCTGGCACAATGGCTGGCACAACTGGTAGGCCGCTTCGCTCGAACGACTTCAGACTTGTGCCTATCGAGCGGCGACGGCGCCGCACAGCCTTCGAGGATGTCATGACCGTCAAGAAACTCTTTGCCCTCGCCTCCCTGATCGCGGCCGGCTCGATGCTGGGCGGTCTTGCCGCGAATGCGCAACAGCCGGCGCAGCCGCAGATGGCGCCGTCGACGCCGAAGGATGCCGGCCCCACGC
>LSKJ01000368.1 GCA_001557035.1 Rhodospirillaceae bacterium CCH5-H10 | reverse complement strand
GGCCTGCCTGCCGCACAACGAGCCCTCGAAGGGCGTGCTGACGAAAGTCGGTTTCCACGAAGAGGGGCTGGCGCGGCAGTATCTCCGGATCAACGGCCAGTGGGCCGACCATCTGCTGTTTGCGCTGCTGCGCGCCGACTACGACGCTCTCTTGCGGGCGCCACGGTAACGGGCCGGCGGAGCCCGCCCTCAGGAGCGTTCATGCGCAATCTCACCCCGACCTCGATCACGCAGGCCTTCGCCGACTATGCCCGCAACGCGCCCTCCGAGCGGGCGAAGACCCTGCTGGTTTCGCTGGCGGGCCACCTCCACAGTTTCGTGCGCGACAACAAGGTGACGCAGGCGGAGTGGGGCGCCGCCATCGATGCCCTGACCCGCGCCACGAAGTTCACCGACGACAAGCGCAACGAATACATCCTGTTCTCCGACCTGCTCGGCGTCTCGTCCCTGGTCGACATGGTGAATGCCGCGAAGGGCGGCACGCCGTCGTCGGTCCTCGGTCCGTTTCATATCGAGGGCGCGCCGGAACTGCCCAACGGCGGCGACCTGTGGCGCGGTCAGGTCGGCGAGCCGCTGGTCGTGAGCGGCCGCGTCGTCGACCAGAACGGCGCACCCGCCGCGGGGACCGTGCTGGCGCTCTGGCAGAATGCCGGCAACGGTCTCTACGCCCAGCAGGACAGCGCGCAGTCGCCGACCAACTATCATGCGCGCCTCACCGTCGCCGATGACGGCACCTTCTCCTTCACGACCGTGCGACCGGTTTCCTACAAGGTGCCGGACGACGGCCCGGCCGGCGACATGCTGCGGGTGCTCGGCCGCGACGCCTGGCGGCCGGCCCATCTCCACATGATCCTGCAGGCGCCGGGCCACGCACCGCTGATCACCGAGTTCTTCCCCGAGGACGACGAGCATCTCGACGGCGATGCCGTGTTCGGCGTCCGCGCCGGCCTCGTCCTGCCTTTCGCGAAGGTGTCGGACCGTGCGGCGTTGCCGGCCAATCTCGCCACGCGCGATACGTTGCCGATGCCGGTCTGGGCCGCCCGTCTCGACCTGACGCTGCCTCCGGCTTGATGCCGCTCGTCCGCGTCCGCGACGTCTCCAGGGTCTTCGCGAGCGGCGTCCAGGCGCTGGGCGGTGCTTCGCTCGACATCGCGGCCGGTGAATTCCTGAGCGTGCTCGGCCCCTCGGGCTGCGGAAAGTCGACACTGCTGCGCCTGATCGCGGGTCTCGCCGAGCCCAGCGCCGGCACGATCGAGTGGCCGCAGGGCAGGCCCGATCTCGGCTTCGTCTTCCAGGAGCCGACGCTGATGCCGTGGACGACGGCCCTGGGCAACGTGGCGCTGCCGCTCAAGCTGCGTGGCGTTGCACGCTCTGAGCGCGAGGCGCGCGCCGCCGAAGCGCTCGCGGGCGTGGGGCTCAAGGGCTTCGAGAAGAGCTATCCGCGCGAACTGTCGGGCGGCATGAAGATGCGCGTGTCGATCGCCCGCGCGCTCGTCACGGCGCCCAAGCTGCTGCTGATGGACGAGCCCTTCGCCGCCCTCGACGAGATCACGCGGCGCAAGCTCAACACCGACCTGCTGGAACTGTGGGAGCGCACGCGCTTCACCGCGGTGTTCGTGACGCATTCGGTCTTCGAATCGGTGTTCCTGTCGCAGCGCATCGCGGTAATGAGTGCCCGCCCGGGCCGTGTGCGCTCCGAACTCGCCATTCCGGCGCCTTACCCGCGCACCGAGACCTTCGGGACCTCGGCCGAATATGCCGCGCTCTGCCGGCTCGCCTCCGCGCAGCTCTCGGAAGCGATGGCGGCATGAGCATTTCGCGTCGTCTCGACCGGAGCGCGAAGCGCGGAGTGGAGAGACTTTTTTTCAACTTGAAGCCATCAATGCGAGGAAAAGAGGTCCCTCCACTCCGCTTCGCTCCGGTCGGGACGACGGCTCAGTGGGCCGAGTGTATCTCGCAATGAGCGCTCGCTACATTGCGCCCATCCTGATGGGCTTCTTCATGCTGGCCCTGTGGGAAGGGTTGGTGCGGGCGATGGCGATCCCGCCGTACATTCTGCCGGGGCCGATCCTCGTGGCGAAGACGCTGGTGTCGGACTGGGGCACGCTCTGGCCAGCGCTCCTCGTGACGCTGCGCATCACCCTCCAGGCGCTGGTGGCGGCCGTGCTGGTCGGTGTGTCGCTGGCGCTGTTGTTCTCGCTGTCGCGCTGGATCGAGCTGTCGCTCTTTCCCTATGCCATCATCCTGCAGGTGACGCCGATCGTGGCCATCGCGCCGCTGATCATCGCCTGGGTCGACGACGTCAACGTCTCGCTGCTGATCTGCGCCTGGCTGGTGGCCTTCTTCCCGATCCTGTCGAACACGGTGCTGGGCCTGCGCTCGGTCGATCGCAATCTCCTCGACCTGTTCGAACTCTACGGCGCGAGCCGCTGGCGGACGCTGACCGACCTGCGGTTGCCCGCGGCGCTGCCGTATTTCCTGGGTGGCTTGCGCATTTCAGGGGGGCTGGCGCTGATCGGCGCCGTGGTCGCCGAGTTCGTGGCAGGTTCGGGGGGCCGGGAGTCGGGACTGGCCTACCGCATCCTCGAATCGGGCTATCAGCTCAAGATCCCGCGCATGTTCGCGGCCCTGGTCCTGATCTCGCTCGCGGGCATCGCGATCTACCTGCTGCTCGCGCTGGTCTCGCACCTTTTGCTGCGGCGCTGGCACGAGAGCGCGCTGTCCGAGGACTGAGCCGACCTCAGCGCAGCGCCGCGCGACCGAGGAAGAACGAGGCTGTTGCCACGCCCGCGGCCAGCAGGAGATAGCCCGCTTCATAGACGCCGGTAATGGCCAGCACGGTGCGGAACAGGAGCGGCGAGAGCAGGGCGCCGCAGAAAACGAAAAGCTGCGTCGCGCCCGTGAATTCGGCGGCGCGCCCCGGTGGCGCCCGCGAGGCGCTTTCGGCGATGAACACGCCGTTCCAGCCGACGGCGGTACCCCCCAGGATCGTGCAGACGATATACACCGCCGTCGTGGGCCAGGCCGGCGTGGAGAAAGACATCACCGTGGCGGCGATTGCGATGATGGCGCCGATGCCGGCCAGCACGGCGGATGGCCGGCGCAACAGGTCGGCCAGCGCGCCCCAGAAGATGCGACCGAAAGCGCCGGCGACCGTCGCGGCCGACAGCAACGTACCC
>LSKJ01000037.1 GCA_001557035.1 Rhodospirillaceae bacterium CCH5-H10 | reverse complement strand
ACCGTCTCACCCTCGTCCTCTCCGAGGCCGGACAGATCGTCGACGCCGCCTGGGATTGAGCGAAGCCCGGGAACGGCCGACGACTCGCCGCGCCGCGCCCGACGAGTATCGCGGGATGAGCCTCCCGGGGACACCTTACCAGACCGTTACGCCGGACTATTTCGCCCGCCGCGGGCTGCGGCGCTATGCCGGCGTCTTCTCGCTGTGGGCCCTGGGCGTCGGGGCCGTCATCTCGGGTCACTACTCGGGGTGGAACCTCGGCCTCCTGGCCGGCGGCTGGGGCGGCTATGCCCTCGCGGCCTGCATCATCGCCGTGATGTATCTCGGCCTCGTCTTCTGCATCGCCGAGATGGCGGCGGCCCTGCCCCACACGGGCGGCGCCTACTCCTTCGCCCGGGCCTCGATGGGACCATGGGGCGGGTTCGTCACCGGTCTCTGCGAGAACGTCGAGTATGTCCTGACGCCCGCCGTCATCGTCTCGTTCCTCGCCACCTATCTCGCGGCCGTGTTCGAGACGCCAACGAACTGGCTGCCAGCCTACTGGATCGGCGCCTACGTGGTGTTCGTGGCGCTCAACGTCATGGGCGTGGAGCTTTCGTTCAGGGTGACCGTCGTCATCACGCTGGCGTCGCTGGCGTGCCTCGCCGTGTTCTGGATCTCCGCGCTTCCCGTCGCCGACTTCGGCCGCCACGCGCTCAACATCGGCGCCGGCGCCGACGGCAAGCCGGTGGAACTGCCGCAGGGTGGTGGACCGCTCCTGCCGTTCGGTCTGCACGGCGCCCTCGCAGCGCTTCCATTCGCGGTCTGGCTGTTCCTCGCGATCGAGCAGCTCCCGCTTGCCGCGGAAGAAGCGCGGGAGCCGTCGCGCGACATCCCGCGCGGTATCGTGGCCGGACTGCTGACGCTTTTCGCTTCAGCCGGCCTCATCGTGTGGCTCAACCCTTCGGTCGCGCCCGGGAGCTTCCAACTCGCCAGCTCCGGCGAGCCGCTGCTCGACGGCTTCCGCGCGACCTTCGGCGGCGGGCTCGCCAAGCTCCTCGCGCTGATCGCCTGTATCGGCCTGATCGCGAGCTTCCACACCATCCTCTTCGCCAAGGGCCGCCAGATCTATTCGCTGTCGCGGGCGGGCTACTTTCCGCGTTTCCTGTCGATCACCCATCCGCGCCACAAGACGCCGTACATCGCGTTGATCGCCGGCTCCGCCGTCGCGCTCGGCCTTCTGTTCGCCCTGTGGTTCGGCATGGGCGCCGAGAAGGGCAGCGCCGTGATCCAGGGGATGCTGCTCAACATGGCAGTCGCCGGCGCCATGCTCTCCTACCTGCTGCAGGCCGTCAGTTTCCTCGTGCTGCGGGCACGTCTGCCGGCCCTGGCGCGCCCCTATCGCTCGCCGCTGGGACGCACCGGCGCGGTCGTCACCATCGTGATCGCGTCCGTCACGCTGGTCTATCAGCTGCTCGATCCGGTGTTCGTCTCGGGCGTGCTGGGCGTCGGTGCCTGGTTTGCCGCGGGAATTGTCTGGTTCGCCCTGGTCGGACGCCACCGCCTCGTGCTGTCGCCGGAAGAGGCCTTCGCGCTCGAGGCGCGCAGGTCACTCGACGACTGAGGCGGCAGCCTTCGCTTCGAGATCGCGCTCCGCCACACTGGCGGCAACCTGCTTGCGGAAACGCTCGAAATCGGGCCCGCGCAGCTGGGCGCGCTTCAGTTCCGGATGGGTGATCGGATTGACCGGCTTGCCATCGACCAGAAGTTCGAAGTGGAGATGGGCGCCGGTCGAGCGGCCGGTACTGCCGACGAAGCCGATCACGTCGCCGCGCGACACCGTCATGCCGGACTGAAGGCCGGGCGCAAAGCCAAGCATGTGTCCGTAGACGGTGGCCAGCTTGCCGCCATGCTCGATGCGGATCCAGTTGCCGTAGCGCCCGTTGGGGGC
>LSKJ01000367.1 GCA_001557035.1 Rhodospirillaceae bacterium CCH5-H10 | reverse complement strand
CTGATAGGCCGACCGCTGCGTCACATATCCCGCCGCGATATCGGCGGCGAGCGCGGCTGAAGAGCGAAGTTTCGGATCGCCGTGGCCGCCACCGCCCGGCGTGCCGAGAGAGACCGTGTCCCCCTTGTTAAGCACATACTGTTTCTTCGGATCGGTCTTTTCGCCGTTGATGCGCAGTTCCCCCGGCGCGCCGTCCTTGCCGCCCTCGATGCCGAAGGCGGGAAAGATCGTGCGCTCGGCGAGGAACGAGACCGCGATCGGCGTTTCGCTGCGGCTCTCGATCAGGATCTCCTGCCCCAGCCCGCCGCGATGACGGCCGGCACCGCCCGAATCGGGGCGCAGCTTCTTGTGATGGAAGCGCAGCGGCGCGATGTGTTCGCTGATCTCGATCGAGGTCGAGCTGACGTTTGACGGCCAGGAGAGACAGGTAACGCCGTCGCGCTGCGTGTTGCCGCCCATGCCACCGTTGTAGAAGAACATGTTGGCGTAGGGCTTGCCGCCTTCACGAACTCCGGACTGGTTCATCCCCCACATCGGCGATCCGCAGGCCGCCATCACGCGCTCCGGCACGATCTGGCCCAGGCAGCCGAACACCAGCATCGGGATGTAGTGACCGATCAACATGCGCGAGCCGCCCGGCGCGGGGAATTGCGGATTGACGATGCATCCCGGCGGCGCGGTGAGAGTGATCGGCCGCCACGCGCCTTCGTTGTTGGGCAGGTTGGAGTTGGTGCAGACCTTCACCCCATACATGCACATCGCGTTGGTGTAGCACATGGCGCAGTTGATCGCCCGGTCGACCTGCGAGTCAGTGCCGGCGAAGTCGATCAGGATCTCGTCGCCCTTGATGGTGAGCGCCATCCTGATCGTGATGGGCTTGTCCATGATGCCGTCGGTCTTGAGCTCGCTACGATAGGTTCCGTCCGGCAGCTCGAGGATCGCAGCCCGCATCGCCGCCTCGCAGCGTCCCTGGATCTCGCGCGCGAGATCGGTGAGATCGGGCAGGCCGTAATTCTCCATCAGGACCAGCAGCCGGTCCTCCATGAGATCGAGCGCCACGATCTGGGCGTAGAGATCGCCCATGGTCTGGTCGGGCGTGCGAACGTTTTTGCGGATCAGCGCCACCAGCGTCTCGTCGGTCTTGCCCGCCGCCATCATCTTCATCGGCGGGATCTGCAGCCCTTCCTCGAAGACTTCGCGCGGCTCGGGACTGCGGATCTTGCCGCCGATGTCGGGCACGTGCGCCGTCGTGGCGCTGAAGGCGATGAGTTTGCCGTTACGGAAGATCGGCTTGGCCAGCGTCACGTCGGGCAGATGGCCGGTACCCAGCCAGATGTCGTTGGTGATCAGCACGTCGCCGGGCGAAAGCTGGTCCTCCGGGAAGTGCCGCAGGAAGTGCTTCACCGTCTCGGGCAGGGTGCCGATGAAGCTCGGGATGCTCTCGCTCGCCTGGACCAGCGACTGGCCGGAGGCATCGGTCACGACGCAGGAGAAGTCGTAGCTCTCGCGCACCAAGGTCGAGAAGGAAGTGCGCACCATGGCCGCCGCCGCCTCGTCGACCAGCGAGATCAGCCGCCGCCACAGCAGTTCCAGTTCGATGGCATCGAAGGTGCGCGACATCAGTTCGCCTCCGCCAGGATGGAGCCGTCGGCCAGAAGCCGCGCCGTCGAGTTCGGCCCTACGATGAAGGTGCTTTCGTTTTCTTCGAACACGGCGGGCCCCTCGATGCTGACGCCCGGTTCGAGCGCATAGCGGTCCCACACGCGCGTCGGCAGTGTCCTGCCTTCGTCGGGAAAGAACACTGGCCGCGTGCCCTTGAGTGCGGTGTCCGAGGCATGGCGCGGCAGTTCGAGCTTGCCGCCGGTGCCGGGCATCGGCGCGCTGACGGAGAGGCGTAGTGCGACGAACTGGATGGCGGCCCCCGGCGGCACGCGCGCAAACAGCGCCTTGTAGGCGGCCTCGAAGGCGATCTTCACGGCGCCTTCCGTCAGCTCCTGCGGCAGCACGACGGTGATCTCGCTGCCCTGCCCGATGTAACGCATGTCGGCGAGCCGCCGCACGGTGCGGCCGGCGACGTCGGCGCCGGTGAGATGCAGCAGGTCGAGTGATTCCTTTTCGAGACCGGCGAAGATGCGTCCGGCCGCGGCGAGGTCGGCTCCCGCCAGCGCGGTCGTGAAGCTCGCCACGCGATCGACGCGGGCCGGCGCCATCAGCATGCCGATGGTGCTGCCCGCCCCCGCGCCGGGCGGGCAGACGACTCGGCTGACGCCGAGCTTGCGCGCTACGTGCCAGGCATGGACGGGTCCCGCGCCGCCGGTCGCCAGCAGCGCATATTCCGAAGGCACGCGCCCGCGCTCGGCGATCGCAACGCGCGCGGCGCCGGCCATGTTTTCGTTCACCACGTCATGTACGCCGAAGGCCGCCCGGCCCGGCTCGACGCCGAGCGCACCCGCGAGCTTGCCGAACGCAGCGTTCGTCGCCACTGCGTCGATCTTCATCGCGCCACCCAGGAAGAACTCGGCATTGAGATAGCCCAGGGTCAGGTCGGCATCGGTGACAGTCGCTTCGGTACCGCCACGGCCGTAACAAGCCGGTCCCGGCTGCGCGCCGCTGCTCTCCGGGCCAACGTTCAGGGTGCCGAGGTCGCTGCGATGGGCGATGGAGCCGCCGCCGGCGCCGATCTCGATCAGCTCGACCGTCGCGATCTGGATGGGCAATCCCGAGCCGCGCAGAAAACGCTTCTCGCGCGCCGCCTCGAAGCCCCAGGCGACCAGCGGCTCGCCATCGTCGACCAGCGCCAGCTTGGCGGTGGTGCCACCCATGTCGAAGGCCAGCACCCTTTCCAGGCCGGCATTGCGCCCGAACCACGCGCCGGCCAGCGCGCCGGCCGCGGGCCCGCTTTCGAGCAACTGCACCGGCGCACGCTTGGCCTCGCTCACATGGGTGAGCCCGCCATTGGAGAGCATGAGGAACAGCCCGCCCGGAATCCCTTCGGCACGCAGCGCCTGCTCCAGCCGCTCGAGATAGATCTCGGCCAGCGGCCGGACATAGGCATTGGCCACCGTCGTGCTGGCGCGCAGGTATTCGCGGATCTCCGGCGCGATGTCGGACGACAGCGAGATCGACAGGTTCTGGAAACGCTCCGCGACGGCCGCACCGATCTTCCGTTCGTGCGCGGCGTTGGCATAGGAGTGGAGGAAGCAGATGGCGAGGCTTTCGACGCCCTGCGCCACGAGGTCGGCCACTTCGGCGAGTGCTGCATCGACATCGAGCGCGATCTCGACGCTGCCATCGGGCCCCAGCCGCTCCTTCGCCTCGCGGCGCCAGGCGCGCTGCACCAGCGGCTTCGGCATCTCGATGAACAGATCGTAGAGCTCGTACTTGCGCTCGCGCGCGATCTCCAGCACGTCGCCGAATCCGGCCGTCGTGAGCAGGCCGGTTTTCGCGCCCTTGCGTTCGATCAGCGCATTGGTGAACAAGGTCGTCGCGTGGACGACGCGGCCAATCTCCTGAGGCTTGGCACCCGCCTTCTCAAGCACCCGCCGGGTGCCTTCGAGCGCCCCGCGGGCCGGATCGTCGGGTGTCGTGCTTTCCTTCCAGATGACGGCCCGGCCGGTGCGCGGATCGTGGATGACGAGGTCGGTGAAGGTTCCCCCGATGTCGATGCCGAGGGAAAGCGGCGCACTCATTAAACGTCCTTTGCTATTCGGCCTTCACATTGCCCTGCCTGGCGACCTTCGCCCAGCGCTCGCGGTCCTTGACGATGTAGGCGGCGAAAGCATCGGGCCCCTGCCCGATTGGCTCAAGCCCCTGCTTGGCCAGCGTTTCGGCATTCCTCGGATCAGCCATCGCATCGAGAAACAGCTTGGCGAGCGCGTTCTTGATGTCGGCGGGCAAACCGGCCGGACCCATGAGACCGAACCAGTTGTTGATGTCGAGCGCGGGCACATCCTTGGTGAGCAGCGGAAGCTCGGGTGCCAGCGCCGTCGGCTTCGTCGAGGCGAGCGCGAGGACGCGAACCCTTCCGCCACGGGCCTGGCCGATCAGTTCCGAGACGTTGCCGAAGAACATGTCGACATTGCCGGCCGCCACGTCCGCGATCGCCGGCGCGCCGCCGCGATAGGGAACGTGGATCAGTTTCAGCCCGCCCGCTTCGGCCGCCAGAAATTCCGCACCGAGCTGGTTGGTCGAGCCGAGGCCGGTCGAGGCATAGCTCACCTTGCCCGGATTGGCCTTTGCATAGGCAACGAACTCCGGAATGGTCTTGAACGGCGCATCCATGCGCACGATCAGGGCCATCGGCACGCCGACCAGATTGCAGATCGGCGTCAGCTCCTTGTCGAGATCGAGCGGGATCTGCGAACCCGGCACCACGGGTCCCACCGCGAGCTGGCCCATGATGCCGATGCCCACCGTGTAGCCGTCGGCCGGCGCCTGGGCGACCGCCTTCAGCGCGATGAAGCCGCCGGCGCCGGTCTTGTTTTCGACGACGACGGTGTAGCTATGCTGGCGCTGGATCGTTTCGGCCGCGATCCGGGCTGCCATGTCCGCCGTTCCGCCCGGCGCATATCCCACGAGGATCTTGATCGGTTGTTTCGGCACCCATTGCTGGGCGCGCGCCGATGCGGCGGCAAGAACGAGCGGAGCAGCAAACAGGCTTCGACGCAGCATGAGGACCCCCAATCCCAAACCCGATGGCGAGCGTCAGGCAAGGGCCGTGCCGGGTCAAGGCACCGCGCTTGAGATGAAACGGTCTTCGGGTAGTCTCCGGCCGCATGCCTCTCACCCAACCCGCCGCCGACGTCTGGACCATGGTCGCCGACATCGCCGCGCAGACGCCCGATGCGCCGGCCCTCGTTCATGGCGACCGGACGATCTCCTTCCTCGAACTCACCGAATGCGCGCGCCGCGCAGCACAGGGGCTTGCCGACCTCGGCATCGGCCCGGGCGATCGTGTGGCTCTCTGGCTGCCCAACGTGCCGGCCTATCCGATCCTCTATCTCGCCTGCGTGCGGCTGGGCGCGATCGCCGTGGCGGTCAACACCCGCTACCGCTCGGTCGAGGTCGCCGACATCGTGGGCCGCTCCGGCGCCAAGGTGCTGGCCTGCGCCCCCGGCTTCCGGCGAATAGATTTCCTGTCGATCCTTGCCGGCATCGAGCCGGATGCGCTCGACAAGCTGGCGGCCATCGTCACCGTCGGCGACGAGCCTGCTTCGGTGCCGTCCGCCATCGAACGGCTGCGGCGCGTCCCCTTCGAACGGCTGCTCTCCCGTCCGCGTCTCGGCCTGAACAACGCAAGGGCCAGTGCCCCCTGCAACATCTTCACGACCTCCGGTACGACCAGTGCGCCCAAGTTCGTCCTGCATCGCCAGGGTGCGATCGCCGGCCACGCGCAGCAGGTGGCTCGCGCCTTCGGCCTCACCGCGCCCGAAACGCTGTCGCTCTCGATCCTGCCTCTGTGCGGCGTCTATGGCTTCGACCAGACGATGGCGACGCTGGCCGCCGGCAAGCCCTGCGTGCTGGTCGAGTCCTACGAGATCGACGAGATCGCGCGGCTGATCGCCCATCACCGCCCGACCACCCTGTTCGGCAGCGACGACATGTACGCCCGTCTGCTCGACGCGGTGCCCGGCGACCATCCTTTCCCGTCGGTGAAGTGGGCGGGCTACGCCGCGTTCAATGCGTCGCTCGACGACATCGCGGAGACGGCCGAGAAACGCGGCCTGCGTCTCTGCGGTCTCTACGGGATGAGCGAGGTCCAGGCCCTCTACTCCCTGCAGCCGATCGACTCCGAGGTAGCGCTGCGCAAGAAGGGCGGCGGCGTGCCGACCTCGCCGCTCGGTCATGTCCGCGTGCGCGATCCGGAGACGGGCGAAGTGCTGGGTGTCGGCCAGCCGGGCATGCTCGAATGCGCCGGCCCTTCCCTGATGGTCGGCTATTACGGAAACGACACGGCGACGGCCGAGACCGTGACCGCCGACGGCTACGTGCGAACCGGCGACCTCGCCGAACTCGACGGTCGCGGCGGCTTCACATTCCTCAGCCGCATGGGCGACGTGCTGCGGCTGTCAGGCTTCCTGGTGAATCCGCTCGAGATCGAGACCCACCTGCAGAAGCTGCCGGGCATCGCCGGCTGCCAGGCCATCGCGGTGCCGCGTCCCGAGGGCGTCCGCGTGGTCGCTTTCGTGATCCTCGGCCCCGGTGCGACGCTCGACGAGGCCGCCGCCATCGCGCACTGCAGGCACGGCCTCGCCAACTACAAGGTGCCGATGCGCGTCTTCGCGGTCGACGACTTCCCCAAGACGCCCTCACCCAACGGCTTCAAGATCCAGCGCGCCCGCCTGCGCGACATGGCGCTGGAGCGGCTTTAGGAACACCGCCATTGGAGCGCGCCACTCCAGTGGCGCTCAAGTTTCACCGGTCAACCAGGTATAAGCGCCACTGGAGTGGCGCGCTCCAATGATAGTTCGTTCAACGCCCCTTGAACTTCGCCGGCTTGCGCTTCTCGGTGAAGGCCCGCGCCGCTTCCTGGAAGTCTTCCGATAGATAGAGCCGCTCGGGTGCCGTCTGATGCATGATCTCGCGCGTCATGCGGTCCATGTACCAGCGCCGCGTCCGTACCGTGGAGCGCACGCTGAGCGGCGGGTTCTTCACGACGTCGCGGGCAAGCTCGCGCGCCATGTCGAGATACCTGCCCTTGGGCGCGACGCGATTGATCAGGTTCGCGGCAAACGCCTCCTCGGCGGTGAAGTAGCGGCCGGCAATGGCCGCCTCCATCGCGAAGGCGCCGCCGCCGCGAAACTGCATGATGCCCCAGTAGCGGCCCGCGCCGAGACCGCGCGACGTCTCGGTGATCTGGAAGCGCGTGCCCTCCTCCGCGACGATCAGGTCGCACTCGAGCACGATGCCGACCGAGAGGCCGAGCACGTAGCCGTGCGGCGCGGCGATGACGGGCTTCCAGTTCACCGATTTCGTGAGCAGGTCGGCAGAGTGCGTCCCGCGCCCCTGCGGCCCGCCCAGCCGCAGGAACTCCTCGCGGCTGCGCAACTGGCGCTGCTTCACGTCGGCGCCGCTCGAGAAGGCGCGGCCGCGGCCCGTGATGATCGCGATCTGCGCCTCGTCCTCCATGTCGAACCGGTGCAGCGCGTCCGAGAGCGCGCCGACCAGCTCGTCGTTGAAGGCGTTCAGCTTGTCCGGGCGATTGAGCGTCAGGGTGACGATCTCGCCGTCCCGCTCGTAGTCGACGAGCGTACCTGTCTGGCTTTGGGTCATCGTTCCTCCTGACGCGAGCATTTGCCCCGGCGGTCGGAAATGCAATGCTGCCGCGTCGAAAGGGAGAGAAACGATGGCCAAGCGCAAGAGCGTCAACTACCCGGGCTACAGCCACCAGAATCCGATTCCCAATGCCAGCCGCATCGGCAACATCGTGATGTCGAGCATCATGAACGGCACCGAGCCCGGCACGCGCACCGTCCCGCCCGACCTCGGCGCGCAGGTCACCAACATCTTCAAGCACATCAAGCTGTGCATCGAAGCCGCCGGCGGCACGCCCGACGACATCATCAAGATCAATTTCTGGATGAAGCAACCGTCGACCGGCCGCGCCGCGCTGAACGACGAATGGGTAAAGATGTTCCCCGACGAGGCCTCGCGCCCGGCGCGTCATACGCTTCAGCTTTCGGGCGACAGCCCGCACCAGGTGACCTGCGACTTCACCGCGGTGATCGGCGCGTAACGGCGCGAACGGGTATTCGAGCGAAGTCCCTCTCGACCTGAATTTCAGCGCCCTCTGCCTCGAAATCCGCCGGCGAGCAGAAAGGCCCGCACGCCGGCGTCATTGCTCAGGCCCGCCGCCCTTCGTGCCGATGTCCAGGCCGCTTCCTCGTCACCCGACAACCATGAGACGCGGGCATGCGCTGCCCAATAGGGTTGGTAGCGGGCCACGTTGGGAATCTGGTCGAGTTGCACCAGCGCGGCGGCGGAGTTGCCATTTTCGGCATAAGCGACCGCGCGGGCGACCAGTACACCCGTCGTCGGCGCAAATCTGGCCAGGGCGTCGTAGAGGCGCACGAGCGGCTCGGCGAATCGCTCGCCGGTCATCCGTTGGTGGGCATGAAGCGACTGGATCGCGGCCTCGGTCTGGAACCGGCCCGGTGCGGCCTTTCGGGCAGCGGAGCGCAGGTGGGTTTCGGCTTCTCCGATCATGCTTCGCGACCACAGCGTCATGTCCTGCTCATGCAGCGGCACGAACGCACCGTCTGCGGAGCGGCGGGCCGCGCCGCGCGCCTGGCAATGGAGCATCAGCGAGAGCAGCCCCATGACCTCGGGATCATCCGGCAACAGGTGATGTAGCAGCCGGGCGAGCCAGATCGCTTCAATCGCCAGGCTGCGAAGCTTGCTGTCGGCGCCGGTCACATCCTCCCAGGCGGTGCCGTAGGCGGCGTAGATGGCGGAAAGTACGGAATCGATCCGCGCCGGCGCCTCGCGTGGCTCGGGAACGGAAAAGGCGATCCCGGCATCGCGGATCTTGCGCTTGGCGCGCACAAGCCGTTGTCCCATCGTGGCTCCGGACACGAGAAAGCTCGCAGCGATCCGCTCGGCATCGAGGCCGAGGACGGTCTGCAGCATCAGCGGCGCCTGTGCCTCGGCGTCGATTGCGGGGTGGGCGCAGACGAACATCAGCGCCAACCGATCGTCTCCGAAGGAATCGGGCCGGGCCTCGTCGCGTTCCTCGTCGAGCATCCGCAGCACGTTCTCCGCCGCCGCCGCCGTCCTTCGCCGACCTGCGGCATGCCCGATGCTGCGGCGCGCGACCGTCATCAACCAGCCCACTGGATTAGCGGGCACGCCATCGCGAGGCCATTGCGCGAGCGCGGCGGCGAATGCATCGGCCAGTGCGTCCTCGGCCGCGGCGATGTCGCGCGTGCGCGCCGCGAGGATCGCCACGAGCTTGCCGTACGAGGATCGCGCCGCGGCCTCCGCTTCGCGGGCGGCGGCGCGGCGCTCCCCGTCCATCACGCGGCCGGAGGCGGCAGCACCGGACGGATTTCGACGGACCCGGCCGACACGCACGGCGCACGCGCTGCCCATTCGAGCGCAGCGTCGAGGTCAGCGACGTCGAGGATCACGTAGCCGCCAAGGATTTCCTTGGTGTCGGCAAAGGGGCCGTCGACCACGTGGCGTTTGCCGTTCTCGACGCGGATCGTCGTGCTGACATCGGGCGGCTGCAGGCCGTTGCCGCTGACCATCGCGCCGCTTTGCGCAATGGCCTGCATGTAGGCGGTCCAGCCACCCCAGTAGGTATCCGCCTGCGCCGGATCGGTGCGCTTGCCGAGCTCGGCGGCCGTCTCGTTGAAGAGGAGCATGTAGTGCATCGGAACATTCCCTTTCGATTCAGGACGGAGATGCGTCTCCGGCCGAGCGACGATTGGCGCTCGGGAGTATGTGCGTCAGCCCCACTTCATTTCGACAGCGCGCCGTCGAAAATCTGCTTTGGGTGGATTTTGCCTCTCCGTCGGTGCCCTGCCTGAAAGTCCAGCCGGCAGGACGCTGCTCACGCGGCGGTTCCGGATCGGATGGCCGCGATCACGGCTTGCGGCTGTTCCAGTTCGGGACAGGCCTTGGTGGCTGAAATGAGGGTGAAAGGCAGACCGGGCCGAAGGGCGGCAAGCCGTCTGCCGACGGCCAGGCCGACTTGCGTCTCCTCCGCGCCCCAGAAGATCGAGGCCGGAACCGGGAGTCGAGAAAGATAAGGGGCGATATCGTAGCGCAGTTGGCCGTTCGCAAAAGGAAGCGCCGACCAGGCCGAACCCGGCTTTCTGGCATTGTACAGAAAGGCGTCGACGATCTGCTTCGTGACGGCCGAGGCGTCTGAAAAGCCCTCCTGCTTCAGCCAGCCGCGGATAAAGGCCCGACGATGAAACAGAAGCCGGTAGAACGGGAAGCCGACGGCAGGCGCGCTGGTGAACGGCGTGATGGTCGCCCGGGCAAGAGGACCGAAGGCATCCTTGCCGAAGTCCTTCCCTCCCGAAGGGGTGTGCAGAATGAGGCGCTGGAACAGGTCGGGTCTGCGCTCCGCCAGAGCCATGGCGTATCCGCCGGCAAGGGATTGCGCAACCACGATCGCGGGTGACCCGATATCGTCCAGAAGCGCCTCCAGCGAGGCGACATAGTCGTCGAACAGGAGAAAGCGCTGGGGACGGTCCGATGCGCCCCACCCGATCCAATCGGCGAGGATAACCCGATGGGTCGCGGCGAAGGCAGGGGCAACGAAGATCCACGTCCACGCGGAGGCGCCGCCGCCAATGCCATGCAAAAAGACGATGGGATGACCCGTGCCGGCCTCGTAGACGGCCATCCGGCCGGACGGCGTCTGCAGGCGGCGCATGGGGAAGCCCGACGCGACCAGGTGAGCGGATGAATCGAATGGCTGTTCCTCGACGGAAGAGGAAGCAACGGAAGACTGCGCAGACAGCACTGCGCCGATTTGGGTTCGTGAATGCCCTATAGCCATAATGGGTGGCCCTCCTATGGAGCTTGGCGCTCAAACCGGACGCCTGTATATTATATACCAAATGGAATAGTCAATAAGAGTAGATGAATGGGACGCGTCGAGGGGAGCCGAAACCGGAAGTACGAAGAGCATCGGCGTGCGCTGCTTCTTCGAGTGAGGGACCGCCTCGGCCAACCTGGGGCGAGCGGCGCCAGCCTGCGGCAGCTGGCAGACGCGTGCGGTGTCTCGCTTCCCACGCTCCGCCATTATTTCCCGCAGCGCCAGGATCTGATCCTGGCGCTGCTTGCGGAGAATCTCGCTGATGGTCGGCCACACCTCGCCCATATCGCTACCCCTCGCGAGCCCTTCGCGGCATCGATTCGCGAGGCATTGGGGTATATCGCCTTGGGATTCGATCATGGGCTCGGTGAGATTCACACCGTTGGACTGACCGAAGGTTTGCGTGACCCGGTTGTCGGGCCGGGTTTCGTCAGTCTGGTACTCGAGCCGTCGATCGAGGCCCTGCAACGACGACTTGATGCCCATGTTGCCATCGGCGAGATGCGATCGGTCGATACACGCAATGCCGCGCTCGTCCTGCTGTCACCAGTCGTGCTTCTGATGCTGCACCAACGTGAACTTGGCGGCGCAACGACTCATCCGACCGACATCGAGCGGTTTCTCGACGATCAGGCCGATGGCTTCGTGAAGGGTTACGGCGTCTGATCGTTAGACACCGGCCGGTGAAGGAATGTCCTAACGCCCCGGCAGCCGCAGATCGGTAACTGAAGAGCCAACGAAGATCTGCGGTTGCGAGGGCGTGCGGATGCCCATGCGTTGTTCGAGGTTCTGAACGCAGCCGCGCGTGGACTGGGCGAGCTGGCTCCAGGTCGTGGCGGCGTCGAACTGCTGAAGGAGGCACTGGTCGTAATAGGTGAAGCGGTCGCCGGCGCCGCAGCCGAAGCTGACGCGGTCGGCGGCCGCCGCCGTCAGCACCACGCGGTTGGGCTGGCGCATGGCCGGCGTGAGGAAGACGCCGCTGTGGCAGGCGGAGACCACGACGACTGTCGGCAGGGTGCCGCAGCCGGCGTCCAGGGCGGCGTCGAGTGCTCCGGGACGGATCACGCCGTTGGCCTGGCGCAGCACGACACCGGTCTCGGTGCCATGGCTGGTGATGAAGGCCAGGCAGGCTTCCGCACCGCCGGCATTGCGCAGGGCGTTCGAGACGTTTGCCGTGCTGGCGACCTCTGCCGACGGATTGCGGGCGGGATCGGAAGTGAGGAAGCGAATGTCCCTCACGCCGCGCGCCGAGAGTTTGTCCCGCAGGGCGTCGATCCCGTTGTCGAAGGACGGGCTGTTGTTGTCGCCCGCGATCAGGACGGTGTGCCAGCGCGCCGCCGGGATGCCGCCGGGCGCCGCTGCGAGGGTGGTGGCGCGACCTGCCGGAGGGGCCGCTTCGGTGCCCGGCATGCAGG
>LSKJ01000366.1 GCA_001557035.1 Rhodospirillaceae bacterium CCH5-H10 | reverse complement strand
ATGCAGCGCCACGACGTTCTTCTTGTCGGCAGCGTCGATCGCCGCGCTCAAATCGTCGACCAGGCTCATCAGGTAGGAGCCCAGTTCCACGATACGCACGTCTGAGGAGGTGTAGAGGCGACGATGGATGCCGGCGACCGCCATGATGCGGGCCTGCATCTCCTGCAGCGCGCTGCGCGCGGCCTCGTCCTGAACGGCGTTGGCCTGCAG
>LSKJ01000365.1 GCA_001557035.1 Rhodospirillaceae bacterium CCH5-H10 | reverse complement strand
GGTTGCGCGGGCCGCCTTCGCCGCCGCGGCAAGTTTCTTCAGCCCGGCCTCGCCGTCGTCGAGGGCCGCAAGCTGCGCCGTGAATTTCTCGGCAAGCGCGGCCAGCCCGGCCACGGCGACATTGTGCTTGCGCGCCATTGCCCGCAGAGCGAACAGCCGCTCCTCGATCTTCTCGAGCTTTGCCGGATCGAATTCCAGCGCGTCGCGCGCCATCTCGAGCTGGGCCTGCGCCTCGGTGGCTTCGCTCAGCGCGCGATCGAGTGCGGCCAGCGGTGCGTCGAGACGACCTGCCGCCTTGTCGGCATTGCGTTCGACCAGGCGATGCGCTGTCCTGAGGCTGGCGACGGCGCCCCGGCCCTGTTCCAGTTCACCCAGCGCCTGGCTGACCGCCTCGCCCAGCGCACTGCCGGCCCGCATGAGCTGACGCTCGCCGGCCAGTGTTTCCTCGTCGTCGGCCTTCGGCGCCAGGGCATCGAGTTCCTTCACCGCATGGCGGAGGAACTCCTCGTCGCGCCGCGCCGCCTCGGCCGTCGCCTGCGCATCGGCATGGGCCTGCTCCGCCGTGCGCCACGCTGCCCATGCCGACGCGACGGCCGCCGCCTGCTTCTCGAGGCCGGCAAAGGCATCGAGCGAACCCCGATGGGTCGCGGTGTCGAGCAGACCGTGCTGGTCCATCTGGCCCTGGATCTCGACCAGCGTGTCGCCCAGCCGGCGCAGCAGCGCGACCGAGGCCGGCTGGTCGTTGACGAAGACGCGGCCGCGGCCGTCGGCACCGATCATGCGGCGCAGGGTCAGGACGTCCTCGCCGTCGAGCCCCTGCTCCGCCAGGACCGACCGTGCCGCATGATCGCGCGGCAGGTCGAAGGAGGCGGCGATCGACGCCTGCGCCGCGCCGCGCCGGACCACGCCCGATTCGGCACGCGCGCCGAGCGCCAGGCCCAGCGCGTCGATCAGGATCGACTTACCGGCGCCGGTCTCGCCGGTCAGCGCGCCGAGACCGCCGCCATGGGCAAAATCGAGGTCGAGTTTCTCGATCAGCACGAAGTCGCGGATCGAGAGGGTGGCGAGCATGCCGGACGGTCAGAAGATGCTGGAGAACCAGCCGCGCTTCTCGTCGGGCGGCCGTGTGCCCTCGCCGGTCATCAGGAAGTAGCTGTCCTGATACCATTCGCTGCCGGGGAAATTGTAACCCAGCACGGCGGCGGCTTCCTGCGCCTCGCTCTTCACGCCGAGCGAGAGGTAGCTCTCGACCAGGCGGTGCAGCGCCTCGGGCACGTGCGTCGTCGTCTGGTAGCGTTCGATCACCACGCGGTAGCGGTTGATGGCGCCGACATACTGCTGGTTCTTCTGGTAGTAGCGGCCGACGTCCATCTCCTTGCCGGCGAGATGGTCGATGCAGAGCTCGACCTTGAGGCGGGCGTCGCGCGCATAGGGCGATTCCGGAAAGCGCTTCACGACTTCCGCCAGGGCGTCGAGCGCCTGCTGGGTCATGCGCTGGTCGCGGCCGACGTCGGAGATCTGTTCGTAGTAGCAGAGCGCCTTGAGATAGTAGGCGTAGGGCAGGTCGCGATGGCCGGGATGCAGCTGGATGAAGCGATCCAGCGCGATGATGGCCTCGTCGTACTTGTTCGACTGGTAATAGGCGAAGGCCGCCATGATCTGCGCCTTGGTCGCCCAGACCGAATAGGGATGCTGGCGGTCGACTTCCTCGAAATTCTTGGCCGCCGTCTTGTATTCCTGCTGGCCGAGCGCATCGAGGCCGCGATTGTAGAGTTGCTCGACGGGGCGCTCGACATACTTGTCGTCGTCCGAGCCACAGGCGGACAGGCCGAGCACCGCCAGCGAGAGCGTCAGCCCGGCGATGATGCGTCGTCCCTTACTCACAACCAACTTCGACATGTCCCATCCGTGATACTTCGGCCCGGCGCGTTATATCACGCGCCTGCGAAAAAAAGAGGGGCCAACGGCCCCTCGAGAAGATGCGTGGATAACCGGAATTCCTGCGTCAGTTGGCTTGCCGCCGCAGGAAAGCCGGAATCTGCAGATCGTCGTCGTCACGGGCGGGCTTCGCACGCTCCGTGACGTCGAGGCTGATCGAGGTCTGGACCGGTGCCGGACGCGACGCGGGCGCCTTGGGAGCCACGGGCACGACGTTTTCCGGCGCGGTGCGTGCAACTGTCGGTTCCGTCGGCGCGGCGGCCGGCGTGGTTGCCGCAGGCTTCGGCGCGGAGAAGGCACCGGTGATGCGCTGGAACAGGTTCGGCGCGCGGCTGTCGGTTGCGGGGCGCGCACCGACCGGACGCGTGACGGCTTCGGCACGAACCGGCGCCGGCTTGGGAGCCGACGGACGGCTGACGCGCCAGTCGTTCTCGTCGACCAACGGACGCTGCGGCGCGGCCTGCGGCGGCGCCTGGACAGGCGCCGGAGCCGGTGCGGCTGCGACGGGGGCCGGAATTGGCGCCGGCGCCGGCGCGACCGGGGCTTCCATGACCGGCTCGGCCATCACGGGCTCTTCGAAGGCCGGCGCTTCGTACACCGGCGCGGGCGTCGGCATCGAGGCCATGACCGGCGCGGCCGGCGCAACGGACGCGACCGGCGCGGGGGCGGCGACCGGCGGCGCAACCGCCATCGGCGGCGCGACGGGAGCCGCCGGCATCACGGGGGCCGGGGCCACGGCAGCGGCCGGCATGGCGACGCGACCGACCGGCGGCGCGGCCGGACGGCTGAGCGCCGGCTGGCCCGTCTGCATCGGACGGTTCATGTCGAGCGACAGGTAGTTCGGCGCGGGCTGCTGCGCGGCCATCGCGGCGATGCCGGTGGCGACCACCGACACGCGCATGCGGCCCTGCATGCCGGCATCGAAGGTCGAGCCGAAGATGATGTTGGCGTCGCCGTCGACTTCCTCGCGGATGCGGTTGGCGGCTTCGTCGACCTCGTGCAGCGTCATGTCGAGGCCGCCGGTGATGTTGATGAGAACGCCCTTGGCGCCCTTCATCGAATGATCTTCCAGCAGCGGGTTGGAGATCGCCGATTCGGCCGCAACGCGGCTGCGATCCGGACCTTCCGCCTCGCCCGTGCCCATCATCGCCTTGCCCATCTCGCCCATGACGGTGCGGATGTCGGCGAAATCGAGGTTGATCAGGCCCGGCATGACCATGAGATCGGTGACGCCGCGCACGCCCATGTGCAGCACGTCGTCGGCCATCTTGAAGGCGTCGGCGAACGTCGTCTTCTCGTTGGCGATCTTGAACAGGTTCTGGTTGGGGATGACGATCAGCGTATCGACGACCTTCTCCAACTCCGTGATGCCCTGCTCGGCCGACTGCATGCGGCGACGGCCTTCGAAGTGGAACGGCTTGGTGACGACACCGATGGTGAGGATGCCCTGCTCGCGCGCCGCGGCGGCGATGACGGGCGCCGCACCGGTGCCGGTGCCGCCGCCCATGCCGGCCGTGACGAACACCATGTTGGCGCCGTCGAGAAGCTGGAGGATCTCCGGCAGCGCCTCTTCGGCGGCCTGACGGCCGACTTCCGGACGGGCGCCCGCGCCGAGACCCTGGGTGATGGTGATGCCGAGCTGGACGCGCCGGTCGGCGAGCGACTGGCTGAGCGCCTGCGAATCGGTGTTCGCGACGATGAACTCCACGCCTTCGAGCGCGGCGCTGATCATGTTGTTGACGGCGTTTCCGCCCGCGCCACCGACACCGACGACGGTGATGCGCGGCTTAATCTCGGACTCCGTCTGAGGGAGACTGAGGTTGATGGTCATTCGGTTTCTCCACGCAAACGAGGGGTTATCTGCTCGGAGCAACGGCGTGGGCATCCTGTTCGATTAGAAACCCTTCACCGCCACCGGCTTTTTCTTGTCTTTATGTCTATAGCCTGTGGGATTTGCCTCATCCCGCACAACATATTGCCTAAAAGTTTTCTCGAATCCAACTGCCGATCCGGCCGATGCGACTCGCCGGTGCTTCGCTCGACGCCGGTTGCGCCTGCGCGACGGCGTGGTTCTGGAGCGCGAAGGACAGAAGTCCGGCCGCTGCGGAAAACGCAGGCCCGCCGGTCGAATCCGCGAGTCCCGCCAGACGCAGCGGCGCGCCGGTGCGGACCTTCTTGTTGAGAATCGCGGCGGCGACCTCGGGGACGCCATCGAGCTGGCAGCCACCACCGACCAGAACGGCGCGTCCACCGGCCAACTTATCCACACCGGATGCTTCGAGTCGGCTGCGCACGAGCTCGAACGTCTCCTCGACGCGCGGACGAATGATGCCGACCAGGATCGAACGCGGAATGTGGTTGGGCCGCGTGCGATCCTCCTCGCCGATCAGCGGGACATCGATGATGTCGTACTCGTCGTTGGGCTTGATGACGGCGCGGCCGATCTGCGTCTTCATCCGCTCTGCATGCGCGACCGGCGTCGACAGGCCACGGGCGATGTCGCGCGTCACGTGCTCGCCGCCCACCGGGATCGAATCGACGTGGACCAGATGGCCTTCGTAGAAGACGGCGATGGAGGTCGTGCCGGCGCCCATGTCGATCAGGGTCACGCCGAGGTCACGCTCGTCGGAGACCAGCGAGCTGAGGCCCGCGGCGTGGGCGGCGACGACGCGGTCGGCGATCTCGAGATGGGCGCGCCGCACGCAGACCTGCAGGTTGCGCATCGCACCGCTCGCCGCGGTCACCAGATGGACATCGACTCCGAGGCGCTCGCCGAACATGCCGCGCGCGTCCCGAACCGGGGTGCCGTCGACCGTGTAGCCGATGGCGGCGGAATGGATGATGTCGCGGTCGGCGGTCTCGGCCGGAAGCTGGATGTGCTGCTGGACGCGGCGGACGTCGCGCTCGCCGATCTCGTGATGGCCGATCGCCACTTCGAGGCTCTGATTGTGCGAGGCCGCCGAGCCGCCGCTGACGCCCACGATGACGTCGCGGACCTGCTCGCCGCACATTTCCTCCGCGGTCGACACCGCCGAGGAGATCGCCCGGGTGGCCGCTTCCATGTCGATGATGTTGCCCGAGCGCATGCCGAGAGCGGGCTGGTGGCCGATACCGACCACCCGAAGTCCCTGGCCGTCGACCCGCGCCACGAAGCACACGACCTTGTTGGTGCCGATGTCGAGCGCCGCAATGACGCCATTTCTCGTCTTCGCCACGATGTCCCCCGTCTACGCGTACACTTCCGCTTTTTTTGATTCTACGCTGGCCCAGGCGTTCCGTCGCCAGGATTGCGCTTTCTCAGATAAAGTTTGTCGGGCAGTCGCAGATCGACGACTCCGAATTCACGCGACAGCAGTTTGTGCTGCCCGTCGAGCTTGGCGAGATTCTGAAGGGCCGCGACGGCGTCCTCCTCCGGCAACCAGATCTCGACACCGTTGTTCAGGATGAGATTCCAGCGGCGCTGTCCGACCCACACGGCGGAGCGAAGCTGCTGCGCCACGGTCGGCTCGTAGGTGAGCAGCAACAGCAGGTCGCCGACATGGTCGGGCGCACCGGGACCGCCCAGCAGCAGGAGCTTCTCGGCGCCGGGCGGCATGCGGCTTGCCCGCACGGTGCGACCGTTGGCATCGATCAGCGTGTACTCCGTGCCGTTCTGCCAGATCGCGACGGCGCGGCGCTCCTTCATCGTGACGTAGAGCGTGTCCGGCAGGCGGCGCTCGACCGTCGCCCACTCGACCCAGTCGATCGCCTCAAGCCGCTTGCGAGAAGCCTGCAGATCGATGCCGAGCAGCGAATCGCCTCGGCTGACGTTCAGGGCGGCAAGAAGATCGGCGCGCTCGACATAGTCGCGCCCCTCGACGGTGACGTCGGCCAGCTTGAACGGCGTGATGGCGCCGACGACGGTGTGCGAGATGGCCTCCAGGCGGCTTTGCGCCTCGACCAGCCAGCC
>LSKJ01000364.1 GCA_001557035.1 Rhodospirillaceae bacterium CCH5-H10 | reverse complement strand
CCTTGCCGACGCTGTCGCCCGCCTCGTTCACGACGGTCGAGCCGATCACCTTGCTCGCGCGATACCCGGTCGAGACCTTCATGACGTCGACCTTCACCAGCTGGACGGTCTGCGGCGTGCCCTGGGCCAGGACGATGACGGGCGTGGCGAGTGCGGCCGTGGTGGCGAGGGCCGCCGTCAGGAAAAGCGTGCGCATGGGGAACTCCGTTTGGAAATGGGGACCTCTTAACGGTCGACGCCCGTTCCCGTTCCCGCCGCTTTCCTGCACGGCCTCTAATGAAGGGCGGAGTGGGGAGCGGTGAGAGAGCGCCGCCACAGGGTCCCCGCACGGCCGCAGAGATAGCCGGCGCAGGCCGCGACCGCGCTCGTGGCGGCCACCTCGGGTATCGGGTTCCCAAGACCGGCGAGGGAAGCGCCGAATGCCGCGAGAAGGGAGACTGTCAGTACGCAGGCGGCCCATAAACCATCGCGCCCGTTGGGCAGACGGAGGCGGGAATACATCCGGTCCAGTTGGAGCGTCAGGAAGAGGCCTCGAACCACCCCGGCCACCACTCCCGCGACCAGTCCGGACAACCAGAGCACCGGCTGCCGGCTGTCGGGCGACTGCATCGCGAGGAGCAGGATCGCGGTCGCAAGCGCGAAGGGAAGAGCGGCGAAGAGCTGACCGGGGGTCAGCGAACGGCCGCGCGCTTCCCGCAGCAAGGTCCAGATGGTGACGCCAGCGGCGAGGGCCGCGATCAGATGAAGGATGTTGGGCTTGAGCACGGTCTCGAACCTAGGCTGAGGTTCATTACGTTTCGCTGACGATTAAGGCGCTTTGTCCCGGTCGCCCAGGGCTTCAGCGCGGGGTGGGGCCGCTTGCGCAGGCGCGCCCGACGGCGGGAGCGATCTGCTCCGCGAACTTGCGCGAGCCGCTCGGCCTGAAATGCCCGACGTCGCCAAAGTCTTCCGGCGCCAGTACGTCGGCGGGGACGTCGATGTACGTGTCACCCAGCCGTTCGGCCTCTCGCTTGAGGATGCCGTTCAGCCAGGCGATCATTGCGGGAATCTCGGAGTCACGGACGAACGGGAGCCATCCTTCCATCTGGTCGTCCTTCAGGCTGGCCTTGTTCATGACCTGTCCGATCCACACCGTGCGAATGCCCCGTCCGCGATTGATCGCCGATATCGTTGCGATGTTGCGGGCGTAGATTTTCTCGAGGGCCGGATCGGGGCCTTTCCCGCCGTCGCTGCGGATGGGAGCAGGCGGTCGAACCGTATCGAAGGCGAGGATGGCGAACTTGCCCAGGAGGGACAGGATCGGCGAGACCGACAAAGCGGGGCCGTTGATGCGCCTTGCGTCGAGGGCGTCGATCTGGCCGACCAGATGGTTGGTGGCATAGGCCGGGTCGAGGTCGCGGACGTGGGCGTTCCGGAGGTCGTTCCAGCCGATGTAATACACGGCGCAGTTGGCCGGCACGCCGAAACTGTCCTGGTAGAAGGCGGTCTGGATGACGTGCTCGGATGTCGTGTAGCCGCTCACGCCGTGATTGATGACCGCAAAGCGGTCGGCGCCGAGGAGCCGTTCGAGATGCTCGGCCCAGGTCTCGCCTTCGCGCGAGAGGATGTCGAGCGTCGTGGATCCGCCGATCAGTGCGACGACGGACTTGCTCTTGAGTTCCTGGGGATCGCGCTCGCGGCCCCGTCGTCTTTCGGAGTTCACGTAGGCCACTTCGCGGGTGCTGCGGGCCACGGCCGTCGGGACCTGCCGGACCTGCAGAAGCGGATGCCAGTCGTAGTGTGGCCTCACATAGTCCCGGGCGAACAGCGTTTCGGACGAGGAAAGGCGCAGCTTGTAGAGCAGGGCCGTGCCGAACCCGAGGCCGATTTCCAGGGCCGCCAAGGACAGCAGGACCATGGTCAGCCTGGGCAGTCGTGCGCAGGCGACAGCGAGGAGAAGCAGCCCCGCAAGGTAGGTGAAGTACCAGAAGCGCGGCGAGTTGAAATGGAACTCGTCCTTCATGATCAGCCGCAATGCCACGGCGCCGACTACCAGCGCGAGAATGCAGGCGACGAGGAAGGCGATGGTTCGTTCGAAGCGGCGAGGGTGCGAAAGGCCGATCTGGTCGAGAAAAAAGGATCTCATGGCGTGAAATTGTGGGTCCAGCCGTTCTGGCGGCCGACGGCGACCTGCCTGAACAGGCGCCGCTGGTGATTGGGGCCACAGGTGCTGGCGCGGATCGTGAAGGCCTGAGGCGTGACGCAGACCGGCACGGTCCCCGTCCACTCGCGCCCCGAGACCTTGTCCTGCGCGTACACGAGGTATTGGCCATACTGCAGCGGGCCGGTCCACAGGAAGGTGCAGGCGTTGGGGGGCAGCTTGTACCAGCCTTCCGAAATGACGATGCGGCTGGTGCCGTCACTCACGCCGGTGTCCAGGGCCTTGGCAACCTCGATCTCATGAGCGGTCAGGTTGCAGGCGCGAAACCCATCCGGTGAGCGCTGCTGGGCCGCTGCCCCGGCCATCCCGGCGACCAGGACGGATACAACAACCGAAAACAGCTTCATCGCGTGCGGTCACTCTCCCCAGGCTGGCGATTCTGCGGTTTCTGAGAGTGTGTTGCAACGATCAGCCCTCGCGTAAGCATGAAGAAACCGTCCGAACTCGACGCTCGTGTATATTTTTCGTTAAGGTTTCATGAAGAAACTATTGATTGGGGGCCTCCAGCATCCCCAAGTGTGGCTGGGGTGCCACAGTGGGGGCAACAATGAGCGGGATGTGCCTTAGTTTCTGGTGTGGGCAGGGGGGGCTCAGGTACATTCCCCTCGTTAACACAACGAATTTTTGCCCCGCCGTCTTGCCGACAGGGCTGTGTAAGTAAGGAGATATCTGATGAAGAAGGCTCTTCTGGCGGCCGCCGCCATCGTCGCGCTGCCGGTGGCTGCGC